>JAUIIK010000249.1 GCA_030431755.1 Chloroflexia bacterium
GGGGCAGAGATATCTGGCGAGACCGCGACA
Source organism: Chloroflexia bacterium (assembly GCA_030431755.1). GTDB lineage: Bacteria > Chloroflexota > Chloroflexia > Thermomicrobiales > CFX8 > JAUIIK01. The sequence goes on from JAUIIK010000249.1 coordinate 31, forward strand.
GTGCCGCTCCCCGAGGAGTCCGGGCTGTGCGTCGGCAGCGGCTTCTGGACAGTGCTGGTTGAGGCGGACCGCGATGTCTTTGTGCAGGCTCTGGATGAGTACAACGGGCTGCAAGTCGCGAGCGGCCCGCTCCAGCGCGGCTGGCTCTACAGCGGCCTGCCGCGCGACCGCTACGGCTCGCTCGACGTCACCAGCAGGCTGCTCCTACACAACCCGTCGGAACAGGTCATCCAGACCTACGTGCGCTTGCTCACGGCATCGGACCTGACCACAAGCGAGGTCACGATCACGCTCGAACCCGGCCAGACTGTCGTCGAGCTGTTGTCGGTCTTCGGCGCGACCGGCGTCTTCGTGAATGTCGTCGAGGAGGTCGAGATCGCCAGCACTCTCTACGGCGTCGTCGACGGCAATCGCTACCGCATTCCCGCGAGCTTCCCAACGGACGAACTGGCTCTAACCGTGCCGGGAACTGACAAGTACGACTCCGGAATCTGGCTCTCGCTCCTCAATATCTCCGCAGAGTCCACGCGCGTCACGATCGAGCGCGGAGGGGCGACCGAGGTCGTCGATATCTGCCCCAGCTGTGCCGTCGTTCGACTCGAAGCGGCAACCGAGAGCGACAGCAGTGTCACTGTCACGAGCGAACCAGGGCGGCCAGTCGCCGTGACGGCGGTCCTCTACGAAGAGCGCACCGGGCAGCTGCACTACGACATCGGGCTGCCGCTCCTGGCCGCGCCGCTGACGCTCTTCGGCCCGCTCTGGCCGGTCCTGCTCGCGACGGCGCTGGGAGGCATCCTGCTAGCGCCCGGCCTCTACCTGCTGGTCAGGCAGGCATCGCCGGGGGTGGCAGCCGAGGCGTTCTACTTCATCGCTATCGTCATGATGCTCCCACCGATCTCGACCTACGCCGTGCGCTTCTACACCGACCTGCTGGCGTGCACGCTGGTCGTCTGGGGGCTGGTGCTGTGGGAGCGTGGCCAGCGCTCAAACCGGGCACTGGCGGGCGTCGCGGCAATCGCGCTGATCCTGCCGGTGCTGCACGGGCGGCTAGCGGTGCTGGCGCTGGGGTTGCTCGGGCTGGCGCTATTGACTGGGTTCCAGCGCAATCGAGAGCGGCTGGCGGGCTACCCGCGGCGCGTGTTGATGCCGGTGGCGCTCGGCGTTGGGCTTGTGCTGGCCCTCGCGGTCGCGCTCTTCATGTCGCAGTACGCGGTGGCGCTCCAGTCGCGCGGGATCGCCAACTTCATCCACCTGACCTGGGTCCTACCGAACTCCTTCGGGATGTTGCTGGATCGCAGCTCCGGCGTCCTGCCCTTTGCGCCGTGGATGCTCTTCGCGCTTGCCGTGCCGCGCCCGCTCCACCGCACCCAACGGGCGGCGCTGGTGCTGGCGCTCGGCTACTACGGGCTGCTGATGCTGCGGGCCGGCGGCTGGCAGACCTGGGGCTCGCCAATCCGCTACCTGCTGCCGGTCTTTCCGCTGATGGCTGCGCTCGCCATACCGGGCATGGTCCGCCTCTGGCGCGACGGGCAGCTCTGGAAACGCACACTGATCGTCGCCTCGCTGGCCTGGAGCCTGCTGGCCGCGCTCATGCTCCACTGGCTGCCACTGTCGGGCTACATCGACCGCTCGACGCCCGGCAACGACTACCTGATCGACCAGGCGCTGGGATGGCTGCCATTCCGCTCACCCTATGAGCTCATGCCAACAATCGAGGCGCTCCCCGGCCCGGAGTGGGGCGCGCCTATCGGCGTCGCGCTGTTGGTTGTGATCGCGGGGTGGGCTGTCTGGATCGGCTGGCCGTTGGCACGTGACGAGGTGATAAGGAACAGGGGTTAGGTGATAGCAGACAAGGAGTGCCCTGCGCTGCTATCCCCTACACCCTGTAACCTATCCCCTTCTCAGGAGATACTTTCCTCATATCGCTGCGCGAAGCCCTGGGTGATGCGGTCGATGACGATCGCGAGGGCGACGATGCAGAGGCCGGCTTCGAAGCCGCGGCCGGCGTCGATCCGGTTGAGGGCCAGCAGCACTTCGATACCGAGGCCTTCCGCGCCCACGAGCGCGGCGATGACGACCATGGCGAGCGCCATCATCGTCGTCTGGTTGACGCCGGCCATGATCGCCGGCAGCGCCAGCGGCACCTCGACATCGCGCAGGATCTGACCGCGCGTCGCGCCATAGGATTCAGCCGCTTCCACAGCCGAAGCTGAGACGCCTTTGATTCCGAGCGTTGTCAGGCGGATGAGTGGCGGCACGGCGTAGACGACGGTCGCGATGACTGCCGGCACCTTGCCGAGACCGAAGAACATCATCGCCGGAATCAGGTAGACGAAGCTCGGCATCGTCTGCATACCATCCAGAATTGGACGCATGACCATGTTGAGACGATCAAACTGGGCAGCGAGAATCCCGAGCGGGAGCCCGATGGCGATCGAGATGATTGCGGACGCGATGATGATCGCGAGTGTGATCATCGTTAGCTCCCAGTAGCCGAAGCTACCAATGAGCACCATCAGACCCACCAGCGTTACCGTCGCCAGCTTACTGCGCGTGCTGAACCAGGCGAGTACACCGGTGGTGAGCAAGAACACCTGCCAGGGGATGCCTACCAGGAAGTCCTCGATGGGCAGCAATATGCGCTGGAGGATGAAGTCAGTGATCTGATCAAACACCACATTGAACTCAATGAGGGTCCAGTCGACCGCCCGGTTCACCCA
>JAUIIK010000124.1 GCA_030431755.1 Chloroflexia bacterium
TGTTAGCGTGCGATAGAGAATCTCGCCCTGAACAATTGGCCGTTCGGCGTAGCGCCATCGATAGTAGTGCTGGCCGACGTTTCCGGATTCGACCCGCCAACCCGCCGGATTGGCGGGGGTGTAGGTCAGGCAACGGCGTTCGAAGCACTGGATGAGCACGTCCCGTTCGACGCCTCCCACGGTCGCGCTCGACCAGTAGGGTTCGGTGATTGGCCGACCAGTAGAGTAGTACGGGTTGGGGAACAGGTTGGCTTCAACAAGCACGCCATCGTCAGAGATCGATCCGGACGAGTGCATGAAGTCCCAGAACGGCGCGGCGATATTGGTTTGCGTCACTTCGTCGAAGTAGGCGTACTCAATGTCGTAGGCGTCCTCAAGCGCGGGACGTCCAAAGGGATCAGCGATCGCCGTCGTGATCACATCGCCCGTGCGGTCAGATCCCCGGAATTCGTCGTAGTCACGCATTGTTGAGAGCGTTGCATAAGTTGGACCGTTCGGAATGCCTTGATCGCCGGCGATGTTGATGTCCGCCGGCAGGCGCTGTTCGAACTTATCGTGGCCGAGCTGCACTTGGCCGGTGATGAGTTCGAACGCTAGCCGACCGTTTGTGACATACCAGAGGCTTTCCGAGTCGGCCTCCGGGTCCGTGAGCTCCATTCTGGCTTTGTCGTAGTAGATAGCGTGCCGCGAGCCGTCCGGCGACTCACGGTAGGGTTCGGAGAGGATGTCTGTGAGCGGATGCGGTCCCCAGATCCACGTCCGTTCGACGGCGCCTTGAGAGACTGGCAGATCGGTGCGCTCCCAAACACGTTGGAAGGATGTCGTGGCAGCATCCGGAGCCCCCAGCGCCGCCACAGAGTCGCCCACCCAGGAGATAGTGAGGATGATCACTGCCAACAGCGAGATGTGCGAGCGGCGCAGACACGCTTGCATGTGTTTACGACACCTCTTTCCAAGCATTCGCCCAAGGCACAATCACTTGTCGAGTCTGACGTACGAGAATGCTTGTTGTGAGCGGTTCGTTACGTGAGACGCGCTCCAGTGATCTCGTCGCCGAATTGTTGAAAGTGCAGTCGGTTTGCGCTGCCGTCCTCGTCGCGGTCGAAAGTGATGACGACATTGTCTGCCTCAGCCCGGAACGCCGCAATCGAGACCGGTGTCAAGGTCATCGGTGGCTGATCGCCAGCGCGCAGCAGGAGACCGTGTGGCCCGGCTTCGATCACGCAGCGCAGCCCTGTCTCGAGCTGGTAGACGCCTGCGTAGCTGGAGAGCGTGGCTTCATCGGGGTTGGTCGCGGCAGGCTGTGGCGCGCGGAATGGCGCGGGGTCGGCGAGTCGGGCGGCGTCGGGCCAGCCGTATTCGTCGGCGATGGCCTCGAAGATGGCGGCAATGGCGGGCCAGCCAGCCTCGCTGTTGGTCATAACCGCAGCGCCGCGTCCATGGTGGGCATCGGCGAGCAGGTGGCAGCGGTAGCCGACGTTGCCGCCGCTGTGCTCGAACCACAGTTGGTCATCGTCGGTCCGGAGAACCCAACCAAGACCGCGCTGGCCCGGCCCAGGCGTCAGCATCTCGGCCGTGTGCGGCTGGTCGAGAAGTGTCGTCGATGCGCCCTGCCAGGCTTGTTGGACCTCGATTGCCAGCCGGCAGAGGGCGGATGGGGTCGTCCAGAGCCCCGCGCCAGCGTACTCCGGTTGCACCATCCAGCCGCCGATGATCTCAACGCCGCCGGGGTTGTGGCCGTGCGCTACGCCATCGGGATGGGTTGTCGGGAATGCCTGGTCATAGCTGCTGTCCTGCAGCCCCAGCGGCTCGAGCACTAGCCGCTCCATCAGCTCCGGGAACGGCTCACCGGAGACATCCTCCATTAGTAGCTGGAGCACGGCGTAGTGCGCGCCGGAGTAGCGGAACTCCGCGCCTGGTACGCCGACAACGCGCACTGGCGGCGTGTTGGCGGGCGGCGCGCCGTTGACGGTCTGGAGGGCTGTCGGGGTCGGCGTGCCGCGCCGGTAGCCGGGGAACCAGTTGTAGCGCAGCCCCGCCGTGTGAGTCAGCAGCTGGCGCAAGGACACGCGCGGCTGCCACGCGCCGTTCGCCGGTACCTCCCAGGAGGAGAGGTAAGCGTTGATATCCGCGTCCAGATCAAGCTGCCCGGCCTGCACCATGCGCATTGCCCCGACACCCGCGACCGCCTTCGAGATCGAGCAGGCCTGGAAGAGGGTGCGTGGAGTGACGGGGTTGCCGCTTCCAGTTGCAGTTTCTCCGTAGCCGCGGCTGGCGACGAGCTCGCCATCTGCGATGACTGTGACGCTGCAACCGGGTATCAAGAAATGATCGAGCAGGGCGTCGATGGATATGCGCTCGCCGCGCCGGTCGGGCAGCTCTTCCGGTGGTTTGATGTTCGCTTCGATGCGGTCCATGCGCTCGTTGTGACCGGGATTCGTCACGCTGCGGTCCTCCTGCGCTCTTGAGATCGTTGGCCGTGTCGCCAGTGTAGCCGCCCGCAATGTCGCTACGTCGAGGCTGCCGATGCGGATTGCTCGCGTGGCATGAAGGCGAAGACGCCGAGGCCGGCGACGACCCGGAGGAGCGCGGCGGCGCTGAGGATTCCGACGAGTCCGACGATCTCGCCGAGAAACCCGCCGGCGGCCAGGCCGAAGACCATTGCGATGCCCTGGGCCGACCCGAGCGCGCCGAAGACGCGGCCCCGGTAGGCGTCGGATGCTTCCTCCTGGATCAGCGTCTGCCGCCCGGTGACCATCGCGACCGACGGCGGGCCGGCGGCGGCCATGAAGCCCATCGCGACGCCGACCGCCGGAGTGCCCGGCCCGGCGAAGAAGCGGGCGTTGGCCGAGCCGAGATCGGCCAGGCCGATGCCAAGCGCGCCGCCGCCGAGCAGCCAGCGGTTTGATAGCCGATGGCCGATGCGGACGACGATCACCCCGGCGATGAGCCCGCCGACTGCCTGCGCGGAGCCGACCCAGCCGACCTGCGCCGGCGTGCCGCCGAGGACGTCGAGCACCAGCGGCGATAGCCCGAGGGTCAGGAAGATGCCCTCGGAGACGCCGGTTAGCGCCGAGGAGGCGAAGAGGACGCGCAGCGACGTATTGCGTTGAATGACGGTCAGCCCGGCGCGCCAGTTCTGGGCCAGCCTGCGCCCGAGCGTGCCGCCGAGCGGCGCGGCGGCATCCTGCTCCGGTCGCGCATCGGTGCGGATCGAGGCGATCAGCAGGGCAGAGCAGAGAAAGGTCGCGCCATCGGCGAGTACCGTCCCGCCGATCCCGAAGGCGGCGTAGAGTATCGTCCCCATCGCCGGGCCAAGCAGCATCCCGAGGTTGTTGTTCAGCGAATTCATTGCGTTGGCGGCGACCAGATGCTCCTCGCCAACGAGACGCGGCAGCAACGCCCCCTCGGCAGGTCGGAAGAAGAGGCTGATTGTGCCGTGGATCGCGGCTGCTGTGTAGACCACGACGAGCTGATTGGGCGCTACCAGGATCGGCAGCAGAAACAGCGCACGGGAGAGGTCGGCGGCGACCATCGTCCACTTGCGGTTCCACTGGTCGACGAAGACGCCGGCGACCGAGCCGAGCAGCACCTGCGGCAACACGAACGCCGCCAGCACACCGGCCGTCGCCAGCGTCGAGTCGGTCAACTGGTAGATGTGGAGCGGCAGAGCGAAGAGCAGCGCCGCGTTGCCAGCGAAGGAGATCAACCCCGCCAGCCAGAGCACGCCGAAGTCGCGGTTTCGCAGCAGACTGAACATCCACGCTCCTCGCTTGCCCCGGCCTGTGCAACCGGCAAAGACCGACGATTATGCCACGGGCCCGCATGCCCCGGCGTGGCGGTTCCCTTGCCGGGCTATGATCCGAACTGCGGAGTCGGAGGAGTGGTCAGGCGGCATGATGGCAGAGATCGAGATCATTAGCCTTCCGGTTGAACGCTGGCCGGAGTTCCGGGCGTTGCGCCTGGAGGCGTTGCGAGATTCGCCGCAGGCGTTTGGCAGCTCCTATGCCAGCGATGCCGCCTACCCGGATGAGCATTGGATGGGCCGCCTGCGAGAGGCCGCAGCGGGCCGCTCGGTCGCGCTCTTTGCCGAGGATGCGGGCGAGCTGGCCGGCATGATCGGCGCGTTTTTCGAGGCTGGTCCAGAGGTCGCAAACGTCATCGCTGTCTACGTGCGCCCGGCCTATCGCGAGCGCGGCGTCGGGAAGCTCCTGGTCAACGCCGTGCTCGACCGCTTGCGGCAGATGCCCGGCACGGGCAAGGCTCGGCTAATGGTCAATGTCGATCAGGCCCGGGCGCTGGCGCTCTATCGCCGCGCGGGCTTTGTTGAGACCGGGACTGAGCGTGTCCTGCTCGGCGACGGTGAGTTCCACGATGAGCTAATCATGGAATGCACGCTACGCTGATCGTAGGGATTCTCGCGCATCCAGCGATGGTCCCGTCTATCTCGCATGTGATGTCAACTCAATGAAGCTCGCGAACACGGCGTCAGCGTCGAATTGTTGTTGAACGATGCCTTGGGCGTGCAGCTCGCGCGCAAAGGTGTCAATCATCGCGCGGTTCGGCTCGACGCCATTGATCTGCCAGTCAGCGCCGAGAATCGCCGATGTGCGCTCGAGGTCGGAGAGCAGCCAGGGCGATGTGTCCGCGAGCATCCAGCTACGCTCTTCAGCGAGTTTGCGGGCTGTCTCGAATGCGTCGAGGAGGCTCTGGGCGATCCATGGGTCTTTCTCAAGGGCGCTGGACCGTATGCCGATGACGTGGTGACCGGGACAGAATCCGACCTGCCGGGCGTATGCCTCCTCGTGCGACGGGTAGTCGGCGAGCAAGCGTATGACCGGGCTATCTTGCTCGTAGAAACCGCGCGGCGGCCACGGGACCATCATCGCATCGAGGTCCCCGGCGGCGAGCAGCTCGACGAGCGCTGCGCCTTCCGGCGTAGAGCGCACATTTTCTGGGAATCCCTCGGTTGAGAAGCGGTGCCCGAAGGCCTGATCGGTTGCGCCATCAATTGGACCGACGAACCATTCAATGTTGCCGATGTCGATTCCCTCGGCGCGTAGTAGCGACCTGCTCCAGGTGTTGCCGCTATCGGGCCAACCGTTGGTGCCGATGCGCTTGCCGTCCAGGTCGCCCAACGTAGCAAGAGTGCTGCCGCGCTTCACGAAGAAGCAGCGTTGCCGGAAACCCCGCATGATGAAGATCGGCAGACCAACGACCTCCGCGTTGCCGGCGTCAAGCTGCCGCAGGTAGCCGGAGAAGGACATCTCGCCGGCATCGAGCGTTGCGTCGCTGTGGAACGCGCCGATCGAGCTCACGCGGTCGAACTCCAGGTCGATGCCCTCCGGGACGATGTCGCCGGCAACGAGTGGTGTGATGACGTCGTAGTTGCGGATGACCATCCGTATAGTCCGGTTCGCCATGAAGCCCTCCTTGCCAGCCTGGTCTCACGCTCATATACGAAGACGCGTTGCGCCACGATAGCAGGCGAACGTCCTCAGTAGCGTCTCCGGTGGACGCGAGTGCTCTGTTACTTATGAAGTGACGGGATCGCCTCAGTTCGCAGGGGAAACAAGTAGCAACGACATTGTCATTTCGAGTGGAGCGAGAAATCTCAGTGCGGCGCTTTACTGGTGTTCGACTGAGATTTCTCGCGAGCCTGCCCTGAGCCGGGTGCCCATTGGGCGTGAAGGGCTCGAAATGACAAGCTTGATGCGTGTTGAGTCATCCGGGAAGCCACTGGCTGTCGATCAAATCATGTGCCACAGAGCTTCAAAGTGTAGCCTTCACCGGGTTGACCAGCGGGTGTCGACGTCGTGAGGGAGGTGTGTATGAAGATCGGTGTTGTGCTGCCGATTGGCGAGGATGAGGCGACCGGCCAGCCGCCGCCCTATGCCGAGGTGCGCGAGCTGGCGCTGGCGGCGGAGTCTGCTGGATTCGACTCGCTATGGCTCCCGGATCACCTGCTCTTTCGCTTTCCGGACCAGGCGGCGTTCGGCGTCTGGGAGTGCTGGTCGATTCTGACTGCGCTGGCCGAAGCGACCGAGCGGGTCGAGCTGGGGGCGCTGGTGCTGTGCCTGCCCTTCCGCAACCCGGCCCTGCTGGCGAAGATGGCGGTTACGACCGACGAGGTCGCCGGCGGCCGGCTGATCCTCGGGCTCGGGGCTGGCTGGCACGAGCCCGAATTCGAGGCCTTTGGCGTGCCTTATGCGGACCGGGCGAGCCAGTTCGACGAAGGGCTACAGATCATTGCCGGGTTGTTGCGCGACGGGCGTGTCGATTTTCATGGCCAGCACTTCAGCGCGCCGGACTGTGAGCTGCTCCCCCGTGGTCCCGCGCCGGGTGAGCTGCCACTGCTGGTCGCGGCGCGTGGTCCGTGCATGCTGCGCCTGACCGCCCGCCATGCCGACCAGTGGAACGCTGCCTGGTTTGCCCGCCCCGAGGCATTTCAAGCGGAGTACGCCAAGCTCCTCGAGGCCTGCGATGCGGTTGGGCGAGACCCCGCGACGGTCGGCGTAACCGTTGGCCTCTACGTGCTCTATCCCGATCACTTGACATCGCGCCAGCTAGAGACGCTGCCGGAGTCGCTGAGCCATCCCGACAAAGCGCTGCGCGGTTCCCCGGAAGAAATCGCGGCCGGTCTGGCAGCCTTCACCAGCCACGGCGTCGACCACCTCATCTGCAACCCAATCCCGAACAGGCCGCAGACGCAGGCGGGGCTGAGCCAGGCGCTGGGTATCTTGAGGCATCAGCAGGCACATGAGGCCCATGTCGGCACGACGCACCGGTCATAATCTGCGCTCGCCCGCACAGCCCGTGGCGATCACCAGATCCCCCTGGGTTTGTCGTCCTTATGGCTTGATGTGCGCGAGTACGGCGTCCAGCGGGCGGGGGATGCGGCTTGATTCGGCGGCTTCGACCAGGAGACGGGCATAGCGGAGGTTGCGGCGGGCTTTGCTGCGGAGGAAGCGGTGGAGCTGGCCGCTGATCGGTTTGCCCCGCCACTCCGGTTGATTCTGCATCGTCCGAAATGACCCGAGCTCGCCCTGAGACTCGATGATCTCTACGAGGTTCGCTGGCCCGACGGCGCGGATCAGCTCGTCCTCCAGGTCTTTGACGCACATGTAGAAGCCCAGGCTCGCAAGGTCCCCCGGCGTCTGTGGGCTGCCGATCCCGGCCCTGGCGAGTCCTCGGCGGATCGTCTCGGCGGCATCGGCATCGTAGATGCCCGCCAGGATCAGCTGTTGACCGGCCGGTCCCAACTGCCGGGCAAAGCGCGTGATCGCCTGTGCGCCGCCAATCGGCAGGACGACCACGCCTTCGAACTCGAGATCCCGGCCACGGCGCAGCGCAAGCGTCTCGATCGCGATCTGATCGCTGATGCCCTCAGCGAGAATCACGGCTCGTGCCGTCTCGATCTTCTGCAAGGCGAGATTGGTTGCCCGTAGCGGCGCGTCGGGGCCGTTGGCGTAACCGGCGAGAGCCATCTGTGCCAGTTCGTCTCGCTCTCCGCCGCTCACCGCGCAACCTTTCATGGAAATGCGTCCAGACGCAGCTGTCACCGACTGGCGGGGGTTGAATGATACGCCGCTCCTGGAACGCGTGAGTTAGGCAGGAACGTCGCGATGCCGCAGCAATTCCGATGGCGATTAACGCCAGCCTATCTGGTTAGCTAGCCGCCGTTGGATGCTGTGTCCCGACCGTGCCCAGACGTTTGGCGAGGCCATCGAAGCATTCGGCCAGGACGTTGACGACCTGGTCGCATTCCTCACGCGTCACGACGAGCGGCGGACAGAGCTGGGTCGTCGGATCGTTGCGGCCATCGTTGCGCAGGATCACGCCGCCTTCCAGCATCTTGTCCGACATCCATTCGAGGACGTCTGACTTATCAGGTGACGCCTTCGTCTCCCGGTCGGCGACCATCTCGACTCCGAGGAAGAGTCCAGCGCCGCGGATGTCGCCGACGTTCGGGTGCTCGCCGAGCGCTGCCTGCAGTTCGCCATGGAGATACGCGCCCATCTCCTTCGCCTTGCCGGGCAGGTCCTCCTCGAGCATGATGTCGAGGTTGGCAATCGCCGCCGCGCAGGAGACCGGGTGGCCGCCGAACGTCAAGCCGTGCTGGAAACCCCATTCGCGGGCGGCATTGACCGGCTCTGGCAGGTCGTCGCGGGGCGCTTCCGCGAAGGCGTCGGCGACCGACTTGCGGACGAGGACCGCCCCAAGTGGGGCATACGATGAGGTGATGCCCTTGGCGGCGGTAATGACGTCGGGCTCGACGCCGAAATAGGTCGAGCCGAAGAGTTCCCCCAGCCGCCCGAAGCCGCAGATGACCTCATCCATGATCATCAGGATGCCGGTGTCGTCGCAGAGCTTGCGGATTTTCTTGAAGTAGTCCATCGAGCCGGGCGGAATGCAGCCTCCGGCATTCTGGACCGGCTCGGTGACGATCGCCGCAACCTGGTCCGGCCCCTCGAACTCGACCAACCGCTCGATCTCGTCGTAGCACATCAGGTTACAGGCCGGAGCGTCCTTGCAGTACGGGCAGCGATAGCGGTGTGACATCGGCGCATGGCGTGCGCCGGAGACCAGCGGGCCGAAGAGCGCGCGCGAGCCTGTCAGGCCGTTGACCGAGAGCGCCCCGAGCGTTGTGCCGTGGTAGGCGACGCGCCGCGAGATCGTCTTCCAGCGGTGCGGGTAGCCCCGAGCCGTCTGGTACTGCTTGGCGAGCTTCAGCGCCGTCTCGACCGACTCCGAGCCGCCGGAGGTAAAGAAGACGCGGGCGTTGCCGCCGAGCGGGGCGAGTTCGCCGAGGCGGTCGGCCAGGACAGCCGCCGGAACACTCGCGTAGCCGAAGGGGTTGACGAAGGGCATCGACTCGAGCTGGGCCATCATCGCCTTGGCGATGCGCGTCCGGCCATAGCCGGCATTGACCGAGTAAATGCCCGCCAGGAAATCGAGATATGACTTGCCCTCAACATCCCAGACGGTCGTGCCCTCGCCGCGCGTCAGGATGAGCGGGCGAACCTCAGGGTCGGCAAACTCCTGCATCTGCGTGAAGTGCAGCCAGAGATTGTCGCGAATTGCATCGCGGACCTTTCCGGCGTCGTATCCGGGCGCGAGATCTGTGGTCGAAGTACCTCCGTTGGAATTCGCTGTCGTGGTCATGCCTGCTCCTCCTGCAAGTGGTGGCTCTGTGGATGTGTCGAAGACGATAGCTCACCGTACCCCTGATGCTGGAGGAGGTCAACGGGCCGTCGCCACAGGTCCAGGACCAGCGCATCGCACATGCGTCCGCGAGGTCTGGCAATGTTTCTGATCGCTGGCCCGGGCAGTCAACGGACGCTCATTGGTTCCTGCTCCGCCGCTTGCCGAAGACGACGATGAACATGTAGCCCTTGCCGGCGGCATGGGGCGCGAAGAAGTCGGTGACCTCGTCGTCGAGGGAGGTTGAGCCGACCGCGCCGAGGCCCAGGGTATGGGTTGCGAGGTGCATCTTCTGGGCACGCAACGCGCCTTCGAGCTGGGCGATGCGCCAGCCGCGGTTGCCATAGGCGGCGAAGATCGGGTCGAGGTCGGCCAGATAGTAGACGTTGACATGAGCGTCACCGGGGTAGCCCTGGCCGACGGCCAGGCGCGAGGCGTCGTCGCGAAAGTCGCCCACCGCGATGAGCTCGACCGTGCCCTGCCCAGGATGCAGCACGTAGTTGCCGGGTTCCAGCCCTTCGACGAGATTCACGATGAGATAGGGATCGGTGAAAGATTGCGCGTCACCATCGAGGCAGTCGAAGGCTACCGGTTGCGAGGCGCGTTCGAGCATCGTCGAGAAGCTGTCGAAGGGAATCGCCTCGTCGCGGGTGTAGTGGCGGGTCGAGCGCCGCCGCTGGATTGTCTCGTCGACCGCCGTAGCCGGCCTGGCTTCCGGCGGGATCGGTTGCAGGGCTGTCTGGGCGCCGGTTGAGGTTGGGGGCGTCTGTGCGGGCCGCTGTGCCCGCCACGCGGCAGCTTCAGCGCCCGAGGCGAGCGAGGAGGCGGCGTGCATCTCCCAGATCAGCGGGAAGTCGATCTCGCCGTTGGAGACCGGTTCGACGGCGTGGTCGAGCGGCGTGGCTTCCGGCGCTGCGCTGGGCGGCGCTCCCTGTCCGAGCGGGACGATGGCCACGGCCGCTTCGCGCTGACCGTCGACGCCGAGCAGCTCGTTGACCGCTGCGTCGTGGAAGCCGAGGACGATCTTCGATTGCAGGCCCTCGGCGCTGGCGACGGCGGTGATGTTGCCGAGCGTCGTGCCGAGATCCCAGAAGGTGTGGCGGTAGGCGCGTTCCTTGTAGCGCCAGGCGTTGCGCCAAAACGTGCTCGTCGCGATCAGGATCGCCGGGACTCGTGCCACCGACGGCTCTGCGCCGGTCGCCTCCACGACCGCGCCGCGGAAGTCGCCAGTACGAAGCCGCCCGAGGCGGTGGGTGTCGGCGGCGTAGTGGTAGACGCCGGCGTCGAGACCTTCCAGATCGCCACAGACGTAGTAGAGCTCCAGGTGATAGCGTGCGCCGGTGCCGCCCGCCGCCCGGTAGAAGATCTCGCGGCCCGTCCCATGACTGCCGCGCTTCAGGATGCCGTTCGAGAGCAGGCTGATGCGCGCCAGTGCCGTCAGATCCGGCGTCGCTGCGAGGCTCTCCTCGGCCCCGGACATGCCGATGGCGTCGAGCAGCGGCATGGTGAACCGCTCGAACTCTTCCGGCAACGCGAACGTAGGCAGGTCGCTGTAGACCTTGAACGGGTGCGGCTCGTTGTCCGGGCTTTGCGCGCCCATCGCCGCCCGGAAGTCCGGCGCGATGCCCATCACCGCTTGCGGTTGACCGTCCTCGTCATCGATCAGCTTGTACTTGGTTGTTTCATGGAAGTCCCGACCGGTTGCGGTGTCGATATGCATTGCCCCGTTCTCTCATCCATGCCCACTGAGTGTTGAGTGTCATCTCAGCATGAGAGGCGTAGCGCGAGCAACAGTCCGTCGCTAACCTGGGGTATGGCGTATCCGCTTGTCTGGCCGTATTCTGTGCCAAACAGAATGAATGGACGGTCAAGCGGCGATGGACTTCAACTTTACGTTGCCCGAAGGCGGCCCGTGGTTCTTCTTCGTCATTGCGATGACGGTCATTGTGATGCCGCTGCTGGCGGAGCGGCTGGGCGTGCCGGGCATCATTGGGTTGCTGCTCGGCGGCTTCATCATCGGTCAGCATGGAGCAGAGCTGATTTCGGAAGATGTGCTGCTGCAGGAGTTTGGCGCGGTTGGGCTGCTCTACCTGATGTTTCTGGCGGGCCTGGAGCTTGATCTCAACGTCTTCATGCAGGTTCGGCGCATCTCGATGTTCCTCGGGGCGTTTACATTCTCGGTCCCCTTCGCGCTCGGTACCGGCGTCGCCTTGCTGCTTGGCAATAGTCTCCAGGCGTCGATCTTGATCGGCTCCTTCTGGGCCTCCTACACCCTGGTCGTCTACCCCGTCTTCCGGCGTTTCGGGCTGGCGTCCAACCGGGCCATCGCGGCGACGGTCGGGGCAACGGTTATCACCGACACGCTGGCGCTGGTGGTCCTGGCGGTGATCTCGGGCACGGCGTCGAGCGACCAGGGCGGGTTCACGATCGGTCTCGAAATCGCTCTGGGGCTGGCTATTCTTGTGGGCTACTGCTTCCTCGTGCTGCCGGCCATCACGCGCTGGTTCTTCACCGGTGTTGGTCAGGAGCGCTCGTTGCGCTTCGTCTACGCGCTGGCAGCTTTTTTATCGGCGGCGGTCGTGGCTGACGAGGTCGGTATCGAGGGCTTGGTCGGTTCCTTCGCCGCCGGCTTGGCGTTGAACCGGCTAATCCCCAACGGCAGCGCGTTGATGGAACGGATTGAGTTCTTCGGCTCGGCCTTCTTCGTTCCAATCTTTCTTATCTCCGTTGGCCTGCTGCTGGAGCCGCGCGTGCTCTTCAGCCTGGAGACCATCGGCATCGGCCTGGCGTTCACGGCTGCTCTGCTCGTGGGCAAGATCGCCGCCGCCTGGTTGACTGGACATCAGTTCGGCCTGACACGTTCCGAAATTGGCGCGATCTTCTCGCTATCGAGCGCACAGGCCGCCGCGACCCTGGCCGCCGCCGTCGTCGGGTTGCAATTGGAGCTCTATGACGCGGTTGTGCTCAACGCGGTGCTCATCGTCGTCGTCGCCAGCTTGTTGATCTCTTCGATTAGCGCCAACCGCTTCGGCGCGGCCATTCCGCCACCGGAGGCGCTGGAGAAGCCGCTCGGTGGCGCGATCATCCTGCCGTTGCGCGACCTCGACGGCGCGGAGGAGCGTCTGGCCTTCGCCGCGCGCGTCTCGGCCTCTGCTGGTGGGCTGGTGATCCCGGTCCATGTCGTCAGCGACGCCGGTCATAACCCCTCGGTCGAGTCACAACGCAGGCTCATCGAAGAGATCGAGGCTCTCGCCAGCGGTCAGGGCATCGACACCGAGCCGGTCCTCCGGGTGGACCGGGCGGTGACCTCCGGCATTCGTAACACGATCATCGAGCGGGATGGCTCGCTGCTGATCCTGCCGTTGCCGGAGCATCTCTCAGCGCAGCAGATTGTCTTTGGCGGACCGGAGATCGAGATCGTCGCCGCCTCGCCGATTCCAACCGCGCTGGTGTCGCTGGATGGGCCGGTGGAGCGGGTGCTCCTGCCGCTCGCCGGGCTGCGCCAGGGTTCCGCCGACCTGCAGAACGCGCGCCTGGCAGCCGAGCTGGCGGAGGCGTTCGATGTTGGCGACACGGCCCTGGTCATTGCGCTGGACGACCCCGCGGCAGAGGTGGCCGGGCTCGAGCTGCCCGCCGACGCGACGCGCCGGAGGCTTGACGGCTCGCCGTTGGCCTGGGCGGGGCACGAGGCGCGGGCCGGAGATATGATCATCCTGCCGGGCGACCCCGGTTCGTTGCGCTTCGATATCGAGGCGACGCGCCTGACTAGCAAGCCGGGCGTATCGTTGGCGATCATCGCCGCCCCGCACCGTGCCGGGACCTTCGCCACCGATGCCGACCTCGGCACCCAGGTCGTCGCGCGCACCGCTTGAGATGATCGATGCGCGTTGCATACACGCGATATGCGCCTGCCCCTACGGCGCTGCCCGAATCGCGCCTGGCAGCTCATAGGCGCAGCACTGACGGTAGCCTTCCACGACACGCAGCAGACCCAGGGCGGCAGTCGCATGCGACTGCCGAGGGCAATCAAACTCACGGCGTCGCCGGAATCGTGTTCGCCACCTCGTAGGCCGTGCACTTGCTGTGGCTCGTGACCCAGCGGTTGGCCCCGGTATAGAGGCTCACGCAGGTCAGCAAGTCGCCGTCGTCTGGCAGGGTGTGCGTCCAGCGTGGCGGCGCGCATGGCCGACCAAAGAGATAGGTGAGCTGGCCGGTCCAGCCATTGACGCAGAAGTCCAGGTGGCCCGGAACGGTTAGCTCGACGTGGCCGCTCCCGCAACCACCGGAGAGCGGACTGGTAACTGCGCCGGTGTAGTAGTTGGCGCAGAGGACGTAGGTCACGCCCGGACGCACCTCGACGCTGCCGCTGTCGCAGGCGGCGCGCTGGGGCCGGCTGAAGCCGCGCTGGTCGGTGGCTGTGGGGCAGTTGGCGGGGTCGATGGCGTCGATGGCGGGGCTGTCGGCGTCGGGCAGGTGGGTCTCGGTGGGACCGCCGTTGTCCTGGAGTGGAAGGAGGAGCGGGTCGGTGTTGTTGCGGTCGCCGGTGGCGTTGAGGTTGCAGGTGTGGTCGTCGCTGATATTCCCGCCCTGCGACGTGACAGGAATCTGGGCGCAGTTGCCGCCCTCGGGGCTATAAGCAATGATCGTCGCGGCGAGCCTGACCGTGCCGAAGCTGTAGATGCCGCCGCCGGCGCCAGTCGCCGAGTTGCCGCTGAGGGTGCTGTTGGTGAGCGTAGTCGTGCCGACGAAGTTGGCGATGGCACCGCCGCCGATGGTAGCCGAGTTGCCGCTGAGGGTGCTGTTCGTGAGCGTAGCCCTGCCGTGTTCGTTGAAGACGCCGCCGCCGTAGACAGTAGCCGAGTTGCCAGTCAGGGTGCTGTTGGTGAGCGTGAGTGTGCTGACATCGAAGATGTAGATGCCGCCGCCGCTGACTGCCGAGTTGCCGTTCAGAATGCTGTTGGTGAGCGTGAGCGTGCCGTATTCGTTGGCGATGCCGCCACCGTTGCCGGAGGGCGCCGAGTTGCCGCTCAGGGTGCTGTCGGTGATGGTGACGACGCCGGAGTTGTCGTTGTAAATGCCGCCGCCCCTAAAGCGTCCCGAGTTGCCATTCAGAGTGCTGTTGGTGAGCGTGAGTGTGCCGGTGTTGTCGTTGTAGATGCTGCCGCCATAGGTAGCCGAGTTGCCAGTCAGGGTGCTATTGGTGAGCGTGAGTGTGCCGGCGTTGAATATGCCGCCGCCATAGGTAGTCGTGTTGCCACTGAGGGTGCTGTTGGTGAGCGTGAGTGTGGCGGTGGTGTCGTTGAAGATGCCGCCGCCTTGGGCGAATTCAGCAGTGGCCGAGCTGTCACGCAGGGTGCTGCTGGTGAGCGTGAGTGTGCCGTTGTTGTAGATGGCGCCGCCGTCGTCGTCAGCCTGGCCATTGCTCAGGGTGATGTTGCTCAGCGCCAGCGTGCTCCCCACATGGACCACGAAAATCCGGGTGGTGTCCTGGCCATCGAGGGTGATCAGTCCGCCGCCGTCGATCTGGGTGTTGGCTGCGATGATCTTCTGGCCCGTCAGCGGAATCGTGTGCGGCAGCGCGCCACAGTTGAAGCTCACCA
>JAUIIK010000125.1 GCA_030431755.1 Chloroflexia bacterium
ATGCTCAGGGGCGAGGCGGTATTCGACACTGACGACCGCCACCTGGTTGGCGTCGGCCTCGCGCAGCCGTGCGGCGTCACTCTCATCCGCCGCGCCCAGCACCCAGCCGCCGCCGTGGATATGCAGGTAGACCCCACGCACCGTCTCGGGCAAGAACACGCGCAAGGTCAGATCCCCGGCCGGCCCGTCGATGATCCGCTCCGTGGCGCGGTCGGAGAACTCGACAGGTCCTCGCCAGCCGCGTCCGGAACGACGGGCGTCCCGGATCTGCTGCGGTTCTAGCCCCGTCTGGTCGGGTACCTTCGCCAGCTCTGCCTCCAGCCAGGCGTTGAACTCCCGTGTCTCGTCGCTGATTGCATCTGGTCGAAACAGTTCCGGGTCGATATGCATCGGTCTAGCCCTCTCACACTACTGCGCGTTGAGTCGTAGCGCCTTGCCCGGGCGCTGGCCGGTCTGCTGGCCGTCGTGGACGGCCGGGACGCCGTTGACGATGACGTGGTGGATACCGCGAGCGTAGGTCTCGGGGTAGTCGTAGTAGCTGGGCGTGTCGATGATCGTGTCGGGGTCGAAGATGGTGATGTCGGCCCACGCGCCGGGACGGATGATGCCGCGGTCGTAGATGCCCATCGCGTTGCAAGGCAGCGAGGTCATCTTGCGGATCGCATCCTCCCAACGCAGCCAGCCCTTCTGGCGCACGTAGCGCCCGAGGATCATCGGGAAGATACAGTACTGAGTCGGATTCGGAACGCCGGGGCGCTTCTCCCACATCGCCTTCGTCTGAGCGCCGTCGCCGCCGAAGGAGACCCAGGGGTGCTGGACCATCAGCTTCAGGTCCTCTTCCGTCCAGCTGGTGTGGAAGACCTTGGCAGTCTCCCAGTCGGCCGAGATCGCGTTGAAGAGGACGTCGAACGGGTCCAGGCCCTCTTCCCGGGCGATCTCGGCGGCACGGCGGCCCTCGAAGCGGCGTTCGCCGCAGATGACGAACTCCAACCCCTCGGCCCAGTCGTCACGAGCCAGTGGCCCCTCGGAGTAGGCCTCGCCCTTCTTGGCTGTTGGCGAGACGTACCAGCGCGACGATGCGCCATCCCGCAATTCCTGCTTCAGGCGCTCGCGGCTCTCGGCATCCTGCATCTCCTGCCGGAAGGCTTCGTGGCCGTCGGCAGTCGCCGACTCCGGCAGCATGTCGCGGGCCAGGGCGGTGAAGGTCAGCGACTCGCTGTAGCCGAAGGGCATCAGGTCCGCCGTTACCTGCAAGCCGCGCTCGCGGCCCCGGTCGATCAACGACAGGATGCTCTCAGCCGGGACGCCCTTGTGCCGCCCGGCGACGCCGATGTGCGAGATGATCGAGGGGATGTCGGCCTGCTCGCTGATGTAGAGCGCCTCCTCGGTCGAGGAGACGACGTCCATGCCGTAGTCGCGCATGTGATTCGAGTAGATGCCGCCGTACTCGGCAGCGATCTTGCACAGCTCGATCAGCTCCTCGACATCGAAGTCCATCTCCTTGTGGCTGCCGGATTCGGTCGAGACGCCGAAGGAACCTTCCTCCATCGATTGGCGCGTCATCTCCTTCATCGACGCGAACTCTTCGGCGGTCGGCTTGCGGCCATATTCGCCGTAAGCTGCCAGCCGCAGGGCAACCTGTCCGGTGAAGTTCAGGTAGTTCGTGCTCGGCCTGGCGGCGTCGATGGCGCTGAGGTAGCCGTCCATCGTCGTCCAGTTGAAGTCGACACCGTGGTCGGCCAGCAGCTTACGGCCCTCTTCAGCGCTGCAGACCGTGAAACGCTCGTCGATGTCCGGCGTCCACCATTCCCGGAAGAAGACGTCGCCGATCGGCGCGGCAGAGTAGCCACAGTTCCCGGCAACATCGAGCGTCGCGCCCTGGAGCAGCTTGTTCTCGTTTGTCGGGTCGGCCAGGATCAAGTAGTCGGAGTGCGCGTGGGCATCGACGAAGCCCGGCGAGACGACGAGCCCCTTCGCGTCGATCTCCTGCCCGGCTTCGACGCCGTTCAGCTTCCCGAGCGAGACGATCTTGCCGTCCTTAATGCCGACGTCCGTCTGAAACCACGGGTTGCCGGTGCCGTCGATGACCATGCCATTGCGGATCACGAGATCGAGTTTCATCTATTTACCCTCCAGTTTGTGGGCATTGTCGAAGATGCCAGGGTGATGGTCAACACAATGAACTTGCCCTGCGAGGCGAAGCTGTCACGCTATGGCCCGCAACCCCTGTACCGGCAACGCGATGCGTTGCCATTTCATCTAGCTTGGGGTTCCCGGGGAAGCCCTCGGCTACGGCACAGGGCAACGCAGCGCGTTGCCGGTACAGGGGTTGCGTGCGCCGGGTCGCTCTGACACGATGGTGCGATGATGCCGGCTGGGAAGAGGGAGAGACCGCCGTGAGCAAGAACTATGCGTCGTACAGCTACTGGCTCGAAACCTCCGGCGACGATCTGACACCCCGTCCAGCGCTGGACGGCACGATAGACGTCGATGTGGCCATCCTCGGGGCCGGGTATAGCGGGCTTTGGACGGCCTACTACCTGCTCGAACGCGAGCCATCGTTGAACGTCGCGATTCTCGAGAAGGAGATCGCCGGCTTCGGCGCGTCAGGACGCAACGGCGGCGGGCTCGGCAACCGTTTCCCGGTCGGACTACGCCGGACGGCCCAGCTCTTCGGGCGCGAAGGCGCGGTCAGCTTGCAGCAGGCAATCAACACCGTCGTCGATGAGATCTCAGGCGTAGCTGAGATGGAAGGCATCGACATGGACTTCGTGCGCGGCGGCTACATGCGCCTGGCCCGGAGTCCTTATCAAGTCGAAGTCCTCCAGCGGGAGCAGCGCACGCTCGAAGCGTTCGGCTTCGGAGAGGACTCGACCGTGCTCGACGCGAACGAGGTAGCCGAGCGAGTGTCGGTCGCGGGTGCCGTCGCCGGACACTTCAACCACAACAGCGCCAAGATCCACCCGGCCAAGCTCGCCCGTGGCCTTGCTCGCGCGGTCGAGCGACGCGGGGCAACAATCTACGAGCAGACCGACGTCATCGACTACACAACCGGAGCTTATCCGGCGCTCCACACCGCTCGTGGCCACGCCCGCGCCAAGACGATCGTGCTGGCTGGCGAGTCCTATTTGTCGCGCTTTCCACAGCTGCGCCGCAAGGTTATGCCGGTCTACTCGCTCATCACGCTGACCGAGCCATTATCTCCATGCGACTGGCAGGAGATCGGCTGGGAAGCGCGGGAAGGACTCTCATCAGCCACCAACATGGTCAAGTACTTGACGCACACCTCCGACGGCCGCATCCTCTTCGGCGGGCGCGGCGCGCCATACCACTTTGGCTCCAGGATCAAGGACGAGTACGACCGCCACGACCCGACCCAGCGCATGCTGCAGGACGATGTGCGCGAATGGTTCCCGATGCTCAAGGATGTGAAATTCACCCACAGCTGGGGCGGGCCGCTCGGCTGGCCGCGCGACTACGTGCCGACCGTCTCCTACGATCCGCGGGAGGGCCTGGCGGCCGCCTACGGCTACACCGGCACCGGCGTCGGCCCGACGAATCTCTTCGGCCGCATCCTGGCCGACCTGATCACCCGCACCGACAGCGAGATCAGCCGCCTGCCCTTCATCAACCGCGACGGCCGCAAATGGGAACCCGAACCCTTCCGCTTCCTCGGCGTCCGCTTTGTCCAGCACGGCTTCGAGCGCCTGGATCGGAAGGCGGAAGAGACCGGGGTTGCGCCTAATGGGAAGTCACTGGTTGAGCGGTTGACGCGGCATTAGGGGAGGGTGAGTTTGTAGTGGGTAGGTTGTAGTTTGTAGGAAACAGCCGCTCCCTCCCCTGTCCCCTCCCTCGAAACCAAGGGAGGGGGATCTTGTCGGAACGCTGTCGACTGACCGAGGAAATCAACGACAGTCAACCGGATCCCCTCCCTCGAAGTCGAGGGAGGGGACAGGGGAGGGAGCTTCCCGTTTTCCTACTCCCCCGCCTCCGGCCCAACCACCGCCACTGTCAACCTGCCCATGTCGAGATGGGTCCGTGCCGCTTCGGTAACCTGCTCAGGTGTCAGTGAGCGGATGATGTCGCGGTAGCGCTGGAGGTAGTCGTGGCCGAGGTCGTGGAAGACGATGTCGCCGGCGGTGGCAGCCTGGCTGCCGCTGGTTTCGAGGCCCAGCGGCATCGAGCCGAGGATGCTGCCGGTAGCGTCGGTGAACTCGCGCTCAGTCGGGCCGCCTTCGTTGAAGCCCTCGACTTCCGCAATGATGCTGTCGATGGCGCGGTCGATATTCTCGGCCGCGACACCGGCGTTGACGACCCAGAGGCCAACCTGCTTCCCGGCCTGGAGCTGCGAGTAGGCATAGTAGGCCATGCCCTGGCGCTCGCGGACACTCTCGCCGAGCCGCCCGTAGAGGCCGAAGCGGCCAATTACGAGGTTGGCGATACTGAGGGCGTAGTAGTCGGGATGACCGCGGTTGACCGACGGCAGTCCCATCGCCAGATCGGCCTGGCTCTTGCCCGGCAGCGTGCCATCCTCGCGACGCAGTTCCGCCGGCGGTTCGACCGACTGGACATCGACGGCGGGCGGGGAGCCTTGCCAGTCGCCGAAGTGCTTCTCGACAAGCGCGACCGCGGCATCATGGTCGATGCCGCCGGCAACGGCGACGATCGCATCGGCCGGTTGGAACGCTTGCTCGTGAAATCCGACGAGCGCATCCCGATTGATCGCTGAAACGGACTCGACAGTGCCGGACGCGCGATTGTGGAAGGGATGGCCCTCGGGGTAGATCAGCTCACGCATCGTGCGGTTGGCGACAGCGCGGGTGCTGTCCTCGGCTCGCCGCAGGCCGGAGAGCATCTGAGCGCGGACGATCTCGATCTGATCTTCAGGAAAATCGGGCTGGCGGAGGGCAGCCCCCAGGTAGCCGAGGATCGTATCGGCGTCGGCCGCGAGGGACTTCGTCGTGCCGTCAATCGTAAGACGGCCACAGCCGATGCCGAGCGTCGCGCCGATGCTGTCGAGCTCCTCGGCGATCGCTTCGAGGCTCTTGCCGGCGCTGCCCCGGCTGAGCATCGACGTGACGAAGCGACCCAGCCCCGGCGCGTCGTCATCGAGCGCCGAGCCCGCCATCAGGCGCACTTGGAAGACCGCCACGTCGCTCGTCGCTACACTTGCCACGCTGCCGAGGGACACGACCCGCATGCCATTGTCGATCCGGGTCTCGCGGACAACCGGCATCTGCTCAGAGATCTCGCCGGCCGCTTCGTCCTGCGCCATGTCGGTCTGGTTCATCGTCATCCCATCTCTCTAGAAGGTTGCTGACGACAAGTATCAGCCCCTAGGTGCATCAACGACAAGGCGCGGGATCGGAACTACACGTTCGAGCGGTTGATCCCCGCGAATGACGGTGCGACAGTGTGGGAGACGGGCCGGCACACAGCAGGTTTGGAACACCACCAATGGTCGACAACTGGATCGAGGACAGTCAACGGCCGCTCCGCTTTCTGACACCTGAGCAGTTCGATACAGCAGCCGAGCACGTCTGTACCGATGTACCGCGTGCCGCGCGCTCGACGACAGCCGGCGAGGTTCGCGCGCGTCTGATCCACCACAGCTACGAAAGCATTGAAGCGGTCGCCGTGCTGGACGGCGACTATCTCGTTGGCCTGGCGCGCATCGAAAAGGTGATGCCCGCGCCGAGCGAGGCTCTGATCGGTGATCTGATGGATGCCGTTCCACCAATTGTCACCCCGACAGTCGACCAGGAGGAGGTCGCCTGGTGGGCTACGCGCCACGGACGCGGCAGCATCGCCGTCGTCGACGAGCAGGATGTCTTTCTGGGCCTCATTCCACGTTGGAAACTCCTCGAGATCATGCTGGAGGAGCACAACGAAGACCTCGCACGCCTGAGCGGATTTCTCGGGACGGCCGCGCTGGCGCGCCTTGCCAGCGAGGAGAGTGTCCGCATGCGTGTCTGGCACCGTCTCCCGTGGCTGGCTGTCGGGCTGATCGGCACGATCATGGCGGCACAGATGATCAGCCAGTTCGAAGCGACGCTTACCGAGAATGTCATCCTGGCATTCTTCTTACCCGGCATCGTCTACATGGCTGACGCGATCGGCACCCAGAGCGAGGCGATCATCATCCGGGGACTGTCAGTCGGCGTGCCGATCCGCCGCATGGTCCGGCGCGAAGTCCTGACCGGCGTCGTGGTTGGCGCACTCTTGTCGGTCATGTTCTTTCTCGCCGTCCTCGTTGGCTGGGGTGTGCGCGACGCCGCGCTGGTGATCGGATTATCGCTCTTTGCGGCTTCGTCGATCGCGTCATCCGTCGCCCTCCTGCTACCGTGGCTACTCGACCGCTTCGATATTGACCCCGCATTCGGCAGTGGCCCGTTGGCGACGGTGATTCAGGACATCTTGTCGCTGCTGATCTACCTCGTTATCGCCGTGATCGTGCTTGGCTAGATTGGGGCGGAGAGCGCTGAACCGGCGTATCTGTACGAAACATGTCAGGCTACCAGTCGTCTACCCGGCTCCAGCGCGCCAGCATCTGCTCGACGGCATCGGCCCGGGCGGCGGCTTCGAGCGCCTGATGCTCCGCCGTATCAAGGAGCGCCGCGTCGCCGGGATCGAGCAGCGACTCTCCCGCGTCGTAGCGCGCTTCCGCGGCTGAACGACGCGCGCCCGCAATCTGACGGCGGAGCGCGGCGGTCTCGACCTGCATCTGCAGGCGCTCGCGGAGTACCAGCAAGCGTCCGTGCTCGGCTTCGATGTCGTTGAGTGACTCATGCAAGAACTGCTGCTTCCGGGTCGCTTCGGCACGCCGCTCATCACGCGCTGCCAACCAGCTCTCGCTCCCCATGTACGGATCACCACGCCGCGCCTGCTCGCTGTCGATCCTCGTCAACAGCTCCTCACCCGTCTCGATCTGGTGAATGAGAAGCTCCCGAGCGGCTGCGCATGCGGCGAGCGCCGTATCAAGGCGCTGCAGCGCGGTCGAGCGGTCGCTGACTCTCATCTCCATCGCTCGCGGGTCTGGAGCAGGCGTGAGAAGCGATCCGGCCAGGCGAGCCGCCAAACGTTTCCAACCATGACGCGCCACAACCACCAACCCAATCGCTGCAGGCTACGCTAGTAGCGCTCGACGGGCACAGCGACGAGCGCGTCTTCCCGACGCCGGCGTTGGATGCGCCAGTAGTAGGTGCCAAGCGCGCCCATCGACGCCATAGCGATCAATCGCATCAGGAACGGCTCGAACTGCTCGGCGCTCTGCAACGTGCCCGCATCGACGACGAGCGTCGCGGCGGCGTAAACCAGCAATGCGAGTGCGGTATAGGGAACTGCCAGTTGCGGGCGGAAGACCAGCGCGAAGGCAAAGACGACCGGATAGTAGAAGACGACATAGCGGCTGTCGGCCGACCCGCCACCGGGCCAGCTGATAACCATGACCGTGATCAGCGCGAGGTCGACCAGGCTGGCGACGGTCACCATCCCGGCATTAGCCGGCTGGCCGGCGACCTGGCGCGCATGGAGGAAGAAATTCAGCAACATCAGCGCGACGACGAGCACCGTGCTGGCGGCCAGCGTCCGCTCGTCCGGCGCGGCCCAGAGCGCCAGCAACGCCGCCCCGGCGATGACGAACCAACGCGCCCAGATGGCGACGACCTGACCGAAGTAGAGATCCTCGGCCGCCTCGCGTGTAATCGCATTCATGACCATTGTGAGACCCTGCCTTCACGCACGTCAGAAAACTGTGTAGTCTGCGCGTCGGGAGCGTATTCGACATGCTCTGCGCGGCGGTCCGCCTCGATCCCGAGATAGAGGCTGCCGCAGGCCGCGATGCCGACCAGCATGATCATCCGGACGACGAGATCTTGCAGCCCGGCGGCGCTATGCACTGTCGCAGCGCCGATGAAGGCGTAGGCGGTGATCGCCCCGACGGTGTAGAGCGCGGTCAGAACCCGCGGGAACGAAAGCGCGTAGCCGAGCACGGCCGGGAAGTAGAAGATATAGAGGTGCGAGTCGTAGCCGCCCTGGATCAGGATCAGCAGCGTCACGATCGCCAGGTCGACGGCGCTGGCGGCGTAGACGATCAACGGCTGCGAATGGCGCTTCACGATGAGATGCAGGTGCAGGTAGAAGTTGACGACGGCCAAACAGAGCAGCACGAGTATCTCGATGCGTAGCTCCAGCAACGACGCCGGATTCCACATCGCCAGGATCAAGCCGGTCAAGACGAGAATCCAGCGGGCGACGATGATCACCACCTGGCCGTGCAACAGATCATCGACGACTGCGCGCCCGTTCAGCAATTGCTGCATCACGCTGATCTCCTGTCCCGCTCTGTGCGCTCGGCGGCCCAGTCTGAGCCGCGAGACCGGCCGGCAAGCCGTTTCGGCCCGAGCCGCACGAGCACGTCGCTTGCGGCGCCGCGCGCGATCAACTCCCGGTACCGCTTCCGATAGCTGTCGATCTGCTGGGCAAGCAGACGCTCTCTCCGCGCCAACCGCAGCTCATCCCCAGCAAGTCGATCCTGCTGTGATTCGAGAGCAGCGATCTGCCGCTCCGCCGCTTGTCGTCGCAGCAACTGAAAGCGAGCCTGTTCGTCCTGTCCCGCAGCAACAGCCTGCCGGGCACGCGCTCCGGACCGGGCTGACCGCAGCCGCAAGCGCTTGATCTGCATATCAAGCCGGTTGCGCTCGGCTGCCAACGCGACGAGCTCCTGTCGCAGGCGGCGAAGCACCTCGCGCTGTCGGGCCAGTGCGATCTCGGGATCGGTAGAGCCCTGCGTCTGACCATTCGCTGTTGGTGCGACATGGCTGCGCGTGAGCGCCGCCAGCCGTGACCAGATCCTCACATCCTTCTCCTTCCGCCCTGTCCAGTCCGCAGTCAGCGCGCCGGAATTCAGGCACAGCGCGGCCCAAAGGCAGAGTTCACGTTTCTACAGAACTCGCCGCAAACGACGTCTGAAACAAGAGCGATTCAAACTGATGTACGTCAGTGGGAGCGATATGGACGTGTCTTGGGCAATTGGAGCGTTTAGCCTGGGACGAACCAGGAACGCGCTGGCCGAGGGTTGCGAACGCAAAGCGAGGCGATGTTCGCGAGCTACATCCGTTCGGTGGCGGCGTGCTGCCGGTCCCTTCGCGCCAATGTGCACGAACAATCTGACCCAGCGCACATCGGCGGTTGCCGCGAATACTCGAGCGTTCAGTCAGGTGATTCTGCCTGCTAGAGTTTGAGCAGGAATCACATCCTCGCTTGACATGGAAAGAGACCAGTCGTGGATCAGGACTACACCATCGTCATTGAACGCGACCCCGAGCCAGGCTGGCTGACAGCCGAAGTCGATGAGCTACCGGGATGCTACACGCAAGCTCCAGACCTACCCGCGCTTGGGGCCAATGTCCGCGAAGCGATCGCAGTCTACCTCGACGCGAACCATGCGGTTGACACACGTCCAGAGTTTGTCGGAACCTGGCGGGTGCGCGTCCCGGCATGACACGTTTGCGTGTCGTTCCATATCGAGACTCACGCAGTGTAGCCGAAGCTGCCGGATTTCGACGCGTCTGAACCCACGGTAGTCACAATGTGTTCCAGCACCGGGACGGAAGAACTGTCGTCATTCCCGATCACGGCTCCCAAGTCATCGTGCGGCCACTCATCGGGAAGATCATTCGCGACCTGGGGCTCAGTATCGACGAGTACAACATCTTGCTTGATAAGGCCTGGCCTCATCGCAGCTGCTTGGAACTACAATACTGAGTCTACGCGCGACAGCTGCCGCAGAGGCCGAAGAGTTCGAGCATGTGGCCGGAAACCTGGAAGTCGGTCTCCTCGGAGACAGCGGGGTAGAGGGCTTCGATATTGCAGCTCTCGAAGGGCACGACGACACCGCAGGAGTTGCAGATCAGGTGATGGTAGTGACGGCTCTGGCTGTGAGCCAGGACGTAGCTATGGCAGCCGTCGGCGGCGTGGAGACGGTCGAGTAGCCCGAGACTCACCAGCATATCGAGCGTCCGGAAGACAGTCGCCCGGCCAACCGTCGGGTCGCTCGCGCTGAGGTGCTGGAGCAGGTCGTCGGCGCTGAAGGCGCGCTCGAATCCAGTCAACGCTTCAACGATCGCCTGCCGTGGCGCGGTAACGCGGTAGCCCGCGTCGCGTAGCGACTCGATGATTGTATTGCTGTCGAGCACTGCTGCGGTCTTCGTCACACCCACGTCCTCCTTAGCAACTGAGTGTAACATCGGCCCAGATGGACAATGCACTACCCAATAGGAGGATCTGGATGAGCAGCAATTCCGACGCTCCGATGACCGGCCGCGCCCAACCAAGCCACGCCGAGGTCGCCGGCCACGAGCGGCTGACGATCATCGAGAACAACCTGGCACTGACGCTGCTCGCAAAGCTGCGCGACCGGCGAACCGACGTTGCGGCCTTCAATGCCATCGCCGCCGAGCTGGCGCGGCTCGTCGTCTACGAGGCCTGCAAGGATATCGCCCTGGCGACGAAGTGGGGCGAGGGCTTCGACGGCAGCCCGCTCGACTTGCAGATCCCGGCCCGAGTGATCGCCGGGGTCACCGTGCTCCGCGCCGGCCTGATCTTCGAGCCTGCCTTCCGGCTGTTACTGCCGGCGAGCCCGCTTTACCAGCTCGGGCTGCGCCGCAATGAGGAAACGCTCGAACCGACGATCTACGCCGACAACCTTCCCAACGAGCGCAGCTGGGCCGATCGAGTCCTGCTGGTCGACCCGATGCTGGCGACCGGCGGCACCGCCACCGCTGCGATAGACGTCATCCGCCGCAACCACAGCGGCCGGATCGACGCCCTCGCCCTCGTCGCCGCCCCTTACGGCGTCAGAGCCGTCATCGACCACGACGCCAACACCCACGTCACCGCCCTCGCCCTCGACGACCACCTCAACGACCTCGGCTACATCGTCCCCGGCCTGGGCGATGCGGGGGATCGGTATTTTGGCACGGTGTAACACTGAGGGATTGGGGAAGAGGGATTAGGGATTAGAGGAGTAGTGATGGCAGTTCGGTCACATCGGGACCTGACGGTGTGGAAGCGGTCGATTCAGCTTGTCAAAGAAATCTATCGAGTTAGCCGGGCTTTTCCCGAAACAGAGCGCTACGGGCTTACGAGTCAGCTCACACGCGCCGCCATCTCGGTGCCGGCCAATATCGCCGAAGGCAACGCGAGAGGCACGCGCCGCGACTATGCACAGTTCGTTTCGATAGCGCGCGGTTCGCTGGCAGAGGTTGAGACCTATCTCATCATCGCCGTCGAGCTTGGATATGTTTCAAGCGACGAAGTCAAGGAGTTGAACAATGAGCTCGACGAGATCGGACGAATGCTGACGGCGCTACGCGCTCGGCTTGGGAAGCAACCGGCGTCGCCGCCAACCTAATCCTTAATCCCTCTTCCCTGCTCCCTAAACGCGCCGCCCCTCGGCGGGAGCTCCCCGCCATCCTCATAGCGCCAGCGGAAGTAGTGGAGGCCGGCGTTGCTCATCTCGACACGCCATTCGGGGGCGTTGGTGGGGGTGTAGGTCAGGCAGCGGCGCTCGAAGCACTGGATCAGGACATCGACGCGCTCGCCGGCGACGAGGACGCGGGTCCAGTAGGCTTCCGTGATCGGGAAGCCCGTCGCGAAGAAGACCGGGTCGAAGAGCTGTCCGTTGACCAGCTCGCCATTACGATAGATCAGTCCATCGCTGCGTAGATAGTCCCAGAAGACCGATGCGATCTGGTGCCCGGTTTCCGGGACATACTCGGCGGCAAAGACGCCGAACTGGGCGTAGCGCTGATCGCTACCGGTACGGCCCGCGCCATCGAGCGTTTGAACCAGCAACGCATTATCGGCAGCTGCCTCTGTCCCAAGCACGCCACGCAGGTCGGAATAGGTTGGCGCGAGCGGGTCACCAGGGTCGCCGGCGACCGCGATCTGGGCCGAGCCACGGTAGGCGAAGGCGGAGTCGCCGACCTGCATCTGGCCACTGATCATCTCCTGGGCAATCAACCCGTTCGTGACATACCAGGGCGCGTCGCGGTCATCGAGCGGGTCGGTCACCTCCATGCGGGCTTTGTCGTAATAGCGCACCAGCCGTTCGTCCTCGGGCGAATCGGCGTAGGGCTCGAAGCCCGACGCAACGGTATCCGGCCCCCAGAGCCAGGTGCGGCCGACGAGCGCCTCAGCCACCGGTTGATCGGCTGTCGCCCAGGTCGCCGTCAGGGACTGGTCGAGCAATGCCCGCAGCGTCGCGCCCGCGTCGAGCTGGCCGGCGCCGGCGCCAGGGACCGGCGTATCGCCGCTGACCGGCAGGGCCGCAGCGCGCAGCAGCTCGCGGATCTCCTCAATCGATAGCTCGGGGTTGACCGATAGCAGCAGCGCCACCGTCCCACTGACGATTGGAGCCGCGAACGATGTCCCGCTGACGCTCGTCCAGGTATTCCCATCGGCGGCCGACCACCAGGGCGCGAGCACCGCCGTGCCCGGCGCGATGAGATCGACGCGGTTCTGGCGCGTCGAGAAGTCGGCGACACTGCCCCAGAAGGTGCTCGCGCCGACTGAGATCGATTGCTCATATGCGCCCGGGTAGGTCACGGCGTCCTGCTCGTTACCAGCCGCCGCAATGACGGGCACGCCGTGCTGGTAGGCGTAGAGCAAGGCGTCCTGCAGCGCGAGGCTCGTTTGCTCGGTCACGAGGCTGAGGTTGATAACGTCCGCGCCCTGGTCAACCGACCAGATGATGCCCTGGGCAAGCACCGAGATTGGCGCGCCATCGATCGAGCCGACCTTGACCGGCAGCACGCGCGCCGCGCCGGCCACCCCGGCAATGCCGATCTGATCGTCGCTGGCGGCAGCGATGATGCCGGCGACGGCCGTGCCGTGGCCGATATCGTCCTCCGGCTCGTTGTCGCCGTTCAGGAAGTCATGCCCCTGGAGCAGCTGGCCGTCGAGGTCTGGGTGCGAGCGGCTGACGCCCGAATCCACCACAGCGACGATGATGCCCGGCCGGCCGCGCGTTACCGACCACGCGCTCTGGAGGTCAACGCTCTGGGCCCAGAGCTGGTCGGAGAAGAGCGGGTCATTGGGCTGGGCAGTGTAACGCGCGACGCCGTCGACTTCGGCCCAGGTGACGGTAGGCGAGGCGCGTAGCGCGTCAACGGCAACCTGCGCCTGTTCCGCGCCGTCGAAGGTCGCCAGGTAGACACCTGACCAGGCGGGCAGCGCTTGCACTGCCCGCGCGCCAAGCTGGTGGAGCGTGCCAGCTGCGCCCGGCCAGGGCGTGTCATCGAAACGGACGATGACGCGGTCGCCGTTCGTGGTTGCCGACAACGTCTGCGCCGGCTGCGGCTCTGCGGCAATAGCGGCCCGGGGCGTGATCGGAATCACACCGGCAATGGTGATGAGCGCCATAGTCATGAGCAGGAACCGGGCGAAGATACCGCTGCCCCTTCGGTTTGGACTGTACATTGTGCGATCCGCTACCGCTGGCGGGGACCGACTCATGATAATCCGCGACATGCGAGAATGGCTACAGCATCAGGTACGAATTGTGCTTCCTCGATAGATCAAGATGGTATTACCAGCGACGTATTCCGCGATAGGATTGATCCCGCGACGGGAAGCGCGAAACGGGTAGCGGTTGACAGACAACGGCAGCAATTCCGGCCAGAACAGCCAGGACGCTCGTGCGATCGAACGACGGAAAGCGGCGGAGGACGCGGCGCTTGACCGCGAACTCGTCGCCCGCGTGCGCGCCGGCGATCATCCCGCGCTCACGGAGATCTATGACCGCCATGGCGCGACCGTCTACTCGATCGCCCTCTCAGTCCTGCGCGACCCCGGTAATGCCGAGGACGTCACGCAGGATGTCTTCGTCACGCTCTGGACCCAGCCGCACCGCTACAACCCGGAGATCGGCCGCTTTGCGCCGTGGTTCTACCGCGTCGCGCGCAACCGCTCGATTGACGTCATTCGCCAGCGCCGCCGTGAGGTCATGCCGAACGAGCCGGCGGTCTTCGACCTCATGCTCGGTCCAGCCGATGACGCGCCCGATGAGACCGTCATCGAACAGAGCCAGGCGGAACGAGTGCGGGCGGCGCTGACTGATCTCCCCGATGAGCAGCGCAACCTCATTGAGCTTGCCTACTTCGGGGGGCTGACGCAGAGCCAGATGGCCACCCGCCTCGACATCCCGCTCGGCACGATCAAGACGCGCGTCCGCACCGGGCTGCGCCGCCTGCGCGAGATCCTCGACAGCTAGCCGTTCTCACCCGTTTCCGTTGCCAGACGCAGGGCCACGAACCCTGCCAGGCCGGCGATCAGCGAGGCCAGCAGGATCCCGATCTTGGCGCGGTCGAGCATCGCCGGGTCGTCGAAGGCCAGCCCGCCAATGAAGAGCGCCATCGTGAAACCAATACCGCCGAGGAAGCTGGCCCCCGCAATATGCCGCCAGCTCACGCCAGCGGGCAGCTCAGTCAGGCCCGACCGCACGGCCGCGTAGGTGACGCCAAAGATGCCGAGGAACTTCCCGGCGACGAGGCCGAGGATGATGCCGAGCGTCAAGCGGCTCGACAGTGCCTCTCCGAGGTCGGTCCCGAGGTCGACGCCGGCGTTCGCCAGCGCGAAGATGGGGACGATCGCGAACGCCACCCAGGGGTGTAGCCCATGTTCAAGGCCCTGCATTGGCGA
>JAUIIK010000126.1 GCA_030431755.1 Chloroflexia bacterium
CGCGGCCTGACCCTCTCGGGTGGCCAGCGGCAGCGCATCGCCATCGCCCGGGCGATTCTCAAGGACGCGCCGATCCTGCTGCTGGACGAAGCCACCGCCAGCGTTGACGCCGCGAACGAGAAGCTGATCCAGGACGCGCTCGACGGCCTGGCGCGCGACCGCACGACGTTGATCGTCGCCCACCGGCTGTCGACCATCGCGAACGCCGACCAGATCATCGTCCTCGACGAAGGGGCACTGGTCGAGTCCGGCCGCCACGCCGAGCTCCTGCGCCGCCAGGGCGCGTACTCCCGCCTGATCGCGGCGCAGAGAGGCAAGGGACGATGAATTCGGCAGAGCTCGCCGCCAGCAGACACCACACTGACATCGCCGAGGTTCGGGAACCGCCGCGCTTGGCCCTGATCATGCAGGTGCTGGAGACGCTCGGCGGCTACCGCTGGTTGATCGCGCTCGGCATCCTGACGACGATCCTGCGCAACGCCGGCTCGCTCGGCGCGGTCGCCGTGAGCGCCTACATCGTCGGCGACGCGGTTGACGGCGCGAGTCTGGACGATTTGACGCCCTGGCTCATCAGCCTCGGGGCGCTCGTCATCGGCCAGGCGCTCGCCTACTGGTTGGAGATGTGGGTACTCCACGACGCCGCCTACCGCATCCTGGCCGACCTGCGCTACCGCCTCTACGAGCGGCTGGAGGAGCTTGCACCCGCCTACCTGCTCGATCAACGCACGGGCGATCTGACCTCGACGGCGATGGCCGACGTCGAAGCCACCGAGATCTTCTACGCCCACACGCTCAATATCCTGGTGGCGGCGCTGGTCGTGCCCGCCGGCGCGCTGGTCCTGCTGCTCTGGGTTCATCCGCTGCTCGCGCTCACGCTGCTGCCGCTGCTGGTCGCCGGTGGCTGCGGGCCGATCCTCCTCCGGCAACGGGCGCGGGTCGAAGGGCGGCGCTTGCGGGCGGGCATCGGGCTGGTCAATGCCGAGATGGTCGACGCCGTCCAGGGGCTGCGCGAGGTCGCAATGTTCGGTCAGGGCGAGGCGATGCTGGCGCGGCTGGACCGGCATGGCCGTGAGCTGGCCGCGACCCAGTACAGCTTCGCCCGGCGCAAAGGCATCGAGACGGCGCTCTTCTTCGGTCTGCGCGCGGCGGCGGTCCTGGCGATGCTGGCCGTCGCCGGGCAGTTGGTAGCCGGCGGCTCAATCTCGACTCGCATCTATCCCCTGGCAGTCGTCCTGGCCCTCTACG
Source organism: Chloroflexia bacterium (assembly GCA_030431755.1). GTDB lineage: Bacteria > Chloroflexota > Chloroflexia > Thermomicrobiales > CFX8 > JAUIIK01. The sequence goes on from JAUIIK010000126.1 coordinate 1,246, forward strand.
CCTTCGAGCCGATCTTCGAGATGACGCGCGTCGCCCAGAACTTCGGCCAGACCTTCGCAGCGATGGGCCGGGTGCTGCATGTCCTCAATCTTCAGCCGGTCGTGCGCGACCGCTCGACAGCACCGCCCCCGGCTGACATCGAACCGCGCATCGACCTCGACGGCGTCACCTTCCGCTACGGCGCGCGGCTCCCTCCAGCGCTCGATGGCGCAACCTTCACCGTCGCGCCCGGCGAGACGGTCGCCCTCGTCGGCCACTCCGGGGCAGGCAAGTCGACGACGATCAATCTGCTGATGCGCTTCTGGGACGCCGGCGATGGCGTCGTGGCATTCGGCGGTCACGACATCCGCGACCTGCCGCAGACGACGGTGCGCGAGATGATCGCGCTGGTGCCGCAGGACATCTACCTCTTTCATACCTCAATCGCGGAGAACATCCGGCTCGGCAGGCCAGATGCGACAGATGCCGAGGTCGAGGCAGCGGCCCGGCTGGCCCTGGCCGACGGCTTCATCCGCGAACTCCCGAACGGCTACGAGACGAATGCCGGTGAACGCGGCGTCCAGCTCTCCGGCGGCCAGCGCCAGCGCATCGCCATTGCCCGGGCGCTGCTCAAGGACGCGCCGATCCTGCTGCTTGACGAGGCCGTCTCAAACCTCGACACGGAGAACGAGCAAGCGTTGAAGCTGGCTATCGACCGGGTGCGGGCCGGGCGGACAACGCTCGTCATCGCCCACCGCCTCTCAACCGTCCGCGATGCCGACCGTATCGTCGTGCTCGACCGCGGGCGTGTCGTCGAGGCGGGGTCGCATGAGGATTTGGTCCGCGCGCAGGGGCATTACGCTCGGCTTGTCGCGACCCAGAGCAGCGACGGAACCCTGGCTTAGACCAAGCAGCAACGAGGTTGGCCGCTCCCTGCAAAATAGGGGATGAACTCCACCTCACGAATGTCTACGTTATCTCTGCGTGGTAGCTAGCCCCGTTGTGTCGTTGAGTCTGGAGCGGCGCGCACCTTCTGTTTCACGGCGGAATCGCCCTGTACACGCGCATTCACGCCTCGGATCACGACAATCTGGTAAATCCGACTTGACAACTAGGGATACCTTGTTGACAATTCCGACTAAAGAACTCGGGATTACCCGAAGACGTACTGGGAAGTTACAGGGAGAACGTTTCATGGTCTGGGATCGCGACGCGTGGGCCAACACCTGGCTCGGTGGATTCTGAACGCTGGGTATTGAAGAGATGCAGCCCGTGCGGCATGCCGAATACCAAGCCAGTCCAACTGTCCGCGACGAGCTCCTCCTCCGGGGAGAGGTCGACCTCATTGGGACGACCGAGCAGGAAGCCCTCACAGCATGGCAGTCATACCTGGGGCGCGATGTCCCGCTGCTGCTCGTCAAGAACACCGACCGCGCCCGCAAGCTCCTGATGCACGCCTACGGCGTCGCTGCAGGCGAGCGGGTCGGGGTGCCGGTCAACTGCCGGCGAGCCCTTTCGGAATCGGTCAAGAAGACGAACAAGAACACGCCGCATTTCATCGAGCTCGACGCCGATCTTGAATTCGCGCTAGACACGCCCGGGCTCGATGAGTTCGAGCTGCACTGGTCGCAGCCGGTCGCCGGCATGCCGTCGCCGCAGCCGCTCGACGGTAAGACGCTCTTCGTCGACTACAGCTTCACCGCGCCCGCCCCGCCCTTTGGCGAGGACCAGGGCATGACCGGCGCGGCGACCGTCTGGGGCTTGCACCTGTTAGAGACCACCTCGGAGGCCGGCGCGCTCATCGCATTCAGCGACGCTGCGCTCTATGAGCGGGCACTCGATCTATTCGACAACGACGAAGACCTACCTGATCTCGACCGGGCGCTGGCGCAGTGCCAACGGCTCGACGGCGAGGCTGGCCTGGCGGCGCGCGTGCTGCGTGTCTACAAGGACACACGCTTTGGCATGGAGATTGGCGCGGGCGTGCCGATGTCGCCGCTGGCGGGTAGCTGTGCGTTGCCCTTCGGTGTCGCCGTGCGGGTGCCGGTCGAAGCCGACCTGCCCTCATTCCTATCGTACGGTCGCAACGAGCTTGTGCCAGTCGATTGGTTCCCGGAGATTCAGCCGATCTTCTACGTCGGCTTCCAGGTCACGCGCGACATGACGTTGACCCGGCGGTCGGCCGAGCACCTGTCACGCTGGCTGGTATCGCCTATCGGGCCGGATTTCGTCGATGACGAGGTCGTCCACGCCGTGCTGGTGATCGTCAAAGCAGCCGAGTACACCGGCACCCGCTGGTTCACGGATCCAGCGCGCGCCCGTTGGTACAACGATCTGCTGATGGAATGGTACGGACCGGCACATGATGCCTACCGCATGGCATTCATCGCGCCGGAAGAGGTCGAAGCCGCAATGGAAGCGGCACTGACAAACGATTAATCCTTCTACTTCCTCCTTCACTCCGCGTGGAGGGGCTCTACCCCCAGGGCCCCTCCTGTGGGGAGGAAGTGTGAACGAACCATAGCAGGAGATAGCGAGAGCCGCTCGCGTGGAGCGGCTCTCAGGGAATGATCGCGCAAACCTGAACCCGAAACGGTCGCTGCCACGACCGCGCCGGATACCTCCGCCATGCGGCGGCGGGCGGGCTTGCGCTCACAGGGAAGAGTGTAATCCAAATGACGCAATGCCGAGGATCCACCGGCGAGTTCGCTCAGGTTCATCGGTCGCTCACCAAACCGACCATCACAACTCAACCCAGGTCCGAACCATGCCTGCCAGGAGGGCTCCGCGGCCCGAACGAGAACCGGACGCCACCTATAGCGCATGTCTCTAACCTGGAATGGACATTCTCATGAGTGCCGACGACCAAGCGGTCGCGAGATACCTTCAACGCGGCAGTATCTCCCGACGGGCGCTGCTGGCCGGAGCGCTGGGCCTGGGAGCAAGCGCGTTGCTTGCAGCCTGTGGCGGCGATGACGGCGATGGCGAGCCGACCAACACAGCCGCTGCTGGCGACGACGAACCGGAGCCGACAGCGACCGAGGATGCTGCTGACGAAGCCGCCTCGGAACCCACTGCCACCGCAGATGCCAGCGCCGACGAAGCCGCATTCCCGGTCACGATCGACCACGCGTTCGGCAGCACGACGATCGATGAGGCGCCCGCCAGGGTCGTGTCTGTCGACTGGAACGGCGCTGATTTCGCGCTCGCAGTCGGCGTCACGCCGGTCGGGGTGCGGGAGTGGCTCGGCGGTTACCCGTTCCAAACCCGGCCGTGGGCGCAAGACGAGCAGGGCGGCGTGGAGCTGGAGACCGTCGGCGGCGCGGAGCTCGACTTCGAGCAGATCGCCGCGCTACAGCCCGATCTCATCATCGGCCTGTATGCCCACCTGACCGAAGAGGTGTACGCGACGCTCTCCCAGATCGCACCGACCATCGCGCATCCGTCCACCGAGACGGAGATTTCCTGGGAGGAGCAGATGCTGCTTACCGGACGCGCGTTGGGACACGAGGAGGAGGCTGCGGAGATCGTCGCCGGGGTCGAGGAGCGCTATGAGGATGCGCGGTCTGAGCACCCGGAGTTCGACGGGTTGACGGCGGCATTCGTGTCCTTCGGCCCGGACGGTTTCTGGATCTTCGAGGCGATCGACGTGCGCACCCAGTTCCTCACCTCGCTGGGCTTCCAGCTTCCGGAGGAAACCGGGCAATTTAGCCACGAACAGGCGGATGCGCTCGAACTTGATGCCGCCGTCGCCGTGGTCCCGCGCGAGCAGTTCGAGAGCGACCCGCTCTATGGCGAGCTGGACATCGTGAGCGCAGGCCGGGTCATCTATCTCGATGACTGGACGAATGATCTGGCGGCCGCCATCGGATTCAACAGCCCGCTGAGTCTGGGATACCTGCTGGACGGGATCGTGCCGATGCTTGCGGCGGCCGTGGACGGCGAGCCCGAAGCGATGCCCGCGGACGAAGCGACCACTCGCACCGTTGACACGCCCAATGGACCGGTCGAAGTGCCGGTCAACCCCCAGCGTGTTATCGCGCTCGGCGAGGAGTTCATGCTGGCCGACATTCTTGATCTCGGTATCAAGCCGATCGCGTCGACGTCCTCATTGCCAGGTGGCTTCTACGCACTCGACGAGTTCGACACGAGCGAGATCGAGCAACTCAGCAACACCGAGCCGGATATCGAACACATCGTCGCGCTTCAGCCCGACATGCTGATCGCCTACACCTTCATGGTCGATGAATTCGGCCACGAGTTCATGAGCCAGCTCGCGCCGACCGTCGCGATCGACTCGAGTAACTACCGCGACGCGTACATGAGCATCGCGGCGACCTTCGGTCTGGAGGAGCGCGCCGAAGAGCGGCTGGCGGAGTATGACGCGAACGCCACAGAGTACGGCGAAGAGCTTGGCGCGAGCGAGCGCACTGCCTCGGTCGCGACGGTCTACTCCGGCGCATCCGACATCACACTCTGGCTCGACGGTCCGGCCGATGTGCCGCAGGCGCTGGTCGATATGGGTTTCACCCTCGTACCGGATACCGAGACACTGGAGCCGGCTCGCAGCCTGAACCGCGCCTCGATCAGCCTCGAACAAGTCGAGCTGTTGACCGGCGACGATCTCTGCATGATGCAGACCGGAGGCGTCGAAGGCGAAGCGGAGTCACTGGAAGAGATCACCGCCTCGGATCTCTGGCAGCGCATTCCCGCGGTCCAGGCCGACCGGGTGCACACCTTCGACCGCCTCGGCTACCCCGGCGTGCCGGGCCGTATCCGGCTCCTCGACGATATCCGGGCAGCACTGGAGGGGTAGCCGTCCGGATCTGACGAGCAGGTAGTCCGGCAGCGATGCCGAAGCTTCATGACCTTGGGAGGGGAGACACTATGAGAGAGAACGATATGGATGACCGGCGGACGTTGCGCGACATGCTGATGTCCCGCCGGACCATGCTGCGTGGCGCGACGGGTTTGACCTTCGCCGCGTTCCTGGCCGCATGCGGCGGGGATGACGGCGGGGATGACGACGCGCCCGACCCAACGGCGACTTCTGACAACGGAAACGAAGTGTCTACCGCGGCCAACACGCCTGAGAGTGGCGAGGAGCCGACAACCACAGCTACCGCGACGGAGTCGGTTCCAACAACAGCGACAGGTGCAAGCGCCGCGTTCCCCCGCACGATCACCCACAAGTACGGCGAGACGGAGGTGCTGGCCAAGCCGGACCGGGTCGTCTCCGTGGGCTACAGCGAGCAGGACACGCTCCTGGCGCTGGGTGTCAAGCCCGTTGGCCTGCGCGATTGGTATGGCGATCAGCCCTTCGCTGTCTGGCCCTGGGCGCAGGACGAATTGGGCGATGCCGAACCGGAAATCATCGGGGCCGGTGAGCTCGATATCGAAGCGATCGCCGCCCTCGATCCCGACATCATCGTCGGCGTCACCTCCGGCATGACCGAGGAGGAGTATGACCTCCTGTCGCAGATCGCGCCGACCATCCCGCAGCCGGGCGAGTACATCGACTACGGTACCCCTTGGCGTGTCGAAACCCGCATGATCGGCGAGGCGCTGGGTCTCAGCAGCGAAGCCGAAGAGGTCATCAGCAACATCGAGGCGCAGTACGCCGCGATCCGTGAGGAGCATCCCGGGTTCGAGGGCGCGACGACGGCCGTCGCCTTCTACTTCGAGGAGCAGCCCGGCGCGTACGCCTCGCAGGACGCCCGCAGCGTCATCCTGCAAGAGCTTGGCTTTGTGATTCCCGATGAGTTCGATGAGCTGGCCGGCGACAGTTTCTTCTTCTCCGTCAGCCAGGAACAGATCGACGTCCTCGACCAGGACGTCATCGTCTGGATCTCATCGACGGAAGAAGGTCTGGACACGCTTCGCGAGCTGCCGACCCGCGAGTTCCTGACCGCCAACGCCGAGGGGCGCGAGGTCTTCCTCAGCCCGCTGCTCGGTGGCGCATTCTCCTTCGGCAGCGCCTTAAGCATCGAGTACCTGCTGGAGAACATCGTGCCGATGCTCGCGGCAGCCGTCGATGGCGACCCGGAGACCGAGGTGCCATCGTGAAAGACGCTCCTGGTGAACTCGGCGACAGCCGCACTCTCAGCCACTCTCATCAAGCCCCGGTCAACACGGGCTCGCCTGCATGACGCAGTTGCAGGAACGCCTCAGAGCAACATGCATAGCCCATCGGGATAGCACCGATGGATGACACATCCAGCAATCCGCTGGCCGGGCCACCGCTCGCGGCGACGGCGGCGCGCATTTCTGGGCTGGCCGAGTACATCAACAGCCTGGTCGGCATTCCGGACGAGGCCGGCTGGTTTCGCTTGAGCGCGCTGGCCGACCCGGAGCTGCTTGCCGCGTGGCATGCGGAGGTCAGCGCCAACGTCGGCGACCGGCGCGTCGCCGCATCCTACATGTCGAACTGGCTGATCTCCTACATGGTCGGCGGGGCGCTCATGCCGGTGCTGGCCGAACGCAGGTTGCCGCTGGCCGGACTGGATGACGTCGCCGTCCGGCGCACGAGCGGCGGCTGGTTCGACGCGCTGGCGGTCGACGACGCCCGCATCGCAGTGCTGCCCGGCGATGCGGAGTCAGGCCACCCGTTGTCCGTCGTATTGGCAGACGAGGCAGCGCTCTTCGACGCACTTGCTGATCGGGTGGTCGAGCTTGAGTCAATCATCACGGCCCTGAAAATGGCGCTGCCCATCGGGACGCCGATGCTCTGGGGCGCTGTCTCGGACGCGCTCTCAGGCCAGGCGATGATGCTGGCGGATCTGATGGGCCGCGATCAACAGCGCTTATGGGACGAAGCCGCGGCGCTCGCCGACCGCGTGCAGGCGCGCCAACCACGGATGAAGACGCGCTGCCGGCTCTTTCCCATCGAACACCAGGACGAGACGAAGCTCTTCGTCGTGCGCGGCACATGCTGTCTCTACTACCGCACGGTGGAAGTGCCCGACCGCGCAGGCACAGGCGACGGCTACTGTGCCGGATGCCCGCTGCGAACCGACGCAGGACGGCGACGACGGCTCGTCGCCTGGCTGAATGGAGAACCTGCCCATGCATGACCTGTCGGACCGTCGTGTCGGTAGGGGCATCGGCTATGGCCGTAGCTGAAACCGACGCACGTAGCGCATGGCTCGGCGCAATGCCTCGCGTGACAAAGATGGCAGCACTGCTGCTGCTGACGGGCCTGCTGCTCGTCATGTGCCTCGTTAGCCTGAGGGTCGGCTCCATCGGCATCACCAATGACGACGCCCTCAACGCCATCTTCGATTATTCGCCGGAGTCTTACGAACAAACGGTCGTGCGCTCGTTGCGTCTGCCACGCACCGTCATTGGGATGGGGGTCGGAGCGGCGCTGGCTGTGGCTGGCGCGGCGATGCAGGCGGCGACCCGCAACCCGTTGGCCGGTCCGTCGATTCTCGGTGTCAACAGCGGCGCGGCCTTCGGCGTCGTGACCGCCGTATTCTTCGCCCAGATCACCGATCCGCTCTACTTCGTCTGGTTCGCTTTCGCGGGCGGCTTGGCTACCTCCGCGCTCGTCTATGGGATCGGTTCGGTTGGGCCGGGGGGCGCGTCGCCGGTGAAACTGGCGCTGGCCGGCGTGATCGTCTCGGCCCTGCTCGGCTCCTGGCTCACGGCGCTGCTGTTGCTCGACCAGCAGACGCTCGATGTCGTCCGTTTCTGGCTTGTCGGGTCGCTGGCCGGCCGTGATCTGGACGTTTTCTACAACGTCCTGCCCTTCTTCGCCATCGGCATTGTCGGGACGATGCTCATCGGCCACCAGCTCAACATCCTGAGCATGGGCGAGGACACGGCCCGTTCGCTCGGGATGCAAACCGGCCGGATGCGTCTGCTCGTCGCAGTCCTCGTCGTCCTGCTCGCTGGAGCATCAGTTGCCGTCGCCGGACCGATCGGCTTCGTCGGGCTGGCCGTGCCACACATGGTTCGCTCGCTATCCGGCCCGGACTACCGCTGGGTGCTGGCCTACTCGCTCGTCGTCGGCCCGTTGCTGCTGCTTAGCGCCGATGTCGCCGGCCGGATCGTCGCAAAGCCGTCAGAAGTTCAGGTCGGAATCATCACCGCCGTCGTCGGCGCGCCCTTCCTGATCGCTATCGCCCGCCGGAGAAGGATTGCCGAACTATGAGTTCACGCCTACTCGCCAGCCCGGAATTCGGCAAGCGCCCGCCGGTGCGCTTCGTCCAGCTCGGAAGGCTCGCCTTCCGGGTCAACATCCGGGTGCTGTTGTTGATCGGTATCTCAGCGCTCGCGCTTGTCGCGCTGGCAGCCTGGGCACTGACGCTGGGCAGCTTCCGGCTCCCGCTCGCGGATGTCCTCGGCGCGCTGACCGGCTCCGGCACTGACGACGCCAACTTCATCGTGCTCGACCTGCGCCTGCCGCGTGTGCTGGTGGCGCTCATGATCGGGCCGATGCTAGCGATGTCTGGGGCGATTTTCCAGGGGCTCGTCCGCAATCCGCTCGTATCGCCGGACATCATCGGGATCAACGCCGGGGCAGCGCTCTTCGCCGTCTTCTGGATCGTCACCGGCCGCTCGCTCCAGTGGCTGCCAATCGTCGCCTTCATCGGCGCGGTCGTCGCGGCCATGTCGATCTACATCCTGAGCTGGCAGGGCAACATCTCCGCCGCCCGTCTGATCCTCGTCGGCATCGGTATGAATGCCGTCTTCTCGGCCGGCACCTCGCTGTTGATCATCCGGGCCGACATCAACGACGCCAGCCGGGCAGTGCTCTGGCAGGCCGGCAGCGTCTACGCCAGCACCTGGAGCGACGTGCGTGTGCTGCTTACGACGCTGATCATCCTCGTCCCTAGCGGCATCGGTCTAATGTGGGCCCTGCGCGTCGTCCAGCTTGGCGACATGACCGCCCGCAGCGTTGGGATGCCGCTCGAACGCACGCGGCTGGCGCTCATTCTCGTTGGGTGCGGATTCAGCGCCGTGGCCGTTTCGATTGCCGGACCGATTGGCTTCGTCGCCCTGATGATTCCCCATCTGGCGCGCATGATCGCCGGCCCGATTGGCGGGGGCGTCCTGGTCTTCGCCGGCATCCTCGGCGCGTTGCTCGTGCTCGGCTCGGACATGATCGGGCAGCACGCCCTGCCGGTCACATTGCCGGTCGGGGTTATCACCGCCGCCCTTGGCGCGCCCTATTTCCTCTTCTTGCTCTACCGGATGAACACACAGCTCTAGACGCTAGAAGGACGGCAATGACGCGCTTGCAGGCAGAAAACGTCACCCTCGCGTACAGCAACAATGTCGCGGTCGTCGAAGAATTGAGCCTCGCGATAGCCGACGGCGGTGTGACCTCGATCATCGGGCCGAATGGCTGCGGCAAGAGCACGCTGCTCAGGGCGCTGGCCCGCCTGATGACGCCGCGGGGCGGAACCGTCATCCTCGACGGCGAAGCAATCCACAGCCAACCGACGAAAGAAGTCGCCAAACGGCTCTGCCTGATGCCACAGCAACCAGACGCGCCGGAGTCGATCACCGTCGAAGACCTAACCCGCCGCGGGCGCTATCCGCATCAGTCGATGCTCCAGCCACCAACGCGCAAGGACCAGATCGCGATCGAGCGGGCGCTGACGCTCACGAACATGGTTGAGCTACGCGATCGCTCAGTCGACGAACTCTCCGGCGGCCAACGCCAGCGCGCCTGGATCTCGATGGCCCTGGCCCAGGACACGCCGCTGCTCCTGCTCGATGAACCCACGACGTACCTGGATATCGCCCATCAACAGGAAGTGCTCGAGCTTGTCGAGAAGCTGAACCAGGAGGATGAGCGCACAATTGTCCTGGTGCTACACGACATCAACAACGCGGCCCAGGTAAGTGACCGCGTAGTCGCGATGCGCGCCGGCAAGATCATCGGCGAAGGCTCTGCCCGCGCCGTACTGACGCCGGAACGGCTCGAAGAGGTATTCGGTGTGCCGTGCGATACTGTGCTCGACCCCGACTCGCATCGTCTCATTTCGATCCCACGCAGTCGCATCGACACAGCCCGGAAGCTGCCTGCCAACCCCATCGGCCCGCCGCTCACTGCCGAGAAACTTTCATCGGGCTACGGCAAGCAGCGCATCGTCACCGAGGTCGATCTCGCTGTTCCCAAAGGCCAGATCACCGCGATTGTCGGACCCAACGCCTGCGGCAAGTCGACCCTGCTGCGGACCTTCGCCCGGCTGCTCGCGCCGATGGACGGCGTCGCCTACCTGGATGAACAACCCGTGCAGGTCGGCCCGCACCGCGACCTGGCGAAGCGGCTGACTGTCCTGGCACAGGGCGCAGTCTCGCCGGCCGGGGTGCTGGTCGAGGATCTCGTCGCCGTCGGACGCTATCCCTATCAACGCTGGTGGCGACAGTGGAGCGACGCCGACCAGCAGGTGGTCGATGAAGCAATTGACGCAACCGGCATCGACAACCTGCGCTGGCGTCCGATCGAGACGCTCTCCGGCGGCCAGCGGCAACGGGTCTGGCTGGCGCTGGCGCTGGCTCAGGAGACCGGCACGCTGCTGCTGGATGAGCCGACGACCTTCCTCGATATCGCCCACCAGATCGAAGTGCTCGACCTCGTCTGGGAGCTGAACCGCTCCGAGGGCCGCACGGTCGTCATGGTGCTCCACGACCTCGGCCAGGCGAGCCGCTACGCCGATTTCATCGTCGCGATGAAGGACGGCAGGGTCGTCGCGGCGGGCACACCAGAGGAGGTCATCACCGAGCGGCTTGTCGCGGATGTCTTCAGCGTCCGCAGCAAGATCGGCAGAGACCCGCAGACGGGCAGTCCGCTCGTCCTGCCGACCCGCAACCAACCGGTCGCCGTCCCAGCCGGATAGCGATCAAGCGCAGACGCTTGTCGTGGGAATGCGGCCTGGAGGCGGCATGTGACGAGCCCGCCGGACACACCTGGTTCAGCGTAAGTACCTACACTTGGTTCCTGAATCATCGATGGTTCGATTGCATCTCGACCCAACCAACATCGTAGGGATGGGGCTTGTCCCCATCCGGCAAAGCGTGTGCGTACGTACGCGGATGAGGACAAGCCCTGTCCCTACAAGATCAATGGATCTTCGGTACGTGGCACCTTCGATGTCTTCAAGAATCGGCCTAGAACTCCGTTACCCGTGAAGTGATGGTAACCACCGACCTCGCCGGAGCACTCATCAGCAATGACATTGTCATTTCGACCCCTGCGACTCCGCTCAAGGCAGGCTCTGGGAGAAATCTCAGTCGAACACGAGCCACGCGTAGCGCTGAGATCTTTTCACTGTGCGTCGCGGATGCTCCGCGACGAGACCTATCCCAATGAATAGTTGACATCCGGCGGCGGAGGCGGTGATAATTCCGAGCGCATGGCTAGGGATTAGGCCGTGTCGCTGCATACGCATGATTCTATGGCCTAATCCGCCCAAGAGACCAGCCAGCAGAGATTGACGAGGTGAGCAAGCGCGCGACGACCGTCCCAAGAGATTGAAACGGGGCTGCCACGTGGGCAACCCCGTCAGAGCAGAGCTCGCAACCACAACCCGGCCAGGTCGCGCCAACGACCAGACCGGACGCCAGGTAAGAAACCGTGACGGGCTGCGCGCCCTCACCACAATAGTAGAACATGGAGTGCCTCCAGTATGCCGTTGACACGTCTCACCAGTATCTCCCTTGAACGTGCGCTGACCCGCCGCCGCTTTATGCACGGCTTGGCCGGCGTTGGGGCCGCCATCCCGCTCGCCACCTTCCTCGCCGCCTGTGGTGACGATGACGACGACGACGATGACGAGCCAACCGCCACCAGCGAGTCCGCCGTGGAGCCGACGGCGACCGAGGAAGCGGAGCCTGAGCCCACCGCGACCGACGAACCAGAGCCCGAGCCAACGGCGACAGAAGAGGCCGAGCCAACCGCGACTGAGGAAGCGGAACCGACTGCTACCGAAGAAGCCGAAGCAACGCCTACCGAAGACACTGAACCAACGCCGACCGAAGATGCCGGCGGCGACGCGGAAGTCGATCTGGACGCAGTGAAAGCGTTCGCGCTCGAGCAGGCCGAGCTGATGAAGGGCGGCACCGAACAGCTCGCCGCCATCGCCGGCCGCTACTACGTCCTCGTCTCGGCCACCGGCTTCGACTACGCGGTGGCGGTCGAGCAGAATCCGCAGGAGATGCCGGGCCTGGCCTTTGCGGCCCGCGACGCCTGGCTCACCGCCAGCACCTATTACGAACTGGACGAGGGCATCGTCGCCGGCGTGCCATCGCTGGCCGATTTCGATGTCTGGATCGACGCCGGCCCCTCCGGCGAAGAGGACCCGGTCGAAGCCCGCGACTGGCAGCTCGAGCTGCCGAACGGAGAGGTCCTCGACCGGCCGGGCAACTTCTTCCACAGCCTGCTCGAACCGGCCATCTGGGGCACCGACGAGGCTGCCGTTGGCGCATACCTCGATCTCGACGGCGATGGCGAGATCGGGCAGGTCGACGTGCTGCCGGAGGCCAACCTGTTCGTCGCGGCCTCCGAGGGTCTCGACGGCGCGACCGCCGAGATGATCGCCGCAATCGAAGCCTGGGAACCAACGCTCAGCGACGTCTTCTCAGCCGAGGTCACGATGATCCCGACGATGAACGAATACTTCGAACAGTGGAAGAACTCGGTCTACGTCACCGGCGCCGAGGGCGCGGAAGAGACGGCCTTTGTCGGCGTCAGCCGGCTCTTCGACATCAACGGCATCCTGACCGGGCTCCATACCGCCTACCAGGAGCTCAGCCCGGCGGTGGCTGCCGTCGACGCCGATCTCGACAGCCAGATCCAGTCCGGCTTCGATGAGCTTGTCAGCTTCGTCGCCGACCTCTTCGAGCAGGAGCAGGAAGGCGTTCTCTTCACACCGGAAGAAGCCGATCTCTTCGGCACCGAAGCGCAGGACCAGGCGACGGCCCTGGCCGGTCAGGTAGCGCAGGCCGCCGCGCTTTTGAATGTTGAGCTTGCCGAGTAATCCGTTCGACCACCGTTGGAGGTGACATGACCGCGCGTCTGCTCGTCGTCCTATTCGCTCTGATCATCACCGGCGCTCCGGCGATGTTGAGCGTCGAACCAGCCGGGGCCCAGGAGCTTGCGCCCTGGGACGCCGCCGAGCAGATGCGCCGCGGCCTCTTCTCCGCACAGACAGCGCTGCTGCGTAACGACACGGAGGGCGCTGAGGCCGAAGTCGTCGCCGCCGAGGCGCTCTACTCCGGGTCGTTGCGCGCCGCCATCCTGGACCGCGCGCCGACAGCTGACGAACACATCGAACAGGGCCTGTCCGAGGCGCACCAGGCGGTCGCAAACAACGACGGCCCGTCGCTGGCAC
>JAUIIK010000127.1 GCA_030431755.1 Chloroflexia bacterium
TATCGCGTCTGGAGCAGGTGAAGTACCTGGTCAACGAGCGCGATCTGAACCTGGCCGGGGTCGAGATGGCCCTGAAGTCGACTGAGCGTCTGCGCCAGATCGGCCGGCGGCTGCGACGCGCTGAGCGCACCGACTATGACGAAATTGCCGACGCGTTGGATACCGTGCTCAGCTATCTCGGCGCGGAACCAACGAGCGACGACGCTTAGGAACACGTTTACGAAAGGAAATATGTGGTGAATCCAAACCTCTTGACCGAGAAGGCTCAGGAGGCGATTGCGGCAGCGCAGCGGACGGCGGAAGCCCGTCAGCACGCAACGCTCGATGTCGACCACCTGATCTACTCACTCATCCAACAAGACGGCGGCATTGTCCGCCGGGCTATCGAGCTGCTGGGCCAACAGCCGGGACTACTGACTGGCGAGCTCGACGCGCACCTCGACGAGCTGCCGCGTTTGCAGTATTCCTCACAGGCCACGCTGTCCGGTTCGTTCCGGAAGGCGCTGGAGAAGGCTGAGGATGAGAAGGCAGCGTTCGGCGACGACTACATCAGCACCGAGCACCTGTTTCTCGGCGCGCTGGATCAACAGCGCAACGATGCCGTCAAGCTCCTACAGCAGCACGCGATCACGCGCGAGAGCTTCCTGAAGGCTCTGACCAGCGTCCGTGGCGCGCACCGCGTCACCTCGCAGTCGCCGGAGGGGCAGTACGAGGCTCTCGAAAAGTACGGGCAGGATCTTACAAGCTACGCCGCCGAGGGCAAGCTTGATCCAGTGATCGGCCGCGACGAGGAGATTCGTCGGGTGATCCAGGTATTGAGCCGCCGTACCAAGAACAACCCGGTCCTCATCGGCGAACCGGGCGTGGGTAAGACAGCCATCGTAGAGGGGCTCGCCCAGCGCATCGTGCGTGGCGACGTCCCTGAAGGGCTCTTGAACAAGCGGCTGATCGCGTTGGATTTCGGCGCGATGATCGCCGGCGCGAAGTATCGCGGTGAGTTCGAGGAGCGGCTCAAGGCAGTTCTCAACGAAATCAAGGCTTCGGATGGCGAGATCATCGCGTTTATCGATGAGCTCCACACGATCGTCGGGGCAGGCGCTGCCGAGGGCGCGATGGACGCCGGGAACATGCTCAAGCCGATGCTGGCGCGCGGCGAGCTGCACGCCATTGGCGCGACGACGCTTGACGAATACCGCAAGCACATCGAAAAGGACACGGCGCTCGAACGGCGCTTCCAGCCGATCTATGTGGACCAGCCCTCGGTCGAAGATACGATCTCGATCCTCCGCGGGCTGCGTGAACGCTACGAGGTCCACCACAACGTCCGCATCCAGGACAATGCCCTGGTTGCCGCGGCGGTTCTTTCCAACCGCTACATCACGGCACGCTTCTTGCCGGACAAGGCCATCGACCTCGTCGACGAAGCGGCCTCGCGGCTGCGGATGGAGATCACCTCCATGCCGGTCGAGATTGACGAGCTCAACCGCCGGATCATGCAGCTGGAGATCGAGGAGGTTGCGCTTGACAAGGAACGCGACGATGCGTCGGTGCGCCGCCTGGAAGAGCTCCGGCGAGAGCTGGCGAACTTGCGCGAGAAGCGCGACGCGCTCATGGCGCAGTGGGAGAACGAGCGCCAGTCCATCCAGCGCATTGCTGAGCTCAAGGTTGAGATTGACGAGGCGCGGACGGCGATCGAGGTTGCCGAGCGCAACTCCGATCTCCAGCGCGCATCGGAGCTGCGCTATGGCGTACTGCCCGGCCTTGAACGTGACCTGCGTGACCACGAGCAGCAGGTTGAAGAGACCTCCAGCGAAGGACGCCTGCTAAAGGAAGAGGTCAGCTCGGAGGATATTGCCGAGGTGGTCTCCCGTTGGACCGGCGTGCCGGTGAGCAAGCTGATGGAAGGCGAGATCGAGAAGCTGGTCAACATGGAGGACCGGCTGCACGAGCGCGTTGTCGGGCAGCATGACGCTGTCGCGGCAGTCGCGAACGCCCTCCGCCGCGCCCGGGCTGGCCTCTCTGACCCG
This sequence comes from Chloroflexia bacterium, assembly GCA_030431755.1. Classification (GTDB taxonomy): domain Bacteria; phylum Chloroflexota; class Chloroflexia; order Thermomicrobiales; family CFX8; genus JAUIIK01. The sequence continues at coordinate 2,028 of JAUIIK010000127.1, forward strand.
AACCGGCCGCTCGGCTCGTTCATCTTCCTCGGACCAACTGGCGTCGGCAAGACCGAGCTGGCGCGGGCGCTGGCCGAGTTCATGTTCGATGATGAGCAGGCGATGGTGCGGATCGACATGTCGGAGTACATGGAGCGCCACGCCGTCTCGCGACTGATCGGCGCACCGCCCGGCTACGTCGGCTATGACGAGGGCGGCCAGCTCTCCGAGGCCGTGCGCCGCCGGCCCTACTCGGTCGTGCTCTTCGACGAGATCGAGAAGGCGCACCCGGATGTCTTCAACGTGCTGCTGCAAGTGCTCGACGATGGGCGTTTGACCGACAGCCAGGGACGCACGGTGGACTTCCGCAACGTCGTCGTGATCATGACGAGCAATCTCGGTTCCAGCTATTTGCAGTCCGAGACGCTTGATCCCGAGCAACGCAATGCGCGGGTCATGGAGGCGCTGCGCGCGGCCTTCCGGCCCGAGTTCCTGAACCGGGTTGACGAGATCGTTACCTTCGAGCCGCTAACCCGCGAGGACATCGCCCAGATCGTGACCATCCAGCTCGATCGGGTCAAGGACCGTCTGGCCGAGCGCGAGATCGAGCTCCAGCTGACCGGAGACGCTGCGACCTGGATTGCCGAGCGCGGCTACGACCCGGTGTTTGGCGCGCGGCCGCTGAAGCGCGTGCTCCAGAAGGAGTTGCTCGATCCGCTCGCAATGAAGCTGCTGAGCGGCGAGATCCACGACGGCGAGGTCGTGATCGTCGACAAGGGGATTGACGAGGGCTTGCAGATGCGAGGCACACTCTCGTCGGCCGAGATCGTCGCTTAGCGCGCGATCACAAGCTGAGCTCAGGACTTATACTCAAAGGAGTGGGGAGTGTTCTCCGCTCCTTTGAGACTCTCTAGCGTTGCAAGGTGGGAACATGGAGATCCTTCTCGACCTCGGAAAAGCCCTGTTGACAGTCGCATTCGCGGGCTTCGTGCTTGTGGCGATACCGACGCTATTCATCGTTGTGTTCCGGTTTGCGGCGGACTTGGACGATCGGGTCAGCCGCCAATAGCAACACTGCCGGGAACCTTTTCGTTGCGGCTGGCGTCTCTCTCCTAGACGACAGCACGGGCGGCACTGCAATCGCCGCTTGATCGCGCGAAAGGACCACGCGGCGATGCGTATCTCTACTCGATCCATGGGACGTACATTCGGCATTCTCTCTCTCCTTCTGATTCTCCTACTCGCCGTGGCTGCCTGTGGCGGCGGCTCGGGCAATAACGGCGACGACTCGGCCGCCGACCGGGACGCGTTTGGCGGTGACAGCGGCAGCGGTCAGGAAGAGGCCTTTTTCGGCGACGACGGCGAGTTCGATGACATGGCTGAGGACGAGGCGGGGATAGCCGCTCCGCAGTCCGGCGCGGGCTCGGTGAGCTACGTCGCCAACCAGGTTCCGTTCGAGCAGCTGGTCATCCGGACAGTGTCGCTTACTCTCACCGTTGACAATGTAGCCGACGGCGTGTCCTGGGTCCGAGAGCTTGCGCTTCGCCAACAGGGCTCGGTCTTCTCCTCGAACACCTATGTGCGCGGCGAGAATGAGTTTGCCCAAATGACGATCCGGGTGCCTTCGGAGGCGCTAGACGCGACGGTGCGCGAGCTGCGCGAACACGAGCTCGTCATTCAGGTTGACAGCGAGGAATCGAGCTCGCAGGATGTCTCTCAGGAGTACGTCGACAATGAAGCGCGGGTCGACGCGCTTGAGGAGACGCAGCGCCGCTTCCTGGCTCTGCTCTCCGAGGCGGACACCGTTGAAGAGATACTGCGGATCGAGTCGGAGCTCACGAACATCCGCTCGCAGATTGAGACGATCAAGGGCCGTCAGAACTACCTTGATGCAATGACCTCGATGTCGACGGTCACAGTCACGATGCACGTCGAGGATGAGGAGATCGAGCCGGATGACGACGATGGCGACGGCTTCATCGCCCGCGTCTTTGGCGACTCCTGGGACGCTTCAAGTGGCGTCATCGAGGATATTCTGTCTGGCACGGTCACGGTTGCGATAATCGGTGTGGTGCTGCTCCCGTTCTTCGCCGTCGCCTTCCTCTTTGTCCGGCTCGTTTACCGGCGAGCCAATGAGAAGTGGGGCACGCGACCGGTTGCGACTCCGCCGGCAGTCGAGCCGGAGATCGAGCCCGTCAGCTAAATACTCGCCAGTCACGACCTGAGACAAGAAAGCTCCCGGCGGATAGTGCCGGGAGCTTTGCGATTGTCGTTGTACCGGAGCTAGCCGAGGGCTTTGACCTGGGCCACGTGTTCGGCTTCGTGCATTGCCATGAAGTAGAGCCAGGTGCGGCCGGTCATCGTCCCGAAGAAGTCATGCTCCGACGAGTTGTCAAGGTTCTCGTCGTCCGGGATCATCTCGAAAAAGTCGTCAGTCGCAACCACGCTCGCCGCCGCGAGCGCTTCCGCGCGACTCATGATCTTGGACTCGGCGGCGGCGGCGAGACTCTCCGGGGGCTCGCCGGCGTCGAGCTCGATGAGCTTGAGCGCCTCGCCGCCGATGCCGAGAAGTGAGCCGTTGCAATGGGCGACGATCGGCCCTACCGACCAGACTTCCTCACCCTCGTCATTGGCCGGCTGCTCCTCGAACGCCGCGTCGGGCGCGTTCTCTATGGCGTCGACGAGCGCGGCGCGGGTTGATGCCATCGCCTGGCGGATCTCGGCGAGGCTACGGTCTTTCCCCTTGTCGTAGGCCAATGTCGGGTTGGACCGGAGCTCGCCAATCTGCGCCTGCAGCTCGTCGACAGTGATCTCTGCCACTCTGGGACTTTCCTCTCCTTTGCGGATGGACGTATGCGGGCCTCACCGTTGAAGCCCGCCCTGAGAACGAGATGTTCATGACACTTCGGCGACATAACCAAGCGCGCGCAGCTGCTGGAGATGATCGAGCAGGTGCGCTGAGGCGCCGAACAACGCAGTGCGGACGTCCGTCTGGCCCAGCACGAAATGCATCGACTGCTCATCGCCATTGCACCGGCCGCGCACCATATCGACGACCCGCTGGTTGTGTGCCGACAACGCAGCCAGGAGTTCCAGGCATGCTGGCTGCGAGCCGGGCGGTCGGTCGAACGATGCGACCAGCTCCGCGGGTGGGTCTGGCAGGTCGGCTGAACACACGCGCTCCCAGAAAGGGAGGCTTGCGATTTCCATCTCGGCGAGATGTGCTGCGATTTCTCCGGCAGACCAGACATCGCTCCCGTCGACGTCATCTGGCTGACGTTGAAACGCCGCCGGGGGAAGTCCGCGCACGACCTGCGTGATCTCTTGCAGCAGGAGCACGACCGCGTCGCACAGGGTGTCAAGCTCGTAGCCTGCTGCTTCGTCCGCGATAGAGCGGCCGGGGTCGCCAAGCACTCCACCCCAGGCAGCTTCGATCTCCGCGACTCCGACGACCGCCGCGACCCGTCTCGAATTCAACGCGCGCCTCTCGTGTCAAGAACAAATGTTCTCAGGTGTAATTGAGATTACACGCTTGCATCGACGTCTGTCAAGGGTGTAGGCACATTGCCGGGAATGCCGCTAGGATACCCTCGGAAAGATCAACTCTGAGAGGGGCAATCATGAACCGGGGAATCCACATTGGCATGGCCGAACGGGAGTTGGAAACACCCGTGCTCGTCGTCGATATCGATGCGATGGAGCGCAATCTCGCGCGCATGATGGAGACGCTTGCAGACTCAGGACTCAACTTGCGGCCACATCTCAAGACGGCCAAGTCTCCTGCGTTGGCGTGGAAGATGATCGACGCTGGCGCCATCGGTGTCTGCTGCGCGAAGCTGAGCGAGGCGGAGGTCATGGCGAACGCGGGCATTGGCGATATTCTGTTGACTAGCGAGGTCGCCGGCGCGGGCAAGTTCGAGCGGCTTGTCGCGCTCGCCCGGCGGCTGCCCGGCTTCAAGGCGGTCGTCGACAGCGAGCATGCGATCGACGGCATTGCCGCGCTCGCAGTGCAACAAGGCGTCACCGTCAATCTGCTGATCGAGATCGACGTCAACACCGGACGTAGCGGCGTCACCTCGGCCGCCGACGCATTGCGCCTCGCCAATCACATTCGCGACACTGCAGGCGTCCAGCTCGTTGGGCTCCATGGCTACGCGGGGCACGCGCAGATCAGGCCGGCAGAGGATCGCGAGGTGCTGAACCCGGAGGCCATGGAGGTGCTCAAGGAGGCGGTCGACGTCCTGGAGGAGCACAACCACGAGCTGACCTACCTCTCCGGGGGTGGCACTGGCTCGTCCGCCATCGATGCGGAGGCCGGCGTGCTGAACGAGGTGCAGGCCGGATCGTTCTTGCTAATGGATACCGCCTACCGCGATGCCGGCGCGCCATTTGAGAACGCGCTGAGCTGCCTGACGACCGTCATTAGCCGCCCGAATGAGACGCGGGCAGTTTGTGATGCGGGCCAGAAGACCCTGTCGCGTGATGGCGGGACGCCTGAGGTAACGGGCCGGTCTGGTGTCACTTATCTGCGCGGCTCCGATGAGCACGGCAACCTCGAAGTTGACCCGGCCGCGCTGGAAGCACCGTTGAACGTTGGCGATGTCGTCCGCGTTCTGCCGAGCCACGTCTGTACGACGGTGAACCTGCACGACGTCATGGTCGGCGTGCGCGACGGGATCGTGGAGGCGATCTGGCCCATCGAGGCGAGAGGGCATGTCTGGTAGCCGCAAGCTGATCGTCAACGCCGACGACTTCGGGCGCTCGCCGGGCATCAATGCTGGGATTCTCCAGGCGCATAGCCAGGGCATCGTCACCTCGACGACGCTGATGGTCAATCTGCGGTGGGCCGACGCGGCTGTCCGCGAGGCCGCAGTGCATCCCAGGCTCGGCGTCGGACTGCACTTCAACCTGTGCTACGGCCGCCCGGTGTCAGACCCAACGTCCGTGCCGTCGCTGGTCGACGGATGCGGCTGCTTGCTGACCGATACACGGCGTATCGCAAACAACGCCGATCCGGGGCATGTCCTGGTCGAGCTGCGCGCGCAACTCGACCGGTTTCGGGCGCTCACCGGCCGCGAGCCGACCCACGTCGACTCGCACAAGTACGTACATTCGGCCCGACGTCTGCTGCCGGTCGTTGGTCGGGAGGCGGCAGGGCGCGGCCTGCCGGTGCGTGCCACGGATGACGCCGACCGTCGGACCCTCCAACGCCTGGGCGTGCAGACGACCGACGGCTTCGATGGACGCTTTCATGGGCTTGACGGGGGCGGGGTCGGGCTGGATCTGCTTGTCGCTGTCATCGAGGCGGCGGGCACGGGGGCGACGGAGCTCATGTGTCATCCGGGGCTGGTCGATGAACATATTCAAGACAGCAGCTATCGCGACGACCGCGAGCGTGAGCTGGAGGCGCTCTGCTCGCCGCAGGCGCACGATGTGATCGACCGGCTGGGGATCGGGCTTGTGACGTTTGAAGCGCTTGGAAGAGAGACGCCTAGTGGAGACGAAACCGGAAGTTACGATTGAGGATGTCGAGAAACTCGATGTCCGCGTCGGCACGATCACAGCTGTCGAGGAGATTGAGGAGTCGCGCTCGCTCGTCGAGTTACAGGTTGATTTCGGCGACGAATCGCGGACAATCCTGGCGGGCATGAAGGGCGAGCGCGACGATCCGGCTGAGGTCGTTGGAACCCAGGCACTCTTCGTCGTCAACTTGCGGCCGCGTCAAATGATGGGGCGCACATCCCAGGGAATGCTCTACGACATTGGTTATGCCGACGGCATCACGCCGGTGCTGGCTGTGCCTGAAGCGCCCGTCCCGAACGGCTCGCGTGCCGGTTAGGCGTGTACGACGACGCGCGTCCCGACGGTGGCCCAGTCGTAAAGCCACTGTGCTTGCTGGAGGGGGACGTTGACACAGCCGTGACTCGCGGCGTAGCCAAATCCGCTCCGCCAGTATGCGCCGTGAATGGCCCAGTCCTCGAAGAAGTACATGACGTCAGGCACATCTGGTTGTTCGTAGGCGATCCCGTCAGCGCCGACGCCGGCCATCGTCTGGCTATCCAGCTTCCAGTAGACCTGGAACTCGCCTGCAACGGTGGGCGAGATTGGCGCGCCGGTGACGACGAGCGTCGACATGACCGGCGTCTCACCGACCCAGGCCGTCAGCGTGTACGTCGACAAGTTCACCTCGATCCAGCGTTCGCCCGGAAACTGGCTGCGCTGGGCGAAGAGACTTGGCGAGTAGACGTCAGCAGTGTCGGGCATGTCGGCTCTGGAGCCGAGGCGTCCCAAACGCATCGCATCGAGCGTCCCGACCGGGACAAGCACCGCGCCGGTTGCCGCACTCCAGGACATCGCGCCGCGCTCGAAGAACTGGTAGGTCGTGCCGTTCAACGAGAACTCCTCGGAAATCGGCATACCCAGGCGCTCATCATTGGCTGAGGTTTCGTAGCTTTCGAGAAACGCGTTGGCCAGTGAGTGACCAGTCTCTTCAAAGAAGACCGCGCCATCCCCAGCGCCAGATACCGCGCGGAAGGCCGAGTGGGCCTGCATGTAGCCCATCCCGCCCGCGTAGAAACGGCCGATATCGGACGTCGTGACCGCCTCGGCGTTCGCCTGGCTATACGACTCGGCGGCTACTTCCAGCCGGCTGTACTCGAACCACTGGACCCACTTGTCGCCCATCTTCGCCGGCGGGCTGACGGGTAAACCAGTCTGGTCCGGTCCACCGACCTCGAACCAGGCGTCGAGAAATGCGCCTGAGAGCACCTGCCCGGTCTCTTCAAAATAGACCGGCGTCGAGGTCGATCCGGCCTCCTGTGCAGACGATACTGAGGGCAACAGGACAGCGATCATCACAAGCGCAGGAACAACGACTCGCAACACTCTGGAAATCAGCGTTCCGCGAACACGCGCTGACATAGATTGGATCAACTGGACCTCCACCGCCATATCGCCGGAATTCCCGGACACACCCTGCCTATCTTACCAACCGGCCCTCTTGACAATGTAATGACCGCGACATTCGTCACCATGGCTGGCAGGACCATGTCTGGACTGACTGCGCGGGGATGCGCTGCCTGGCGGGCTGCGAGTGTGTAATCCTCTGCTGCGGAACGGTGAAAGTCTGGCGTGTCAGAGGGGAAGATGCGTGACACGGGTAATGAAATTCGGCGGCACGTCCGTCGGCGATGCAGCGGCAATGCGGCGGACCGCGGCGATCCTTGAAGAGCACCATGCCAGAGAACCGGTAGTTGCCGTCGTGTCGGCTATGAGCGGCATGACGAACCTGCTGCTGGAATGCGGCGCGGCCGCAGTCGCCGGCGATAGCGAGTCAGTCGAGACGGCCCGGGCGCTGATCCTGACGCCGCACCGTCGTGCATTGACCGAGCTCGTGCCCGCCGGTGAACGCCGCCGCCAGACTTCCGCGACGCTCGGATCGCTGGTCGACGAGGCAACACGCCTGCTCTACAGCGTCTATGTATTGAGAGAGCTGTCGCCACGCGCGAAGGACCGCCTCGTCTCATTTGGCGAACGCATGAGCAGCGCGATTTTGGCGAGCTATCTCAACGAGATCGGCGTTGCGGCACAGCAGGTCGAAGCGGATCGCGTCATCGTCACGGATGGCGTTTTCGGGAACGCATCGCCTCTCCTGGAGGAGACGCGTGAGCGTGCGGCGGAGGTGTTGACTCCGGCGTTGGCCGATGGCGTGCTGCCGGTCGTCACCGGCTTCTTCGGCGCAACAGTAGAAGGGCTGACGGCGACGCTCGGGCGCGGCGGATCTGACTTCTCGGCTTCGATTCTCGGGAACGCTGTCGATGCCTCGGAGATCTGGATCTGGACCGACGTCGACGGCGTGATGACGGCTGATCCGCGTATCGTCCCCAGTGCCCGTACGCTGAGCGCGATCTCCTATAGCGAAGCCACCGAGCTGGCGTACTTCGGAGCCAAAGTTATTCATCCCAAGACGATGTATCCGGCGGAGGAGCGGGCGATCCCGGTGTGGATCAAGAATACCTTCGAGCCAGACGCCCCCGGCACGCGCATCTCGGTCGAGCACGAGGCGGGGTATTCCGCCAAGGCGATCGCGTCGATCTCCGGGCTCGCGATTGTGACGGTCGAAGGCCGAGGGCTGATCGATGTTTCGCAGGTGACAACGCGCATCTTCTCCGCCGTAGGCCGCACAGAGGCGAACGTCTACATGATCTCCCAGGCCTCGTCCCAGCACAGCGTTTCGTTCGTCGTTGGCGGAGCCGACCGGGCGAGCGTCCTGGCGGCGCTCGGAGCGGAGTTCCGCGAAGACCTTGACCACCAACGTGTGCTGTCGCTCTCCGAGGAGCGTGACGTCGCGATTGTCGCGGTCGTTGGGGCTGGGATGCGCGGAACGCCGGGTGTTGCCGGTCAGGTCTTCGCGACCATGGGCGCTGAGGAGATAAACATCGTGGCCATCGCCCAGGGCTCAAGCGAGCTGAACATCTCGTTTGTTGTCGAGGAAACCGACGTGTCAGCTGCCGTCGGGGCGCTCCACCGGGCCTTCATCGCGGACGTTTGAGCGGGTGGCAGCCGGGCTTGGACGTTGCGGCTGGCCGGTGCGTCGGAGCACGTTTTCGGTCGATGGGACCATGCGCGCCGTCGGCCGCCGGCGCTGCGGCTCCTCATCTAGCCCGGTGTCCTCGTCGAGCTGGGAGGCATCGTCCGCAGCCTCAGTCGGACCTTCGCGCGGCGCTTCGTTGTCGAGCGCGGCGGGGAGGTTGGCGGTGTCACCGAACTCCTCGGGCACAGACTGGCCTTCAGCTTGCGTAGCGGTATCCTGCGGGTCCACCACATCTTCATCGTCGACGAGGTCCGAAGTCGGAGACTGTGAAGCCGGCACTGGAGTCCAGAATTCCTCCTCCTCGTCGTATTCTGCGTGCGGCTGGCCGGTCGCGAGCTCGGCGGTCGCAACGGCAGGTTCTTCGAGATCTTCTGATGTTCCGGCGTTGTCCAGGTCATCGGCTGACGCGGTTGCGCCGAGATCTTCGACCGTATTGTCGGACGTGTTAGGCTGTTGCGAGCTTCGCAATTGAAGATCGCTGCGGACGATCAGCATCAGCCACACGCCGCTGACGATGACCGCCGTGGGCAGGACAATGAAGATGATGAGGAAACCAAGATCGTTGCTCAACGTGCCGATTCATTCTCTCTACCCGCGGTCGCCGCAGCCCTCGCCGGCGCAGCGCCAGCGGTGGACAATGTAACCATACTCGGTCTCGTACGCAGAGTGAGTTGATTGGCTGGATGTGTAGTGCTTGAGATGCTGGATGCCCGTTGGAGCGGTGAACGCTGGCGGCTCTGGTCTTTCGTGGCCGGGCTCGTCTCCATTCCACTGGCGCTGCTACTCGCTGCGATCGTGGGTCTAGTAACCGGCGAGCGTGTCGTCCCGCTAGTGCTGCTCTTCCTCGTCATCGCGATCCTGACGGCGAGTCTCGTTGGCTCTGGGATCATCGACACGCTGAGTACCCAGCTGAACCGGGGCGGTCTCGCGCGGGAGTCGACTGATGACATCAACAGAGCGCTCGAGGCCGGCGACGTCAAGTCGGCTCAAGAAGAGAGCGAGCTACGGCGCGATATTCGTACGATGCGCGCCGGGTTGTTCGTTATCGCCCCGATCGTCGCATTCGTCTACTTCATGACGATCGTATGAACGAGCTATTGGCGATCGTCGTGCTTGCCTGCGCGGCGCTTGGGTTGCGAATTGTTGTCCAGGGAATTCTCCGGAAGGCCGCATTCTTCCCAACCGATGAGGACAGCCGCAGTCGCGGATTCAAGGATGTCGTCGACCGCCTACGTGAGCGTGCAGGTCGTCGTTAGTAGTTCCCCGTCACTCCAGATCCGCCACCGGCGTCGCAGAGCGGTGCATTAGCTTCGTTGTCGGTATCCACGCCAGAGTCCGAACCCGCCAGCGGCGAGGGCCAGCAATCCGGCTAGTCCGAAGCCGGTACGCAAGGGCATGTCGTCATTCGACTCGGATGACGTTGTCATATCCTGACGCTCTTCGGAGATCTCCAGCACTAGCGCGCTGCCACCGCTAGCGGTGTCCGGCGCGGCGGCAACCGTCGGCGTTTGCCCGACCGTCTGGACAGCGGTCGGTACTGCTGTTGTTGCGACAGCACCTTCAGTGGCCGTGCCATCTGAGTCGATTGCCGTGGTTGTGGCAGTCTGCGTGCCGGTGTTGGAGGCAGTTCCAGCAGGCGTCAACGTGACCGTCGCGCTTGCCGACCCCACTGCTGTCGATGTCGGCGAATTCGTCGGAGTCGCGCTTACAGGAACGGTCGGGCTGCCGCCGGGGGTGGCGCTCGGCGGGACCGTGGCCGTCGGCGTCTGGGTTGCCGTCGTGGTGGGCGGCGTTGTGGCGGAGGCTGTGGGCGTCGCGGAGGCGGTAGACGTCGCTGTTTGGGTTGCCGTCGCCGTCGGGGGCGTGGTTGGTGTCGCGGAAGGCGTAGGCGTGTTCGTGGCGGTCGCTGTTGCGGTCGGCGTCGGTGTCGGCGTGTTTGTTGCCGTCGCAGTCGGCGTTGGCGAAGGCGTCGCGGTGTTCGTCGGCGTTGGCGGTGTGGTCGCCGTTGCCGTCGGTGTTGAGGTTGCCGTGGCGGTCGCTGTCGCGGTGGGGGTCGCCGTTGCTGTCGGCGTCGGAGTGGCCGTCGGCGGTGCGCCCAGGGCGACGATGCGGAACCCTGCGCCCGGCGCGGTGTCGACGATGGGCTGGTTGAGATTTGCGCCCTCACATTGCGCGGTCGCGGAGTTGGGCGTGAATAGCCAGGTCTGTCCCGGCACTGCCGACTGCGGGACGGTGGCAGTGATCGTGCCGTTGTAGGTGAGCGTGCTCGGGTTGACCGGGTCAGCTACGGGCGTGACCGCGCCCGTTGGCGAGTAGCTCGCGGCGATTCCCGGCGGGAGGGTTACGTCGATCGACAAGATCACGACAAGGATCTCGGAGACATCGACGTTCACCGAGAATGGGATATTCACTGTCTCGCCCGGGTCGGCTTCGACCGTTGGCGGGGTTACGATCGTAAAGGTTGCATCGCAGATCGGGTTCGGGCCACCGGCCTGAGCTGACTCAGGCGGCGCAACGAACCCTGGTCCAACGATAAGCGCTATGCCGGCCAAGGCGATGAGCATGTGCCAGACACGTCGCTGATAGCGCCTGATGAGAACCACTCCAACCCCCGGTCAGCTTCAGACGAACGGCTCGCCGAGTGGAGCCGCAATGATATGACCGGCAACGTCGGACAATCTTACGCATTTTCTCCCGAGGCCCAGAGCGCGGCTCCGAACTCGTCCAGATAGACAACCTCCTCGACCGGCCTGCGCCGAGCTTTGCCCCATTTGCCGGTCGGATAGCCGAGCGGAATGAGCGCGGCGGTGTGCACATCTGCTGGGATGTTGAGCAGTTGCTTGACATCGTCCTCACGGGAGATGTGAAACGTCGTGAGCGTCGAGCCAACGCCAAGCGCGCGTGCAGCGACCATCATGTTTTGCACCGCGGGGTAGATCGAAGCCCCCAGGGTGAAGTTGCGCGTGCCGCTGATGCACGCCACGATAAGCACCGGCGCCAGGTGGAGATTGTCAGCGAGATAGCGGGCCGAGCTACGGACGCGCGTCATAACCTCTGCGCCACTGCCGTCGGAGACAGTCTTCGGCGCAGCCTCGAAATACTGGTAGGCGACTGACGCGTAGATCTCCTGCAGGGCCCGCTTGATGTCTGGATCCTTCACGACGATGAATGACCAGGTCTGCTGGTTGCTGCCACTGGGCGCGCGGATGGCCGCATCGAGGATCGCCTTCAGTGTCTCGCCGGGAATGTCGGTCGGTTCAACGCGCCGCATCGAGCGTGTCGTGCGGATGGCTTCGAGGGTCGCGTTCGAAAGATCCTGATTGGTCATGTGTCTCCTCCAATAATGAGTGCCCTGAAATGGTCAACGTCAGTACATGCCAGAACATCACAGGCCTGTCGGTATGCTAGTCTGAATCCTCGTAGAAACGCTGCAAATTCTGAAACGAGGGACTTCGCAGATGTGTCATGAAGAGCTGGGACATCCCGCAATTGAGACCAACGGCAACGTGCGGGAACGTAGCATGACTGTCGAGAGTGGCGGCGCAGAGATTCCCGTGTTCGTCGCGGAGCCGACAGCCGGCGCGTCCGGTCGTGTCATCATCGTCCACGATATCTGGGGCGCGAATGAGTTCTATCACGATCTCGCCCGGCGTTTCGCGGCCAATGGCTACGCCGCATACCTGCCAAACCTATTTGTGCGTCAGGGAGACCTTTCGGAGCAGACCATCGAGGCGGCGCGGGCGCGTGGCGGCCTGACATCGTACCCGCAAGCGTTGCAGGATGTTGGCGCGCTCATCACTGCGGAAGGTGACGGCCCCACGTGGGGCTGCGTAGGGTTCTGTATGGGCGGTACCCTGGTGATGCATCTGGCATCTGCTGAAGCGCGTTTCGACGCGGGTGTCATCTACTACGGGTTCCCGGCGAACCCGACGATCACTGCCAATCGC
>JAUIIK010000128.1 GCA_030431755.1 Chloroflexia bacterium
GGGATGCCGATTACATGGAGTGTTGCTCCGTAGATGCGGGAGTAGTGGCGCTGCCGCCGCAGTGGCGTTTGGGCATATCATTTCTTCTCTGATCCTCGCTGCCGGTGATCCGGCCGTCCTTCATGCGGATGATGCGGTCGGTCATCTGGCCGATACGGAGATCGTGAGTGACGATAACGAAGGTCTGGTTCTGGGTCCGGTTGAGCTCGATCAACAGGTGCATGATCTCGTCGGCAGTTTCTGAGTCGAGGTCGCCGGTCGGCTCGTCGGCCCAGACGATGGCGGGGTTGTTTACCAGCGCACGGGCGATTGTCACCCGTTGGCGCTGGCCGCCGGAGAGCTCGGCGGGCCGGTGCTCGGCCCAGTCGCTCAGCCCGACCTTCGCCAGCATCGCCAGTGCACGCTCGCGGGCTGTGCCAGGCCGGATCTTGCTGACAACCAGCGGGAGCTCGACGTTCTCAACGGCCGAGAGCACCGGCAGCAGGTTGTAAAACTGGAAGACAAAGCCCATACGTTTGGCGCGGTAGCTGGTGCGCTCGGCGTCGGATAGCCCGGCCAGGTCGGAGCCTTCGATCAAGATCCGGCCGCCGTCGATCGTGTCGAGCCCTGCCAGTGTATTGAGCAATGTCGTCTTGCCGCAGCCCGACGGGCCCATGATCGAGACCATCTCGCCACGCTCGACGTCCAGGTGCACGCCGCGCAACGCATGGACCCTCACCTCACCGGTACGGTAGGTCTTGACGATGTTGCTGGCGGAGACGATGGTGTCGATTGCGGCCACATTTCCAGTCGTTGTCGTAGCCGTTGATCGTGTTTGTGTCGCGGTCATAGCGGTCGTTCCATTCTGTGTGTCTGCGGAGAGGCGCATCGACGCGATGCGCCTCTCCGATGCGTGTTACTCCAGTTGCGAGAGCCGGTCGCGATACTCGTCACCGTCAATCTCACCGCGGGCATAGCGTTCGGCGAGGATGCCGCGTGCCCGTTCGACGCCGGACAGCTCGTGGCGTGGCCAGCAGCGGCGCGACCACCAGATGACGAAGATGATGACGGCCAAGAAGATGAGAAACATCGTGAGCCTCCAAACCCACCACCACTCACCATCCCAGGGGCCCGACTCGTGCCCGAGCGCCGCCAGGGGGAGCGCTGTGATGACGTTGACTGCTGCAAGTTGCATGTCGAACCTTCCAACAGTGCGTTTCCAATGGCGCATTTGCGCCTGGTATGGATGCTAGTGAGCGGCTCTCAACAGGCAGTCGGGAGAATCTCAACAGTTCCTCAACAACTTCTCTCGACTTCGTACAGCGACTGTTTTTCGCTGGCAGGTGTTCGCCGGACTCTCCATAATCCATGGGTAGCGACCACGCGTGCGGGCCGGGAGGAGTCACACCAATGCAGCGCTCCGCGACCGTGCTCGTCGTCGACGACGAACCGGATATCGTCGATCTGATGCGGGATTTCCTCGAGGCTGATGGCTACGCCGTGCTGACGGCCCCGGATGCCGATGGCGCCAGGATGCTCCTAAACGAACACCAGGTTGATTGCGTCATCCTCGACGTGATGATGCCCGGGCAGTCCGGTTTCGACTTGCTGCGCGATGTGCGCGAAGAACGCGACGTGCCTGTGCTCTTCTTGAGTGCCAAACAGGAAGACTGCGACAAGATCCGCGGGCTTGCGCTCGGGGCAGACGACTACATTGTCAAGTCGGCCACACCAACCGAGGTCGTCGCCCGAGTAAAGGCTGTCTTGCGGCGTTACCATCGTGGAGAGCAGCCGGCGCCGACCAACTTCGAGTTTGGCCGAGTGTCGCTCGATCCGCGTGCGCGTGAAGTTCTAGTCGATGGCCAGCCGGTCCCGTTTACCCCGCGCGAGTTCGATCTCCTTGAGTACCTGGCCGAGCATCCGCGTCAGGTCGTCACCCGCGATCAGCTCTATGAGCGTTTCTGGGGTGAATATGGCGACCGCCATTCACTCACGGTCCATATCGCGCGCATCCGAGAGAAGATCGAGGTTGATCCAGCCAACCCACAGATCATCGCGACGGTCTGGGGTGTTGGCTATCGCTTCGAAGGCGAGCCCGGTCGATGATGTCTGCCACGCGTAGCCGCACACTGCCGATCCGACGCTGGTTGATCCTGGCCCTGGCCATCAGCTTTCTGTTGCCGGTCATGGTGACCGGTTTTCTGGTCTTTCACCTGGCCGGTGTCAGCGACGATGTCACTGGCGCGGACATGGACAGCGCAGCGGATCTGCTGAGGGATAGCGTCGCAAGCTGGGGCGATCCCGCCTGGCAGGCGGCGACCGCGGCCCGATTGGCTGAATTGGGCGTCGACTTCACGCTCATAGAAGGTGACGTCGTGCTCTTCCAGAGCACGAGTGACCCGTTTACCGATGCGGACGGTGATGCTCGGGTGCGCAGGGTCGAGCAGCTGACATTTCCCGGTTCCAACCCTGAAATCTCCGCCGTGGTCTACGGCGAGGAAAACAGCGGACCTCCGGATGGGATCTGGCTGGCGCCTGTTGTGGCCCTTGCGACGCTGTCGATTGCGTTGAGCGCGATTGGATGGCAGATCGGGCGTACGGTCGTGCGACCGCTTGCGGCGACAAGCCAGGCTGCCCGAAGGATCGCGACCGGCGATCTTGAGGTGTCGGTCCCCTCGTCCAATGTGCGCGAGGTTGACGAGGTCGGAACCGCTCTCGAATTGATGAGCGCAGAGCTGCGGCATTCGCTGGAGCAACAAGCTGAGCTGGAGCAGGAGCGACGCATGTTCGTCGGCGCCGTCGCTCACGATCTACGAACGCCACTCTTCTCATTGCGGGGCGCGCTCGAAGGGCTGGACTCCGGTGTGGCAAACACTCCGGAAAAGCGCGCTCGCTACATCTCGATTGCGCGCGAGAAGGCTGATGCGCTGGAGCGGTTGATCAGTGACCTGTTCGCCTATACCCGTCTGGAGTACCTCGACCAGACGCCGAATGCGGAGCCGCTCGAGCTTTCGCAGCTGGTCGGTCATCTTGTCGACGGGTTTCAGCCCCAGGCAGACTCCAAGGACATCGAACTCCAACGCGATCTATCACCTGATAGCCGCGCCGTCCAGGGAGACGAGCACATGCTCACGCGGGCAATCGAGAATCTACTGGATAATGCGGTGCGCTTTACACCTGTGGGCGGAACGATTCGAATTACTTGCGAGCGCACGCATAGCGAGGTGCGACTGTCAGTGATCGATAGCGGGACCGGTATCTCCGCAAGCGAGCTACCGCGTCTCTTCTCGCCACTCTATCGAGGCGAGACCTCTCGAAACCGCGGGACCGGCGGTGCGGGACTTGGGCTTACTATCGCCCGTCGCATCTTCCGCGCCCACGGTGGTGACCTGACCGCCGGCAACCTGCCCCACGGCGCAATCTTCACCGCATCGATTCCGTTCGGAGACCAGGACGAGACGGCCCGAAAGTACAATCCGCTGGGAAGATGCAAGTGAGCACTTAATGAAGACTACTGATCCGCAGGACGAACGCTTCGATCTCTATGACGCGTCCGGCAACCCGCTGGGATGGTCGAAGCCGCGCGGTGAGGTCCATCGTGATGGCGACTGGCACCGCTCGCTGCACCTTTGGGTCTGGGGCATCGACGATACTGATGGACCCTTTGTGATCTTTCAGCGACGGTCGCTGACCAAGGACACCTGGCCGGGTGTTCTCGATGTCGCAGTCGGCGGGCACTTCCGCAGTGGCGAGACGCTCGGCGAAACGTTGCGGGAGGCGGATGAGGAGATCGGGCTTGTCGTGCGCGAAGGCGATGTCGTGCGCCTGGGCCGGCGCTTTCATGCTTGGCGAACCGAGCGCTTTCACGACTGCGAGATCAACGAGGTCTATGCCATCCGCAGTGACCAGCCGCTGACCGCGTTCCGCCAGCATCCGCAGGAGATCGACGAATTGGTGTGTGTGAACGTCGCTGCGGCTCTGGCGCTCTTCGCTGGCAGTGTGGATGTCGTTGAGGCAAGCTCGCTGCCGCGTGACGCGACGACGGCGCGCGCTGTGCAGCTCACATTGTCCGACTTCGTCGACATGAGTGATGACTATGCCGAGCAGACGCTGCAGGCCATCCGGCAGCTTGCGCAGGGCGAGCAACCGGAACCGTTCATCATCCGTCCGGCCGGCTAACCCCGCATGTACCCTGGCATCTGAACGGCGTAGCGTGTGGCGTGTATCCTCTCTGCTCGGGAGTTATGGAGGAACGCCAGCGTGACATCCGCAAAGTCAACAAACGACAGATTCGAAGCTGAAATGAACGGCCGGCAGCCGAAGGGCATCCTCGCCCTCGATATCGACGGGACGCTGACAGGCCCGGACGGTGAGATCGGCGAACGCACCCAACGCGCCGTGCACCACGCGGGTGAGGCCGGGTGGATCGTGACGATTGCGACGGGCCGCTCCTGGGCGGGCACGAAACCGGTCGCAGATCTGCTCAACTTGCGGCTGCCGATCGTGAGCTTCAATGGCGCGTTAGTGCGCGACTCGGTCACCGCCGAGATCTTGCACTACATCCCGCTGCCCCAGGAGATCGTCGGCACGGTGGTTCCGGCGCTGGTCGAGTCCGGGCTGCAACCGATGGTGACCGAGGATGTCCGCGCGGGTGAGCGAACCTTCGTCGGGCCGTCCGAGCATGATGGCGAGCACACGGCATACTGGCTCGATTACGCCCAGAAGAACCTCAATTCGACGATTGAGCGGCTGCCTCACGGAGAGCTGGCGCAGATCGGCCATGCCACGCGCATCGTCGTCTTCGACGCGGTCGAGCGCTTGCGGGGCATCGAGCAGATCGGCGCGGGCCGCGAGGCCGATTATCGGGTACACGTCAACGAGGTCTTCGGCGGCGAGACCGACTGGGTGCAGTTCATGCACCCCAGCAGCACCAAAGCCTACGCGCTGGAGTGGCTGGCGCGGCAGTACGGCCTGACGATGTCCGATGTCATCGCCGTTGGCGACGGTTACAACGACGTCGAGATGCTGGCCGAAGCCGGCTTCGGCGTTGCGATGGGCAACGCCTTCGACGACGTCAAGGCGCACGCCGAAATCACCATCGGCCACCACCTCGACGACGGCCTGGCCGCCTTCATTGAAGAGCGCCTGCTGCACGTCGCGCATGTCCAGGACCTCCACGAGCTAGTCGAGTAGCTGACGTTCCCGCAGGCTGCGGTGCGCTCAAAATCCGGTGACGCGCAGTGCCACGCAGTAGACGCCACAGCATCAACATGGTCATCCCGAGCAAGGCTTTGCGCCCGAGGGATCTTGTTGCGAGCGTGCCGCCCGCCGGTGCGGGAGACGGTGATCGATCCCGCTGGAGCGACCGGTACGGTCCTCCTCGGAGCGCGACACTGTCGTTCGGAGATCCCTCGGGCGCAGAGCCTTCCTCGGGATGCCAGGCTCGGCGTGGGATGTTCGCACACGACGCTGCTTGGTGGCGTGCGGCTGAGAGAACGGGCGCAATCTTCCTGTCCTGCACCTAGTTTGATCCATGAAGGTAGAGACCAGCTCCACCTCTACGATCCGCTCGACGCAGCCAATCTCGATACAGCGTGGCTAGCGCTGTACCGTTGTCACCCTGAACTCGCCGATTGTCGCCAGGAAGTCCGTTGCGGCGCTGGTGCCCAGTAGGATGAACACGGTGTAGTCATCAATCGCCTCGCCGGCGAGGTATTCGAAGCGGTTGATGTCGGCCCGGCGACGTTCGAGCAGGGCGAGTAGCGTTTCGCTTGTGAATTGTGTCCCGTCAGACAGCTCGAGACCCTCCTCGATGGAGAGCGCGATTTCGCTCTGATCCTCTCCGATTTCCCAGGCCTCGATGATGTCGGGCCGTAGCTCAGCGTTGGGTCCGACTTGGAGAAGCTGGCGTGTTACGCGGCGTGGCGCAGGCGTGGGCGTGATTGTCGGTGTTGGCGTCGTTCGCAACTCCGGTACGGTTGTTGCCGACGGTGTCGCCGTTGCTTCGACGATCCGCGGTACTCGATCTTCAACCTGTGTCGCGCGGTCATCCGCCTCGCCGTCACCGTCCCGATCTATGAGAATATCGACGTCGTCGGGATCGCCGCCGGTCGAGAAGTCGAATCTGACGCGCATGCCCGGTGACGGCTCGACTCTGAATATCGCGCTGTCCTCGATCTCCGTGTCATCGTAGCGATCTATTTCGATCAGCACGACGTTCTCGATGGGCTCGTCGGGAGCCGCCTGCGCGGCGAGGTAGTCGCGCTCCGGCGCATCTGGCTCGGGAACGACGAACTCCGCGCTGTAGTCGCCCGGCTTGCTGAAGGCGAACGTCTGGCCGTTGCTGCCGCGCCAGAGACGGCTGCCGGGGATGCCGGTGTAGATGATGTCAGCTTCCGCGTCCTCAACCGGGCCGGTCCACTCATTGCCGTCGTACACGCTGCCCCAGGCCGGGCCGATGACCGTCACCGTCAACCCCTCGAACTCCGTCGGCGTGTCGTTGACCGCTTGCGCGACGAGGCCGGTTGACGCAGTTGAAGCGATGCGCGCTTCCGTCTCGCCGCCGAGAAAGGCGATGACGACGTCGAAGACGCCGCGATCCTGAGCCAGCCCCATGTGGTTGACCCCCGCGACATAGTGGTTCACCACGCTGTCGCGCCGGTCAAAGCCGCGGTCCGCGTCGTGGAGGCTGGCCGAAGCACGCGGCACGGTGCCGTCGCCGGGCCCGGCGATCACCTTCATCACCATCCGCTCCGGGCAGAAGTCGGCTGAGAAGAAGTAGCAGTCGTGGATGGCGAAGCGCTCAAGCTGAACCGGCGTCGCCCGGTCACTGCCGACGACGCGCAGCATCTCGACCTCAGGATCGTGTGGCCGCGTCGGGAGCTGCCCTTGCCAGGCGCTGGCGGCGTCGAGGAGCGCTCCGTTGCGGTTTCTCCGCACAATGCTCGCCCAGGCGTCGTAGCTTGCCTCGACGCCGTCAAGCTCGAGCGGCGCGCCAACGGCGTGCTGGAATTCGCGTGACGGAAGCAGTTGGTACCCGGCCGGGAAGTTCCGCATCACGCGCTGGGCGGTCGTGGGGTTGGTGATGCAGTGCAGATCGAGGATCTCTTCGGTGAAGCAGATGGCCTTGTATTCGATGACTCCGAGCGCCTTCGTTGCCCCGAGGACCGGCGTCCCGAGCGTCACGACGCGCGCCACCTTGCCGTCCATCTCTGCGACGCTCAACGCGTCGAGCGTCACCAGGCCACCCATCGAGTGCGCCACGATATCGACCCGATCGGCATTTGCCTCCTCTCGAACGTCGTCGATGAAGGCCCGCAGACGCGCGGCTTCGATTGCGCTATCGATGCGCCAGTCATAGGGGAAGATGAAGAGATTTTGGCCCTCGTCGTAGCCAAGCGCAGCGAAGCGTTCAATGATCGTGGCGTAGAAGTCCGCCTCCTTGACCGGCAGCCCGATGATCTCGATTGACTCCCGTCGCAGGATGTCGCCGTTCCTGGCGCTGCCGTCGACCGGGACGCCGTCGGCAGGCAGCGCCAGCGCCTCCAGGAATTCGTCATCGAGGCTGAAGACCTGGTCGCCGACAGCGGCCCAGTACTCCTGGCCATCCAGCATAAGCTGGCTGCCGGCGACACCGGGCACCAGGATGATCGGCCGGGTGAGACCGTCTATTGGTGGCCCGGCGGGCGGAGCCGTCGGATCGGAACTGTTATCTCCGCAGCTTGTGGCCAGGATGATGAAGATGAGCGTGGCGAGGGCAGTGCGTCGCATAGGGGCCTCCAGCGGATGTAGATCGTTGAGCGATAGCGCGTATCTACACACTAGGCGAGGTCCTGGCCGACTACATCGTGAAACCTACGTATCCCCGCTACCTGGTTACTGAGTTATCGTCTGGAAACCGACCGATGTTCTGATGCGTAATCCGGTTGAAGCGTTCTTGTTGCCAGGTTTGCGTGATTGCGGCAAGCGACGCAACGCGTCGCAGCGACCCATGACACCGGCGCCGTCTCGTTTCGAGGAGCCCTGCCCCTGTAGCTGCGACGCGTTGCGTCGCCATACCCGCCGCGCGCACTATCGGCGGGTGAGAACTTCATCGCTACGACTTCGTATGAGATGTGCAAAGCAGTCCGCTCGTGTTGTGCTGCTGCCGTCAACTACCGGGCTCGCGGTTTGCCTGAGCCGCGGGCGTCGTGCTACTTGACGTGTGCAAGCAAGGTCGCTGATCAGCCGAAGGAGCAACGGGATGCGCGTCTACATTACGGTCGACATCGAGGGGATTGCCGGGGTCGTCGATTTCAGCCAGGGCGACCCAACCGGTGGGATGGACTACGCGCTGGGGCAGAAGCTGATGACGCTGGAGGCGAACGCCGCCGTCGACGGGGCGCTGGCCGCCGGGGCGACCGAGGTGGTCGTCAACGATGGGCACGGCAAGGCCCGCAACATCATGCCCGAACTGCTGCACCGCAAGGCGCGGTTGATCCAGGGGCGCGTCAAACCGCTCGGAATCTGTGCCGGCCTCGACGATAGCTTCGATCTGGCGCTGGCCGTCGGCTACCACGCGCCGCCAAGCCGGGCCGACGGCATCCTCAACCACGCTTACCACCCCTTCATGCTGAAGTGGGCTGGCGTCGAGTGGGATGAGGTCGGGTTGGTCGCCGCCGTTGCTGGACACTTTGGCGTGTCGCTCGCGCTCGTTACCGGCGACGAAGCGACCATCGAGCGCTCCGAAGCGCTGCTGCCGCCGCACGTCGGTGTGGCAGTCAAGAAGGGGCTGACCCGCTACGCAGCCGATAGCCTGCACCCGGAGGAGGCGCGGGAGCGGGTCTATGCCGGCGCAAAAGAAGCCGTCGAGCGCCGGTCCGAATTCGAGCCGCTACGCTTCGAGGCTCCAGTTGTCGTCGAGGAGACGCTCTACTATAGCCAGCAGGCCGACATGGTCATGATGATCCCCGGCATGGAGCGCATTGACGGGCGCACCGTCCGCTACGAGAGCCCAACCGCGTTGGACGCCTACAAGACCTTCATCGCGACATCCGTCGTGGCTCAACACCCGAATGTGGCTGGGCGGTGACGCTGTTGATGGGGAGTTTGTAGTTTGCAGTTCGTAGGAAATCCGAGACGCGATGATGATCACGCCCAGGGTTTCCTACAAACTACGTACTACAACCTACAAACTCCCTACCTCTCAGACCAGGGCTTCCTCCGTCGCCGGGTTGAAGGCGTGGAGCTTGTCGGTATTGAAGGCGACGTGGGCAACGTCGCCGCCTTTGAGCTGGACGCGTGGATCGACGCGGGCGACGATCGGCTCCTCGCCGGGGCCCTCGAGGTGCAGCATGATCTCCGAGCCCAGCGGCTCGACCAGCCGGACGGGCAGCCGCAACGTGTTGTCATCGTCGGCGCGTTCGGCGTACTGAACGACCTCGATGTCCTCCGGGCGGATGCCGACGTTGATCTGCTCGTCCTTGTGGTCGAGGATCAGACCCTTGACCGCGTCCGGCAACGTCAACGAGAAGTTCTCGCCGCCCTGAATCGCCGCCGTGCCGTTGTTCTGGACGACCGTGGCCGGGAAGATGTTCATCGACGGGCTGCCGATGAAGGTGGCGACGAACTGGTTCTTTGGCTTGTCGTAGAGGTTCTGGGGCGTGTCGAGCTGCTGGAGCACCCCTGCGCTCATGACGGCGATGCGGTCGCCCATCGTCATCGCCTCGATCTGGTCGTGGGTGACATAGATCGTCGTGACGCCGAGACGGCGCTGGAGCGAGGTGATCTCGGCGCGCGTCTGAACGCGCAGCTTGGCGTCGAGGTTCGAGAGCGGCTCGTCCATCAGGAAGGCTTGCGGCTCGCGGACGATGGCCCGGCCAAGGGCGACGCGCTGGCGCTGGCCGCCGGAGAGCTCGCGCGGTTTGCGGTCGAGCAGATCTTCAAGCCCGAGGATCTGGGCGGCACGGTCGACCGAGGCCTTGATGTCCGCCTTCGACGCGCCGCGCAGGTTCAGGCTAAAGCCCATGTTGTCGCGGACCGACATGTGCGGGTAGAGCGCGTAGCTCTGGAAAACCATCGCGATGTCGCGGTCCTTGGGATCGAGATAGGTGACGTCGCGTTCACCGATGTAGATGTGGCCGCGCGAGATATCCTCCAGCCCGGCCAGGCAGCGCAACGCCGTCGACTTGCCGCAGCCCGACGGCCCGACCAGCACGAGGAACTCCCCGTCCTGGATATCGAGGCTCAGGTCGTTGACCGCGTAGACATCCTCGCCAAAGATCTTATAGACGTGATCGAAATTCACTCTCGCCATTGTTCGTGTCCTTGCCCTTCGCTGTGGCGGGGGAGTTTGTAGTGCGTAGGTTGTAGTTTGTAGGAAATCCAACAGCTGACGATCTCCAGGCTGTTAACTACAAACAACGTACTACAACCTACAAACTCTCCCCCTACCCCTTGACCGCGCCGGCGGTCAGGCCGGCGAGAATGCGTCGCTGGAAGATCAGCGTCAGAATGATGAGCGGCAGCGTGATGATGATTGTCGCCGCCATGATCTGGCCCCAGGCGATCTCGAAGCCGCCGGCCGTCTGTGGCTCGAAGCGGAAGATCGCCAGCGTCACGGTGAACTTGTCCGGCGTCTGGGTGAACGAGAGCGCAAAGAGGAACTCGTTCCAGGCGGCGATGAAGGCCAGCAGGCCGGTCGTCACAAGGCCCGGCGCAGCCAGCGGCAGCAGTACCTTGTAGAAGACCTGGAAGGGCGTCGCGCCATCGACGTAGGCCGCCTCCTCCAACTCCTTCGGCATCTGCTGGAAGAAGGTCGTCAAGACCCAGACGGTGAAGGGCAGCGTGAACATCATGTAGGTGAAGATCAGCGCCCATAAGCTGTTGTAGAGGCCGGCCTCGGTGATCAGTGTGTAGAGCGAGCCGAGGACGGCGATCTGCGGGAACATCGTCATTGCCAGCACGATATAGAGCACCGGTGTCCGGCCGCGGAAGGTGAAGCGGCCGATGGCGTAGGAGGCGAACGCGCCCACCATCAACGCCAGTAGCGTGACCGACGCCGCGACGATGGCCGAGTTACCGAGCGCCCGGATGAAGTTATCGTCCGACAGCACGGCGCGGTAGTTCTCCAGCGTCGGGTTGTTCGGGAAGTACTGCACCGGCGTCGCGAAGAGATCGGCATCCGGGGTGATCGACGACCTGAAGGCCCAGTAGAAGGGGAACATCAGATAGACCGCGATGACCACCACCAGCAGGTAGAAGGGAATGCGCTTGATGACGTTCATCACCGTATCCAGCACCTGGCTGCGCTCGGCGGCAGCCTCAGTCGTTTGCGGTCGCGCGGTGGCGGTCATGAGCGTTCCACTCTCAACGTCGTCACGTAAATCACAACAAAGATCGCGATGATCAGGAAGATCGCCACTGCGATGGCGCTGCCATAGCCGGTGCGGCTAAAGGCGACGATCGTGTTCTGGGCGTAGACAGCCATCGGCATCGTGTCGCGCCGGGCGCCGAACATGACGTAGAAGACGTCGAAGACGCGCAACGAGTCGAGCGTGCGGAAGATCAGCGTCACAACGATCGCCGGGACCAGCAATGGCAGGGTGATCTTATAGAACTGCTGGAGCTTGTTCGCGCCGTCGACCCTGGCGGCTTCGTAGATATCTTCCGGGATGACCTGGAGACCGGCCAGCAGGAGCAAGGCGACAAAGGGCGTTGTCTTCCAGATATCGACGGCCGCGACCGCCCAGAGCGCATAGTCGGGATCGGCGATCCAGGCGATGTTCTGGTCGATGATCCCGAGCCTTCGATTGAGCAGGTCGTTGAAGACGCCGTAGATATCGTTGTACATCCAGGCCCACATCTGAGCCGAGACGACCGTTGGGATCGCCCACGGCACCAGCATCGCCGTGCGCATCAAGCCGCGGCCCTTGAACTGGGAGTTGACGACCAGCGCCACGACGAGGCCGAGGATGAATTCGGCGATGATCGTGATGAAGGTGAAGCGCACCGTCACCCAGATCGTATTGTGGAAGTCATCGTCTTCGAGCAGCCGGCGGTAGTTGTCCAGCCCGATCCACTCCGGCCCCTGTAGATCGGCCAGACGTTCGTTGGTGAAGCTCAGGTAGATCGTCTGGCCGAGCGGGAAGGCTGCGACGACGGCGACAACGAGGAGTGTCGGGAGTAGGAGCAGCCAGGCGGTGCGGGTGCGGCTCCTCGTCAGGTCGGACGCGCGGAGCGGCCCGCCCTCTCCTTCCCCGCCCGGATTGACGGCAGCCTGTTCGGCCATGACATCTCCCCTTCCTTTTTCGGTACGACAAGGAGACCGGGCGAGGCAAGGAGTTCTCCTCCTGGGCTTGCCCCGCCGGTCATGTCATTCTGGCGCTCATTGTGAACAGGTGGGTTCCGTCGTTGGCCGACCTGCTCAACCGGGATTGTGTTCCGATCTTAGCCCAGAATGAACTCGATGTCGCCAGCCATGTCGGAAACCGAGCCTTCCGCGTCGGACCCATTGAGGATCTCGTTGAGACCCTGGAAGTAGGCCGTCGAGACCTCGTTGTAGAGATCGCCGGCCGGTGTGGACGGGCGCACGACACGCACAACGTCGGCCAGCGATTGGAGGAACGGCATCGCTTCGATGACTGCCGGGTCCTCGGCCACCTCTGGGCGGGTCGGCACGAAGCTGGCGGCAATCGCACGCCACTTCTGGACGTCGGCGCTGGTCAGGTACTTGGCGAACTCGATTGCAGCTTCCTTGTTCTGAGAGTACTCGGAGACGCCGATCTGCCAGCCGCCGACCGTGCCGACGTGGTCGCTGCCGCTCTGGGCGGGCAGCGGCGCGACGTCGAAGTTGCCGGCGACAGCCGAATCGTCGCCCTGGCCCAGCGAGTAGGCATAGGGCCAGTTGCGCATGAAGGCCGCCTGGCCGTTCTGGAAGGCGTTGCGAGCGTCCTCTTCCTGGTAGGTCGTGACACCGGGCGGCGCGATGTTGCCCACCCAGCCCTGGATCTTCTCGAAGATCGCGGCGGCCTCTGCGTTGTCGAGCGTGACGTTGCCGTCCTGATCGACGATCGTGCCGCCGCCGGCCGACGCCTGCCACTCCAGGCCGTCGCAGGTCAGACCCTCGTAGGCGTTGCCCTGGAAGACGAAGCCCCAGAAGTTCTCGTCGTTGGCCTTCTCGCCCTCCTGGATGGTCGTTGCCATCTCTTCGAGGTCGTCCCAGGTTTCGGGCGGGCCGTCGTAGCCGTACTGCTCGGCAAGGTCGGTGCGGTAGTAGAGCATGCCGAAGTCGCCGAACCAGGGGATGCCGACGAGCTTACCGTCGACGGTGTTGTTCTCCATGATCGTCTCGTAGAAGCTGCCGGCGTCGTCGCCGAGCGCTTCGCTGAGATCGGCCAGGTGCTGGGCGAAGCTACCGGGCCAGATGACATCGACCATCATGATGTCCATGTCGCCCGACTGCGCCTGGAAGAGCCGCTGGTAGGTCGAGAAGGTCTCGGTCGCGTCCTGTGGCCGCGGGATGACCTCGATTTCGATGCCGGTGGCCTCAGTGAACTTCTGGGCCATGGCTAGATCGAGGTCGTTGCCGATGCCGACACCATCGCCGTAGTAGGTCAGCGATGCGCCGCTATACTCGCTGGCTGTATCGGCATTAGCGACTTCGGGCGGGGTCGTGACATCGCTGAAGTCGAAGTCGCCGGTGTCGCCACCGCCGCCCTCTTCTTCGGTCGCATCACCTTCCATTTCGGTGGCATCGCCGCCGGCGCCGGTACCGCCATCATCATCGTCGTCGTCATCGTCATCATCGTCGCCGCAGGCAGCCAGCAGCGCGGCGATGGCCGGGATACTGAGCCCGAGCACGACCGCGCGCCGCAAAACATCGCGGCGGGTGAGGTTGCCGTTTACCGCGCCGTCAATAAGTCGTTGGATTTCGCCAGGATTTTCTCGTGGCATCTGGGTGGTTCCTCCTCTGTGGACATGTCTGCTTGACGGGGCACTCACCGTCTATGTACCAGCCCGGCCGGCTCGCTACGCTTCCCCCGATAACGCTGGAGGCGAATCCGTGCTGATCGTCGCTGTAACAGCTCCTTCCTTCCTGCGTGTGCCTGAGATCAAAGCTAAACTTGAACTCTATATTCCTGACATTATTCTGATCCTCGAACGTGCCAGCGTCAACCCGCGCCGGACTACACGGGTAACAATCTAGTGTACGTTTATCAACATCGACCGGACCTGTCGCATGCGTAGAAACCCGTGGACGGGTATTACGGTGTAGCGGATTTCGCTGGACGGCAATGCGCGGTCGATTACCTGCGGTACAGCAGATACGCGGCCCCAAGTTGCAGTCGCCATAGCAACAACATGGGCATCCCGGCGCAGGTGGGATCTCGCAACGACCGTGTCACCTGTCGGCGCGACGAACCACCGACAACAACACTGTAGCGACGCGGTGCTGGTTGCTCCGGACGATTACTGGCTAGTGTCGCCGCACGGAGCATATGGGCTCGACGCTCTAGCTCCGGCGCTCATCTTGGTGCACAAAAGGTGCGTTC
>JAUIIK010000129.1 GCA_030431755.1 Chloroflexia bacterium
ACCTCGGCCAGCGAGCGCCGTAGCATCTGGGAGACCGGCCAGCGCGCTGGCCGCTACCGCCTCACCTGGCAGGACCCGCCCCCTGACGGTGAGATCCTCGTCTCAACGATCCACAGCTTCAAGGGCCTCGAAAGCCCCGTCGTCATCCTCACCGAGGCCGACGACACCCCCCGCGACGACCACCTCTACCTCGTCGCCTGTTCGCGCGCGAAGCACGAGTTGGTGGTGATCGGTAGCAACGACGTTTAGGTATTCTTCGTGAATCGGAGTTTGACGAATAAGGGCGGCTTTCGAACCGCCCGTCAGTCTTAGCGCCGGGAAGTGCGTTTAGCTAATACCTCGGAATGCTGGGGGCGACATCGTCGGACCAAGCGTGGTTTCAGCCGACCAAATCTCTCTAGGGTCATGGCATTCGTACATTACCGAATAGGCTGTACGTGTGACAGAGGTGCTTGATGCTACACTCCGCTTACAATGTATGTAGAGGACTATTGGCCCTAAGCTTTCATATCGTTCGACAGAATGCGAGCCGCCTATATGCGGGCTACCCAATCCGATGTACTGCGAAGGCTGTGTCATCTAGTGCCTGCATGGACTGGCGATGGACGCACTAGCAATGTAGAGGAAATCATCCTGCTAGTGGCCGCGAATTCGGATGGCGACAACAAATGGACAGTAACCAGCATTAGCGCAGAGATAGATCAGCAGTTTGGAATCAAGATAGCAGATTACGAGTTGCTTGCGGCTCTAGATGCATTGACGGAAGCCGACAAGATTAGCTACGAGTCTCACGAAGCCAAGTATGAGTTTCCAGAACTGGAACTCTCGACAATCTCAGAGCGAATTGTCGAAGCGGCGCAACTTGAGCAAGTAGTTAAGGAGGAATGGGTTGCATCACTTCAGACAGGCGACTTTTCAACTGTTCTGGAGCACTTTGACGAAGCTTGGAACTGTATCCTTGTATATCTTGCGAATCAGTTCTACGAAAACGGCGTAGAAACGCTAGAGTTCCTAAAAGACAGCTATCACCCTGCAAACGTCGACATCGGTAGATGGAAGAGCTTTAGCTTTGTTGACTGCTCGCCCAATGTTTCAAAAAAGGAAATGCAGCGTTGTATAGCCAATTTTCTATCTTTCCGCTCAGAAGTGCGCGATCAGTTTCTGTCTCAGTTGCTTGTAGGTACAGTCTCACTACTTTCGCTGGCGGTCGATGAAACAGTAGCTGGGTATTTTCAAGATGAGATGCAACCACTAACGATCTTCTTAGACACAAACGTAATATTCGGTGTCCTTGGTCTCAACGATACTCCGATGGTAGACGTGAGCAGGATGATTGTAGAGACCGTACAAAGGTTCGACCTTCCTGTCTCGTTCGTCGTACTCTCCGATTCAATCCAAGAGTATGAGCACGCTTGGAGGTCAGCACGGGTCAGGCTCACTCGGTATCCAAGCTGGCAACAGAGTGTGAGTCAAGCCGTCCTTGGGTCTTATGGAACCTCCGGCATAGACCTGCGCTATCACGAACTCAATGCACAGCGTCCAACGAGTCCATCTGCGTTCGTTCAGAAATTCCGTTACGTGAGGGAACTTCTGGACGAGCGAGGGATCAAAGTCTTTGATAATGAGAAGAATGATCCATTTGAGTCAGCTACTGAAAAAGGGCTGTGGATTGCAGAATACGACGAATACATCAATCAGCACCGTCCTAATAATCCAAAGCACCACGAAACTCTGGCTCACGACATGGTACTGCTTTTTACCGTCCGTGCTAGAAGAGATCTGGCCGTCAACGCCCTGAGGTCAGGCAGTCTAGCTCTTACGCTCGATAGATCCCTTTTCTACTTCGACCGAACCAAGCTCACGAACGATTTCGAGATCGGTTCGGTGATGCTGCCAAATCACTTGCTACAGTTGCTGCAGCCTCTGGTTCCCATGACCGATGACTTCCGTAGAACACTCGTGGAAGCTTTCGCACTTCCTGTGTTTCGCGCTATCTCTCCCCCATTTGATGGCGTGGCTGCAGAAGTAGCGAGCCTCCTTAATCTATACGACGATATTGATCCTGAAACCGCGTCTCGCATCTTGGCAGATCAGATGCTGATGACGAACTTGCAGGATCTCGATCCAAACTCTGAGGTTTTTCAGGAACAGATAGAGTCGGCCCTTGCTCGCGACAACGCCGACCTTCTTGAGGAAAGAGAGCGGCTTGAGGATCATCTACAGGAGACTTTTGATGAACTAGAAAGATACCGAGAGAAGGTTCGGACGCAAGAAGAGATAGCGATGGCGCACGAAGGTGAAATAGCTAGTCAAAGGGCCGAGATCGCGCGGATACTTTCCATCCACGAGGAAAATCGTTCTAGCCTCAAAGAGTTGCAGCGTCAAAATGAAGAAACTAGGAGCCAACTTCGGACCCAGGCTATCCGCTCAGATAGTGATAAGAAGCGAACAACTCGGGTTCTAACTTTCCTGACCTCACTCTTAGGAATATTGCTGATAATCCTCATCATTGAGAACACCAGGGTGGGATCGCTAATTGGCACCACGGCGAGTTGGTCGGTTTCAATCTTCGGGGGGATGGCATGGGCTGGCGCTTCGTACGCTCTATTCAATGCAAACCATCGAAGTAACGTCATCTTTGGAGTGGTGATCGTGGCATTTGTTGCGTGCATTTCCGTGCTGCTGGGGGCATAGCCTAGCAGCACGGAAATGCACTAACGGCAATTACATCAAGCTAGTTGAATTCTTCGCCATCGCTAGTACTTCGGGATGCTGGGGTCGACGTCGTCGGACCAGGCGTGGATGCCGCCGACGAGGTTCTTGAGCTTGCCGAAGCCTGCCGAGCGGAGCGTCTCTAGCGCGCGGGCGCTACGGACGCCGGTGCGGCAGTAGAGGACGATCTCGTCGGCCGAGTTGAGCTCGCTCATGCGGGCCGGGACATCGCCGACCGGGATCAAGGTCGAATCGGGGATGAAGCCGATCTCGCGCTCGTGCGGCTCGCGGACGTCGATGACGACCGGCTTCTTGCCGGCGGCGCGGGCCGCGGCCAGTTCCTTGGCGCTGATCTCCCACTCCGGCGTCAGCGCTTCGTCAGCCTCGACGTGATCGCCGCCGAATCCGCAGAACTCGTCGTAGTCGATCAGCTCGGTGACGGTCGGGTTCTCGCCGCAGACCGGGCAGCGCGGGTCCTTGCGGAGCTTGAACTCGCGGAACTCCATGCCCAGCGCGTCATAGCGCAGCAGCCGGCCGATGAGCGGATCGCCGATGCCGAGGATCAATTTCACCGTCTCGGTCGCCTGCATTGCGCCGACCGTGCCCGGCAGGACGCCGAGGACGCCGCCTTCGGCACAGCTCGGGACGAGGCCGGGAGGCGGCGGCTCGGGATAGAGGCAGCGGTAGCACGGCCCCTCTTCTGCATAGAAGACCGAGACCTGGCCCTCGAAGCGGAAGATCGAGCCGTAGACGTTCGGCTTGCCGAGGATCACACAGGCGTCGTTGACGAGGTAGCGCGTCGGGAAGTTGTCGGTGCCGTCGACGACGATGTCGTAGTCCTTGAGGATGTCGAGCGCGTTGTCGGAGGTCAGCCTGACGCGGTGCTCGTTGATCTTGACGTAGGGATTGAGGTCCGTCAGCCGGTTCTTGGCGGCTTCGAGCTTGTCAACGCCGACATCGCTGGTGCCGTAGAGGATCTGGCGCTGGAGGTTGGTCGAGTCGACCTCGTCGGCGTCGACCATGCCGATGGTGCCGACCCCGGCTGCCGCGAGATAGAGCCCGAGCGGCGAGCCCAGCCCGCCTGCGCCAATCAGCAGCACCTTGGCCGCCTTCAGCTTCTCCTGGCCGCCCATCGCCACCTCGGGCATGATCAGGTGGCGGCTGTAGCGCATGATCTCGTCACCGTCGAGCGTTCCCTGGAGCGGCTCGATCTCGACCGCGCCGCCGGCGATTGACGGGACGATGGTGATCTCGCTACCGTCGCTGAGCGGCGTCTCCTGGCCGTCGAGATAGCGGATGTCCTCTTCGTCGTAGTAGATGTTGACGAAGGAGCGCAGCTCGCCCTCATTGTTATAGAGGTGGTTGCCGAGATCAGGGTATTCGGCGGTCAGCTGGCTCAGCGCCTGGCCGACCGTCGACGCGGTTACGTCAAAGGTCGGCTGGTTGCCGGCGAACTGGCGGAGCGCCGTCGGTATGCGTATCTGTGCCGTTGCCATCTGTGTCGTCATCGTTGCGGTTCCTTCCTCGCTCGTTCGTTGTAGTCTACAGTGCCTATTCGTCAGTTTCCGCCCTCCGGCGGGTCGCATCAATCCTCAGTCAGCTCAACACTGAGCTCGTCGTAGCCGTTGCGGTCGGCCTGGAGCTGCCAGACGCGCATACCCGTCGCCTCGCCGTCGCGCACTTCCACAATCGGATAGGCGAACCAGGGCCAGGCGTGCTCGCGGTCGAACTCGGAGGGCTCGGCGGCGGCGTTGGGGTGTGAATGGTAGAAGCCGATCAGGCTCAGGCCGAGGTCGTCGGCTTCCCGCTCGACCCGCATGTACTCCTCCGGGGTGATCAGGAAGCGCCGGCGGCGTTCGGCCGGGTCCCAGGTGTTCTCCAGCTCGCGCAGCTCGACGACCTCGCGTGTGTCGCCGTCAGCGTGGCCGAAGATTGCGCCGCAGCACTCGTCCGGGAAGGCACGCTCGGCGTGCGCGAAGATCGCAGCCTGCTGGCCGGCGCTGAGCTTTAATGTGGCTGTCGCGGAACCGGCTGTCATGCAAGCTCGTCCCAGAAGGGGTCGCTCAGATAGCGCTCGCCGCTGTCTGGCAGGATCGTGACGATGACGGCCGGGCTCGCGCCGGAAGCGGCAACAATCTGTTGCGCGACCTTCTCGACCGCTGCAAGCGCCGCGCCGCCGGAGACGCCCAGCAGGACGCCTTCCTCGCTGGCGACACGTTTGATCATGCTGTAGGCCTCGTCGGTCGTAATCGGCATGTCCTCGTCCGCCAGCTCCGCGTCGTAGATGCCCGGCACGATGGCCGAGCCCATGTGCTTCAGGCCTTCCAGGCCGTGCAGCGCCAGATCGGGCTGCATCGAGATGGCCTGGATCGCCTCGTTGTAGCACTTCAGGCGGCGGGCTGTCCCCATGAAGGTGCCGCTGGTGCCGAGCCCGGCGACGAAATGGGTGACGCGGCCTTCGGTCTGCTGCCAGATCTCGTGGCCTGTCGTCCGGAAATGCGAGCGCCAGTTCTCGGGGTTGTTGTACTGGTCCGGGTAGAAATAGATGTCCGGGCTCTCCTGGTAGCGTTTGCGGACCTCGCGGATCGCGCCGTCCGAGCTCTCGGCCGGATCGGTCAGCACCAGCTCCGCGCCATAAGCCCGCAGGATGCGCTTGCGCTCGGCGCTGGCGGCGGCCGACATGAAGAGTTTCACCTGATAACCTCGCGCCGCGCCGATCATCGCGTAGGCGATGCCGGTGTTACCGGAGGTCGCGTCGATCAGGATCTTGTCCTTGGTCAGATCGCCGGAGTACTCCCCAGCCTCGATCATCGCCAGCGCTGGACGATCCTTGACCGAGCCGCCGGGATTGTGCCACTCGGCCTTGCCGTAAATCTCTACCCCGCTATGCGGTTCGAGCGATCTGAAGCGCAGCAACGGCGTGTTGCCGATCATCTTGGTCAGATCTTGTTCGACGGGCGCAAGTCCGGCCAGGTCCGGCGGCGCAGTCGCGGTCATCGTCGTGTCCATATCCATGGTTGGTGTATCCATTCCTCGTGTTCCCCATGCGACCGCCAGTACATCCCAATCCGGGGATGCAGAGCCCTCGAGGCGCTGCCGCGTGTGGTGAGC
The DNA here is from genome assembly GCA_030431755.1 of Chloroflexia bacterium. Taxonomy (GTDB): domain Bacteria; phylum Chloroflexota; class Chloroflexia; order Thermomicrobiales; family CFX8; genus JAUIIK01. Next base: position 5,824 of record JAUIIK010000129.1, read on the forward strand.
GTGCTTAATCTGATGCAGGGTGAAACGGGGCGAGGACTAACAGAAGCAGTCGCTGTAGAAGGCGTCGGTCTCAAACGCGTAGTAGCCGATGCGGGCGCAGGGGCCGTCGCAGTCAAGCTGGCCAGCGTTCGGTTCGTCCGGCGTTGGTGGTTGTCGCATGTCGAATGGCAGGTGGTCCAATTTCGACTCCCGATTTTGCCGAATGTCGTCACATGGAGGTTCAAACACTGACACCCCACGCGATACTGGATTCAACGAACGGCAGTCCCAATCTATTCCATCATCCAGAATGGTCCACTGGCCATGGCCAGATGTGCGCCGGGTCGCCTGATTTCGGACTCCAGGCCCGGACCGGCCAACTTGGGAGGCTAATATGGACACTCGGTTATGGACAGCCAACAGGAGGCGGCATGACGCTTGACGCTCAGAACATCCGCGGCTTGCTTATCGATGTCGATGGCGTGCTGCATGTCGATGGCGAGGCCATTCCCGGCGCTGGGGAAGCGCTCGCCAGCTTCCGCGCCGCCGGGGTCAGCGTGCGGCTGTTGACCAACGGCACGATGCGCACGCGAGCGGACCTTTCGTCTCGCCTGGCGGCAATGGACATCGCTGTGCCGGCCGAAGAGATCCTGACGGCGGTGACCGCCACAGCCGAGTATCTGCGCTCGCGTCACCCGGACGAGCCGGTACATCTGCTCGTCTCTGGTCGGATTCAGGACGAATTCAATGGCATTGCTCTCACCGATGACGAGGCTACTGCCCGCGTCGTTGTCGTGGGCGGCGCGAGCGATTCCTTCAGCTTCGCGGCCCTGAACCGGGCCTACCGCATGCTCCGCAACGGCGCGCAGCTAGTCGCGATGCACAAGAGCGTCCACTGGTTGACGTCCGCAGGCATGACGCTCGACTCCGGTCCGTTCATCCACGGGCTGGAGTGGGCCACCGGCACGGAGGCGGTCATCGTTGGAAAACCATCGCCGCATTTCTTCCAGGCTGGCTTTGACGCGCTCGGGTTGCCGGCGGAGCAGGTAGCGATGATCGGTGACGATCCGAGCCAGGACGTCGCTGCGGCGATGGCACTGGGCGCAACCGGGGTGCTCGTCGCGACAGGCCTCGGCGCGCTTGAACCGCCGGTTGCAACTGCGCCGGACATTGCGCTCTCGTCAATCGCTGAGCTGCCGCGCTGGCTGAACCTGTAGTGCCCGGCAAGCAGGCGCCGTGAGCGAGCACTCCGCGCCGGTAATCTCCGTGGTCATCCCGACCTTCAACGAAGCGCGGGCGCTGCCGGCGACGTTGGACCAGTTCGCGCGGCTGCCGGGCAGCTGGCAGATAATCGTCGCCGATTCGGGCAGCGCTGACGGGACTCCGGAGATCGCAGAACGGGCGGGTGTCGCGCTAGTCGCGGATGCTCCGGCCGGACGCGGAGTGGCGATGAATGCCGGGGCGCGGCGTGCAATCGGCGAGTTCATTCTCTTCCTTCACGCAGACACGCGCTTGCCGGAGAACGCCTACGCGCTCATCACCGGGGCATTGCGCCAGCCGGAGGTGGCGGCGACCGGCTTCAGGCTGCGGATGGACCGGCGGGATTGGCGTTACCGCCTGCTCTCGCCGATCGCGACGGCACGGTTCCGCATCCAGCGGACCTTCTTCGGCGACCAGGCTATCGCCGTGCGCCGCGCCGATTTCGAGCAGCTTGGCGGTTACCACGAGCCGCTGTTGATGGAGGATGTCGAACTCTCCCGCCGCCTGCGCCGGTTGGGCCGTCTGGAGCTTCTTCCGGCACAGGTGACGACGTCGGCGCGCCGCTTCGAACAGGGCGGCGTGGTCCGGACGCTCGCCCGCATGGCGACCTTCCAGGTAGCCTACGGCCTTGGCGTTTCAGCGGAGCGCATCGCCCGGCACTACGGTCACGGCCGCGTCGACGGGGCATCCAGTGCGGACGCCCTTCAGATTGAGACCGCCAACCTGATGTTGTGGTCGTTAGATGGCGAGCCGGTTCGCGTTGGTGATCTCGCCGATCAACGGCCGGTTCTACTCGTCTTCCTCCGCTGGCTTGGCTGACTACCCTGCCGCGAGCATCTTGCGCAGTTGCGTGAGCGGGCAAGCGAACTTGATGCTTTGGGTGTGAGCGTCTATGCCGTCACCTTCGAGGCACGTGAACACGCCACGGAATACCTGAGCCAGCAGGCGCTACCCTTCCCGCTCCTGCTTGACCCGCAGCGCGTAGCCTACCGGGCTTTCGGGCTTAGCCACGGATCCACTGCAACAGTCTGGGGACTGGGAACGCTCTGGTACTACGGTCGCGGCCTACTACGAGGCCGGTTGCCGGACAGTTCGCGAGGGCGTGACCGCCATCAGCTCGGCGGCGACGTGTTGTTGCGCGCCGGCGGCGCTGGCGGCTGGGTCTATCGGTCAGATAGCCCTATTGACCGGCCGGCAGTCGACGCGCTTCTTCGCAAAATCATGCTCGACGAGCACCTGGCGCGCGGCGACGTCACCTGCTTACGGTGAATAGGCTACACTGACAATATCGGTCGGCAACAGTTAGCGGGAACTCCCCCGATAGTCCCATGTCTCCGAATCGCGAATGCGGCGATGCTTGGACAACGGACAATCTCAGGGGGCGACTCAGCGGCTGCGGGCCGCGGGGGATCGTCGCAACGGAACGGGTGGAACAGATGCAGGGGCGCGGAAGTATGCGGTTCATCTACATCACGCTGGCGGTGTTCATGATGGTCGCGGTCGCCGGATTGGGCCGGACTGCCAACCAGGGACAGGCGCTTGAGACAAGCGCGTCGGACACCGAGCTATCGCAGGCGCTGATCGACCAGAACTATCTCAACTGCTTCGACTTGCCGGAGATCTCGCCGGAGCTGCCCGGCGCGCCGCGCATCGAGGACGGCATGCAGATGAGCCAGAACATCGTGAATTGCTTTGCCTGGCAGGAGTTCATCGCGCTGAACTGGACCGCCTCGTTGGACCACGACGGGCAAGCGGATATGTCGATTCCGGCGAGTATGTTCGGAGAGCCGGGTGATGAACGCCCGGTCGTCTGGGAAACCTATAAGGAAGCCTACGAAGTCTTCCTGCCGAACGCTGTCGCCCCGAATCCCTGGAATGCCGAGCAGGGGATTCCGGAAGTGTGCATGGATGTCGCCGTTGAGGGGGCGCGGGAACTCCCGTCGCTTGCCAAGGCCTCTGAAGCCGTCCAGGTACTGGATGAATTCGGCCAGGCCAACTCGGCCGTCTCCGATCCCAACGCCTGGCTCACGGCGCAGAGCGGGCACCGGGCGCACTACGAGGTGCGGATGAACGAGGTAGAGTTCGACTACATCGTCGAGCACGAGTTCTACAACGCGCTGAAGCAGTACGAGGCGGTCCAGGAGGCGCTCGAAGAGGGCGGACCAGGCATCTACTTCCCACTGGGCACGCCGGACGAGCCGGGCGCGATCGAGGTCAAGGGCGCATGGATCGAGCTCGACAATCCAGGACTGATCAACCGTTACTTGACAGCCGAAGCCTATATCTACAACGAGCAGGAAGAGGATCCCGACTGCTACGTAGCGACGATGGGGCTGATCGGCTTGCACATCATCCAGAAGTCGAACGACCAGTGGACCTGGGCGACCTTCGAGCACGTCCAGAACGCGCCGAGCATTGACGAGATCGCGCGGCAGGATCTGGAAGATGTCTACCGCTTCTGGAGTCCGAATTGTCGCGTTGATTGTCTGCCGAACAAGAAGCCGTCCGCGGACCAGCCATACGATCAGCCGATCCAGGTGGTGCGGATCAAGGACATCGCCGATGTTGGCAGCTGGGGTAGCTTCCAGAACAATGTCGCTTCATTGAATGCCTGGATGCAGGCTCAGATCCGGAATATCAACCCGGACTCAGTCTTCCAATACTACGAGCTCGTGAGCGTCGGCTGGCCGGTCGAGGAGATCAAGAACGACCACCCGACGACCTCGCCCTTGCCATACCAGGAGATCATCCCGGCATCGCTGGCCAACTCCGTCATGGAGACCTATTACCAGCAGCCCGGCATCAACTGCTCCGACTGCCACAGCGTCGCCCACATCGCCCCGAGCAGTGCTGACGAGTCACCCGAATGGCGCTCCGACTACAGCTTCCTGCTGAGCAGAGCTGACGAACCCGAAAGCGACTCCGGCGACGCGGAAGAGTAGTGGTTAGCAGATCCGTTTAGGAGCAGCGGTGACGGCCTCGTGGGCCGTCACCGCTGTCATGTTTGTCGTGGCATCAACTTGGCTATGTCGACGGGGATGTCGATTGGTCTGTTGTGCTGGCGATCTATTCCGGTAGAAGGATCTCCCATGCTACGCTCGACGACACGGAATCCACACGAGTGCGGGGAGGCTGGCCATGGTTGTCATAGCGATCTTTGAGATGCCGGGGATGACTGCGGGGCAGTATGACGAGGTTGATGCCGCGCTCGCGAAGGCGGATGCACGCAAGCCGGTGGGGCGGATCCAACACGTCGCGGCATCGACCGAGGATGGCTGGCTGGTTGTCGATCTCTGGGAGTCTGATGAACAGATGGCGCCGTTTGCAGAAGTGCTCGCTCCAATTCTGGAGCAGCACGGGGTGCAACCGTCGGAGCCCCGCATCTATCAGGTTCACAACATGATCGAGTGAGCAGGCTCAGGGCCAGTTCGACAGATATTTCTACCGCACGCGATCGGTCAGGATAGATCTGTGGGAGTCTCGAAGAGGTCGCTCACCAGCGCGCGGATGGGTAGCGTTGCCGAGACGAGTTCGGCGTCGGTGGCGAAGTGTCGAACTTCGGTGAAGTCTGAGAGCCCGGCGTCCGGGGCGCTGCAGACCAGGATGTCGCGGGTTGCGGGCCGGAGGATCCAGTACTCTGGCACGCCGGCACGGGCATAGGCTGCGCGCTTCGTCACGGTGTCAAGCTCCGGATTGTTGGGTGAGAGTACCTCGGCGATGAGGTCGGGCACGCCATGGATGCGACCGTCGGTCGACACTATGCCTATACGTTCGTTGCGAATGACTAAGAAATCCGGTTGTACCGGATCAGCTCCTGGCATGATGACACCAACAGGCGCAAAGGCTGATATGGCGACCCCGTCGCGCTTGAGCGCAAGACCGATGTGCTCGTGAAGATTCGCGATAATGAGCTGGTGCTCGAATCCGGGCGCAGTTGACATGTACAGGACTCCGTCAATCACCTCATAGCGGTTGCCGTCCTCGGGCAACCGTTCCCACTTGTCGAAACACCATGAGGCGTCCGGAGAGCGTAGGAGATACTCCATGTCCGTGACTACCATTGCTGCAACTTTCTGTGGTGGAGTGCGACCGAACGCCGTCCGGCAGCGCATTCGGGCCGCGTGTGGCTCGCAGATTTCATTGCTGACCAAAGGATAGCACTGGGTGGTCCTGGCAACTCCGGTTTAGCGCTACGCGGACTGTCGGCGCAACGCGCCAGAAGCTCGCCGCCATGGTCTGCGGCGGCAGACCGCGGCCTGCTTCCGGCGGCTACTGTCCATTGCCGTAGCGCCAGGCGTAGTAGTGCCGGCCGACGTTGCCTGCTTCGACCTGCCATTCTGAGGCGTTGCCTGGTGTGTAGGTCAGGCAGCGACGTTCGAAGCACTGGATCAGAACGAGCATCGGTTCGCCGCCAACGAGCACGTTCGCCCAGGCCGGTTCGGTGATCGGGCGTCCCGTGGCAAAGTACGGGTTGTCGAAGAGCGCGCCTTCCGTGAATGCGCCATCCTGATAGATCGCGCCGCTGGAGTTCATGAAATCCCAGAAGGGCGTTGCGATGGCGTGGTTCGTGACATCATCGACCGTTGCAATGGTGACGTCCTGGCCGGCCAGGGCCGCGTCATAGGTGAGCGTGCCGCTGTGACTGATGCGCTGGGCCACCGTCTCGCCGCTCGCGTGCGGTCCTTGGTCGAGCACCTGGGCAAAGGTTGCATAGGTCGGGGCGTTGGGATCATCCGGATCGCCGGCGACGTTGATGGCCGCCGGTTGACGCTCCGCGAAGCTGTTGTCGCCGGTCTGTAGCTGACCGGTGATGAGCTCGACGACGAGCAGGCCGTTCGTCACATACCAGATGTCGTTGGGGTCCGCGATGGGATCAGTGATCTCCATCCGGCTCTTGTCGAAGTATTGAACCGTGCGCGCGCCGCCCGGCGACTCCTGGTAGTCCTCGATGAGCTCGCCGGTGAAGGCTTCCGGTCCCCACATCCACGTCCGGATCGCCTGGCCGTCGCTAACCGGCAGGTCAGTGCGTTCCCAGGTCGACGCGAAACTCGCGTTGGCCGGCGGTTCGGCGCGCGCCGTCCGCGCCAGTCCGATCAACGGAATCGTCACGACCATAGCAATGGTCAATAGGCGGTGGCTCTTGCGCATCATCCGGCTTCCATCACATCCGACACATCCGATTCGTAGTGCCTTGACTGGGCGCACCGTGCATAGCCTATCGCGGCGGCAGGTGGCTGCGTCACTGACCTCCCGTAGGCAATGCCTGGAGAAACCGTTCGACGTCGTTGTGGTCATGATAGAAGTACGGCGCGACACGAATGCCCTTGGGGCGTAGCGCGACCTTGATGCGTTGACCGGCAAGAATGTCAACGACGTGCTGATCGCCAGCAACACTGCCGGTCGTGAGCGCGAGGAACTGCGAGCCGTGTGCGGGTTCGATGTCGGATACAACCTGGTAGCCGCGTGCGGTTGCGCCCGCTGCGAGGCGCTGGACCAGCTCGCTGCCGTGGACGCTCGTGCGCGTTGGGTCGGCGTCGAGGATGAGTGAGAGCGACACATGCAGCGCCGTCATCGAGAGCTTGTCGAAGCCGCCTGTCTGGTAGCGCAGGGCGCCCGGCTTGAATTCAAACGTGCCCGATGTGTCGTCGTAGCTGTAGCTGGAATCATCGAGCACCGTCTCGAACGAGTGGAAGCCGGCATAGGCGGGGTAAATGCGGTTGGCTGCGCCCGCGCCAAAGGCGACGACGCCGAGGCCGTGACCAGCCAGCAGCCATTTGTAGGCGTGCGCGGCGACGGCGGTCGCTTGCCAGGCGTCAATGTCGATGGGCTGCGCGCCCATTGCTTGAGTGGCGTCGACGAACACCTCGATGCCGCGCGGCCGGCAGTATGCGCCAAGCGCCGCGATGTCGTTGCGGTAGCCGTCGGCCCATTCGACGTGGGACAGCGCGACGGCGCGGGTGTTGTCATCGATAGCGGCGATGAGCGCGTCGATGTCAGTGCGGCCGGCGGCGTTTGGCGGTACGCGGCGCAGCTCGATGCCGTATCGTTTGCGGATGTTGACGAAGGTGTATGTCACGGACGGAAACTCACCAGCCGGCACGACGACGTTGTCGCCCGCCACCCAGTCCAGCCCGTTGGCGAGGAGATTCATCGCCTCGGAGAGCGACGAGGTGAAGGCAACGTTCTCCGGCAGCGCGCCGGTCAGCCGGGCAACTTGCTCGCGCGTCTCCTGCCGCAGGCGCTCATTGCCGGCGGTGTCGTAGTTGATCGGGTTCGCGGCGCGCGCGGCGTACTCCTGGATGGCGGCAACGGTGCGGGCCGGATAGTAGCCCGTCGACGCGTGGTCGAAGTAGAGCCAATCGCCGGTGGCGGCGAATTCCTCGCGATAGTGCCCCTGCGTTGTGGTCATCGAATCGCTCCTCGCGGCTTGGGCCAGGCAATCGTGGCGACCATACGCTATCACAGGTAAGGAGGCGGCCTGCAGTGCAGCTACCGAATCCGACAAGCGGCGAACTCCTGGCACGTCTGCGGGCGGCGCTCGCAGTTCGACACGCCGACCTCGACCTCGGATCGCTGCGCTTCCTCGCTGCCGGCGAATACACCTACAACTACCGCGTTCGGCGCGGCTCTGAGGAGGCCGTCGTCCGTGTTGTGACTGGCTCGCAAATGGGACTGGAGACGCCGGACCAGGCCCGGTACGAGGCGGCGGCGCTTGAGCTGTTGGCTCCTACTGGTCACGCGCCCAGGCTGCTGGGGCTGAATGTCGAGCCGGGCGCGCTCGGTTTCCCCTATCTTGTGCTCGAGTTTCTCCCCGGTCGGCCCCTGAACTACGCGGCCGACCTGGCATCGGCCGCAGAGTGCGTCGCGGTGATCCACCGGCAAGCGATTCCAGAACACCATCCGTTGCAGCTGCACGTCGACCCGGTCGGCTCGATCCTTGACGAGTCCGCAACGCTCATCGCGGAGCTCGCTGGACCGGAGTGGCAGCCGGTGCGGCGCTTGCGCGACCGCCTGGCCGCGACGCCGCCGGGTGACTTCGATCTGGTACGCGATGATCTGGCGATCATCAACACCGATCTGAACTCGCACAATTTCATTGTCGATAGTGAACGCGTCTGGTTGATTGATTGGGAGAAAGCGCGGGTGGGCCCGACGTCGCTGGATATCGCCCACTTCCTGCTGCCAACGACGACGCTCTGGCGAGACTCCACGGCGACGCGGCTGACTGCCAGGCAACGCGCCGCCTTCGTTGACGCCTATCTCCGCCAGCGCCCCGAGCTCGATCCGGAGCGCTACCGGAGCGCCCTGCGGTTGGCCCAACGGCTCGCGGCGGTCCGGGCGGTCGCCTGGTGCGCCTGGGCGGTTGCGGCCAGCCGGCACGGCGCGCGGGCAATCGTCAACGAGGAAACG
>JAUIIK010000002.1 GCA_030431755.1 Chloroflexia bacterium
TGCCGGACGCCGATCAGGTTGCCGAGCTCATCGACGCTGACCTCATCGACCAGCGGCGTCAACTGCTCGCGCACGAAATCCCGCACCGCCTCCTCACGGCCCGGTATTCCAGGGAGTTCGCAGAGCTGTCGTAGGAGGTCCATATTCAATGTGTCCGCCGCCATGGTTATCGCTTTCCAGTGCCTCTCTCAAGACGCAGCCACTCATCCTAGCCGCTATTTGACGCATAGAGAGTGGATGGGGCTGGTGTTGAGGGAACTTCGTGGCTCTGCGGCACGTCGTGGTTGTAGCAGGATGGGTTGGCTGAAGATTTCGGAAGGTGAAGTGAGATGCAGCAAGATCACGTCGTGCTAGACGAGCTTGATGATAGACCGGACGGTGGCTCCATGGCTGGCGCGATTATCATTGCCGTGCTCCTGCAGATCGCCTGGGCGGCCGTTTGTCTATCACAGTTGGAATACCCGTTAACTCAGCTCTGTATAGGTCCGTGTGAGCCAGTTGACCGCCCCTCCTCTGATGGGCTTCTACTCGTCGCAATTCCCGTCGTTGGCTCATTCCTCAGCGTCATGACCGGCGCACTCTTCGGGTTCTCTTATGAGCGCCTTAACACGTGGCTGATCTTCCTGTTCGGCGTGCCGCTCGTCACTCTCGTTGTGCTCGGGGCGATCTGGCCGCTCACGTTCATCGCTCTGTTGACGCTGGGCGGCAGCTAAAACTACTCCGTTCTGGTTGTGGTGCCGGGAACACCATACAAGGCGACCCGAGCCGGCTGCGCCTCCGCCTTCCACATCACAATTCCAGCGTGAATCCGCGGGACAAGGCGCAGTATGCCGTATCCGACATTCCCGATGGAAGGACGCCGGTGCCATGCCGTTCTGGAGATCTTTTCCCCTGTAGCCGCGACGCGCTGCGTCGCCATACCCGCCGCGCCCACTATCGGCGCATGAGGAACCAATCGCGACAACTCCGCATTGCGGCACCAAGAGCGAGCATTGGGAGCATCGGAACGTCAGAGTTCTTGCGGTCGATTCGAGTCGGATCCTTCGCGGCGCGGACTTGTTCAGGATGACGATGGGGTAACGGGTACTGCTCGCTGGTTGGGCGCGAGTCCGCCGGCGGGGGACGGTGCTTCGCGCTACTGCTCGTCAACAAGGAAATTGCGGCGTAATCGCGACGCTTCGGCCGGCTCGACCAGCGCATCGGAGTCGTCTTTGAGGGTGACGCCGGAGAGGCCGAGGCGGCGGGCGGAGGTCATCAAATGGTGTAGGCGGTGGGCGGCTTCGGGGTAGCTCAGGCCGGCGGCGCGGATGTTGGAGATGCAGTTGCGGTCGGCGTCGGTGTTGCCGACCTGCGGCCCGTAGGTGAGGTAGATGCCGAGGCTGTCCGGTGAGCTGAGGCCGGGCCGTTCGCCGATCAAGATGACGGCAAGTTCCGCACCGAGCAGCGCGCCGATCTCGTCGCTGATAGCGACCCGGCCTTGTTCGACTAGCGCAATCGGAGCGACGCTCCACGCTTTGGGATCGAGTCGGGACAAGATGGCTTCGAGCATCGCCGGTGCATGGCGCTGGACCGCGAGTGCCGAGAGCCCGTCGGCGACGATGAACGCGGTGCCACCAGCCCTCTCATTGTGATCTAGCAAGCGATGTGAGGCTTCATCTAGCCGCCGTCCGAGGTCGGGACGCTGGAGATAGGTTGCCCGGTCGGGCGCGGCGCTGTGGAGGCGCAGCGTCTCGTAGCCGAGCGCGCTGATGTCGCCTGCGAGCGTGGCCATGTCCAGCTCGCTCTGGACGGCATCGCGGGCGCGGGCGTGGGCCAGCTGAAAATCGAGGTGGCGGTTGGTCGGCAGGCTGCTGCCGGCCCGGCCCAGCGCGATGCGGGCCGTCGTGTAGTCCCGCAGAAACTCCCACGGATTTACCACCGCTGGCGCGGCTTGTTCTGGTCGGTCCCGCCGATCAGTCATGCGACACTCCCGCAAGTGCCTGGCGGAAAGGCTCGGGCAGTGAGTCGGTCAGCTGTGGCTGCATGGCGTCGTCGAAAATGCCCATCCGCTCCAGCCATGCCTCGAACTCGGGCGCGGGCCGCAGGCCAAGTACCTGCCGGACGTAGAGCGCGTCGTGGAACGAGGTCGATTGGTAGTTGAGCATGACGTCGTCGGAACCGGGGATGCCCATGATATAGCTGCATCCCGCGACGCCGAGTAGTGTCAGCAGAGCGTCCATATCGTCCTGATCGGCTTCGGCGTGGTTGGTGTAGCAGACGTCGCAGCCCATCGGGACGCCGAGCAGCTTGCCGCAGAAGTGGTCCTCCAGCCCGGCGCGGGTGATCTGTTTGCCGTCGAAGAGGTACTCGGGCCCGATGAAGCCGACGACAGTATTGACCAGCAGCGGCCGGAACTTGCGGGCGACGGCGTAGCTGCGGGCTTCGAGCGTCTGCTGGTCGACGCCGTGGTGGGCGTCGGCCGAGAGGGCGCTGCCCTGGCCGGTCTCGAAGTACATGACGTTGTCGCCGAGCGTGCCCCGGCCGAGCGCCAGCGCCGCCTCGTAGCCCTCCTGTAAGAGTGCCAGGTCGGCGCCGAAGCTGGCGTTGGCCGCCTCGGTCCCGGCGATGGATTGGAAGACGAGGTCTACCGGCGCGCCGCGGTTGATGGCCTCGATGCTGGTCGTGATGTGGGTCAGGACGCAGCTCTGGGTCGGAATCTGATACTTGCTGATGATCGCATCGAGCATGACGAGCAGCTCGCTGACGTTGCGGAGACTGTCGGTGGCCGGGTTGATCCCGATGACGGCGTCGCCGCTGCCGTAGAGCAGGCCGTCGAGGATGCTGGCGGCGATCCCGCCCGGATTGTCGGTCGGGTCGTTTGGCTGGAGCCGGGTCGCCATCCGCTCCGCTAGCCCGATCGTGTTGCGGAATCGTGTCACAACCCGGCAGCGCTGCGCGACCAGTATGAGATCTTGGAGCCGCATGATCTTCGAGACAGCGGCAACCATCTCAGGCGTGAGGCCGGGCGCAAGCCGGGCCAGCGTCTCCTCGTCCGCGTTCTCCGAGAGCAGCCAGTTCCGGAAGTCGCCGACGGTCAGGCTGCTAATCGGCTCGAAGGCTTCGGCGTCGTGCTCGTCGACGATCAGTCGGGTGACCTCGTCATCCTCGTATGGGATGACCGCCTCGTTGAGAAAGGCCTTCAGCGGCAGCTCGGCCAGCGCCATCTGGGCCGCGACCCGCTCCTCGGCGTCCGCCGCCGCGATCCCGGCCAGCACATCCCCGGACCGCAACGGCGTCGCCTTCGCCAGCAGTTCGCGAAGATTGACGAAGGTGTAGGCGCGGTTGGAGAGGTTGTAGCGGTATGCGGTCATCGGGGCGGCTCCAGATCGTCAGCGCCAGATTCGCGCTATTGTAGGCTAACAATGAGCGCCGATAGAGACGCACATGATTCGAATGGGAGCACAGGTGATGGTCAGGCACTATCAGGTGGTGCTGGAGTGGGACCCCGAGGATGAGTTGTGGGTCACCTATGTCCCTGCGCTAGATCATCTCTCCACCTACGGTGAGACGCGCGAGCATGCCCTCGAACACACTCGTGAGGCGATCATGGGCTATCTTGAAGCGGCAGAGCAGGAAGGCATCCTGGTTGCTGGGGAGCGTAGTGTTGAACTCGTTGAACTGGACGTCGCAGTTTAGTGCCGCCGACGCCAAGGATCAGCGGCCGGGCAATGGTTCGCGCACTGGAACGCGGTGGTTTCGAACTCAGTCATGTACGCGGTAGCCATCATTATCTTCGACAGCCCGGCGTCGCGCGTCTTGTCGTGGTTCCTGTCCATGGGAATCGTGATCTGCCGATTGGGACACTGCGGTCCATCCTTCGACAAGCAGACCTCGCCACCGAGGATCTCATAGATCTTCTTAATGATTGACACGCCTCAGACATCAACCCTGGTCTTCCAAGACCAGGGTTGATGCCGGTGCGAACTGTGGACTCAGTTGCCCGCCGCGATGCCGATGCCGAAGGGGTCTGCGCCGCCGTTGCGGAGGCCGGTTGCCGGGTCGACCGTGACACCGGTTGGGCTGGCGAAGGCGCGGGGCGCGAAGGTCACGTGGGCATCGACGACGTTGTGGCCCATATCCCGCAGCTTGTCGCGCGTCTGCTGGTTGATGCGGTCATCGATGAGCAGTTCGTCGGGGCTGGAGGCGTCGAGCAGCGGCGAGGAGCAGGATGACTGGATGTCCAGCTCGAAATCGAGCACGTTGAGCGCCATCTGCATGCAGGTGTCGATGATTCGCCGTCCACCCGGCGCGCCGACGGCGAGGACCGGCTGGCCGTCCCTGGCTGCCACGATGTGGGCCATGTTCGAGGCCGGTCGTTTCCACGGCGCGATCGAGTTGGCGCGGCCCGGGATCGGCTCGAAGAGGTTCATCGAGTCATTGAGCAGCACGCCGACGTCCGGCACCGTCACGGCCGAGCCGAAGATGAGCGTCAGCGTCTGGGTCACCGAGACCATGTTGCCGTCCTTGTCGACGACCGAGAGGTGGGTCGTGCAGCCGTCGTCCATGTGCGTCGCGCTGGCCGCCCGCTCGTGCCGGATGCCAACGCCAGGCTCGGGCTGTGAGGCCCGGTTGGAGTCGATCTCGGCCCGGCGCTGCTCGCCGTAGGCTCTGGATGCCAGCTTTTCCCAGTCAATGTCGATGAACTCAGGATCGCCGACGTAGGCGAAGCGGTCGGCGAAGGCGCGGCGGCTAGCTTCGGCGATGTGGTGGATCGTTGTCGCGGTGTTGTGGCCGGTGGCGCGGATGTCGAGGCCGTCGAGGATGTTGAAGGACTCGGCCAGGGTGATCCCGCCGCCCTGGTAGGGCAGTAGCAGGAGTTCGTAGCCGTGGTAGTCGACAACGATCGGGTCATGCTCGACCGGCTCGTACTTGTTGAGGTCCGCGGCCGTCAGGATGCCGCCGATGCCCTGGATATGCTCGCCGATCCGCTCTGCGACGTCGCCCTTGTAAAAACCGTCCGGGCCGTGCTCAGCGATCTTCTTAAGCGTGCCGGCCAGCTCGGGCTGACGAATGCGGGGCGAGGCCGCGCCGAAGAGCGGCGCCGGCGGGGTGCCGTTACTGAGGAAGATGCGCTCGGTCTCCGGGTCGCGCTTGATCGTGTTCTGCTGGGATGAGAGCAGCATGCCGTTGTACCAGTTGACCTCGAAGCCCTCCTCGGCCAGCTTCACGGCCGGGCCGACGACGTCGCCGATGTCTTTCTTGCCGTACTTCGCGACCGCCGCCGCCATTCCGCCGACCATGCCGGGCACGACGCAGGAGAGGGGGCCGTACGCGTTGGCCTGATCCTTGACGCCGCCGAAGCCGACGACGGTGCGTCCTTCGCCGGTCAGCTCGTACATGTCGGGTGTCGCGGCCTGTGGGGCGCGGCCGAAGTAGTCGATGACGGTGCGAGTGCCGTCGGCCATGTGGATTGTCATAAAACCGACGCCGCCGATGCCGCTCATCCAGGGTTCGGCGACTCCGACGGCGAAGGCTGCCGTCGCCGCAGCATCGACGGCGTTGCCGCCCTGCTCGAGAATCCCCAGCGCCGCCCGCACCGCTTCCGGGTGTTTCGCAGCGACCATGCCGTTGCGCGACACCGCCAGCGACCGGCTGACATTCAGTGTTGTTTCGGATGCCATGTGTTTGAAGCTCCTATCTGCCCGTTTAGGGGAGGTAGTGGATATTGGCTCCACAATAGCGAGATAGGGGCCGGGTGCGCAACGCTAATCACGATTGTGGGGAATGGCTCTATCGCAGATGTGAGATGACCTCATCCGGTGGTACGACGATGATTCCGAATTTGGATCGGATTTCGGTCTTAAATTCCAGGAGGTGCCGTCGATCGTAGCTCGCAAGCCAGTTTGCGGAGCCAGCGACCGCGGCAGCCACTATTGGTGCATCCTTGTAATCTATGATCTGCCCAGCCAGTTTGATCACTTTGGGATCAGGTATCGCAATCTCGAAGTTGACAGTCTCACGAAAGCGGTCGAAATCGACCAGCGCCTCTGGAACTTTGGCGGTGAGATTGCGCACGGTCTCGGTGATAACAAGGTTACTCAGGATGAGTGAGGCCTCGTTGCGAATTCCGGCATTCACGAGATCTCTGGCGCTACCTCGAGGTGATATTGACGCGGCAATTAGTACGCGGGAGTCGATGAATACCTTCGGTTGACCACTACTCACTCAGTTCCTCGGGCAACTCGCTAAGGATGCGCCCGCGTTCTTCGCGGCCCGATTCGATGAGGTCTTCGAGGGTCAGCCCCTGACGCCGTAGAGCTTCACCGATGGCATCTAGCGCCTGGTTAGCGATGACCTCGTGCGGAGTGATCAGCAGTTTGCCGTCGGACTCCTCGACCGCTACGAGATCGCCCTTCTTAATGCCGAGCTTGCGCCGGAGTTCAGCAGGCAACGTTACCTGCCCTTTTTCCTGGACGCGAATCAGTTTCGATGCGGTCATCTCAGCACCTCCGAAAGTCATACATTCCGGAAGTATAACCGAGTGATGGAGAGCGAAACGCCCCTCATCCATCTTGGACAAGGGGCGCTATCATCCCGGCCACACCCGGATGCGACCGGCTTTCCCTACAAACTACGTACTACAACCTACAACCTATTCGCGCTCAGCCTTACTGAGCGCCGCAACCTTCAGCGGCAGGGCGAAGAGGTTGATGAAGCCGCGAGCGTCAGCGTGGCTGTAGAGGTCGCTGGCGCCGAAGGTGGCGAACTCTTCGGAGTAGAGCGAGTGCGGCGAGGTGCGGCCCTGGATGATCAGGTTGCCCTTGTAGAGCTTCATCGTCACTTCGCCAGTGTTGGGCTGCTGGGTGACGTTCACGAAGGCGTCCATGGCCTCGCGTAGCGGCGTGAACCAGAGCCCGTCGTAGGCGATCTCGGAGTACCGCTGGGCGACGAGGTCCTTGTAGTGCAGCGTGGCGCGGTCGAGGGTGATCGACTCCAGCTCCTTGTGGGCCGTCGAGAGGATCGTCGCGGCGGGCTGTTCGTAGATGCCGCGGCTCTTCATCCCGACGAGCCGATTCTCGACCAGATCGATCCGGCCAACGCCATGCTTGCCGCCGATCTCGTTGAGCGCCTCGACCATCTCGACCGGCTTCATCTGCGCGCCATCGACGGTGACCGGCCAGCCTTCTTCGAAACCGATGGTGATGATCTGGCCCTCGTCGGGCGCTTCCTCCGGCGAGGTCGTGATGCCGAAGATGCTCTCCGGCGGCGGCTGGCTCGGATCCTCCAGGACGCCGCCCTCGTGGGAGTAGTGCCAGAGGTTGCGGTCGCGCGAGTAGATCGCCTCGGCGGTAGCCGTGACAGGGATCATGTGCTCGGCGGCGTATTCGAGCGCATCCTCGCGCGAATGGATGTTCCACTCGCGCCAGGGGGCGATGATCGCCATCTCGGGCGCAAGAGCGTGGTAGGTGACCTCGAAGCGCACCTGGTCGTTGCCTTTGCCGGTCGCGCCGTGAGAGAGCGCGTCCGCGCCCTCGGCCTTGGCGACGGCGACCTGGTGGCTGGCGATGACTGGCCGGGCGAAGCTGGTGCCGAGCAGGTATTTGCGTTCGTAGAGCGCGCCGGCCCGCAGCGTTGGGAAGGCGAAGTCGGTCAGGAATTCCTCGCGCAGATCCTCGATGAAGAGCTTCGATGCACCGGTGCGGAGCGCCTTCTCTTCGAGGCCGTCGAGCTCCTCGTACTGGCCGACGTCGGCGGTGAAGGCAATGACTTCACAGTTGTAGTTGTTCTTGAGCCAGGGAATGATGACCGAGGTATCGAGGCCACCGGAGTAGGCCAGGACGGCTTTGGTGACTGTCGGTTTACCGTTGGATGAAGCGGACATGAAAAGACCCCACGTTTCGTTTATACGGATGGTTCGACGGAACCAGTGTCAGAACAGGATACGGAAAAGTCAGCGAAGGTCAACAGCCTGCCGTTCGAACCGAACGGCTACGGCCTGGTCCTACGCCTTTCCCTATATCTGTAGCGCCCTGGCCGGACCACCTCGGTGGGAATCCTTCCGTGTTGTTGCCTGCAACTTTGTGAAATAGAGAACAAACTCCCCGCCCAACTGCCCGCGGGACGTTATCACGAGGGTGGGGCAGTGTCAATCTGGAGGCATATCGTTGATGGGCTCAGTAGGAAAGATTGTGTTCGATCATGATCCGGTTGATGGTTGCCCGTAGGACTGGCACATCGAGCCTGATCGCGTCGGCCTCGTCACATGCGAGCGCGTCATGTGCCCGCTCATAGAGCATCACGGCTGGTCCATCGTTGTGCGCGTTGGAGTAGAGCAGTCCGTCCAGCGCTCCGAATTCATCGACGGCATCGTAGAAGTACCTCGACCACGGTTGGGAGAGCGCATGCTCGCACTTCGCAATGGCTGACACCGTTCCAGCGCGCATTGCCCCGTTTCCCCGGAGTTCCAGAAGGGTAATTGTTCGTGTTGTCGTTGGAGCTGCGACACACATGTTGCCGGGAACCACGATGCCGGTGTCGCCGAACACCTCGACCAGGCAGGCGGCCAGCGCGACGGTGATGTCAGCATCCCAGGATGCATAGTAAACGGCGCGCTCGGGATCGTCAGCCGGGCGTCGGCCAGAATCCGTGCCGCGATGATGGTCGAAGCGAAGGCGTGGGCCGTTTGCTCGAAACGTGAGAGCCGTCGAGTTCCAGCGCGTCGGATCGTAGATGCGGACAAGTGTCGATGCCACCGGTAGTTCGACGAAGCGTGGATTGGGTCGTCGCTCGGGCGGTGGCGGATTGATGACCACCACGTCAGGCGATACCCACGCCCCGCGCTTGCCGAATTACGCGCTCGGCCTGTCCGTCCCTGAGCAGCTCAAGTGGGCTCTTGCCGTCGAATACATCGTTTGGACGGGTGAGCCAGCTGATCTTTGCGAGCGGTGTGATCTCGAGTGCCCGGATGACGTCCGGCAGTCCGTCGATGGCACCGTCCGGCCCCTCGGGATCGAACTGCCAGGTTGGGAAACGCAACGCGCCACGGTCCATGACGGCGAGCAGTGTGCCTGCTTTGACTCTGTCGTGCGGTGTCTGGCGGGTGGTGTTGAGCAGCTTCGCGACCTGTGGAGCCGTTAGTGAGCCGGCCAGCAGCGCCCTCCGGCGTTCGAAGGAACGCATCAGGAGTTCGAGCTCGTCTTCAACTCGCCGTGATGCCGACACCGGTCGGGCAAACGGCGATGCCTCTTCCGGCGTTATCGAGGATTCCGATGACTCAAGTCCCTGCGCGATGCTTTCGAGTACCGTCTCGAGCTCATCGTCTCCGAGCGCGTTCAGCCGATCTTCCAGGCGTTCGATCTTCGACCGTATCGTCGGGCGACGCGCGCCGAACTCATGGGATGTGGAAATGTGTAGCGCCGATGCCATCGATCACCTCCTCACTGATATTCAATTCTATGGTCATTGCGTAAGAGATGTCAATCATGTCGCTTCCGTATTGATGTGCCCATCGTTGAACTCTCCCGCCCTCAGGCTTCATCGTATAGTGACCGAGTCAAGAGGCTCGTGGAAGATGGGGGAGCGATGAGAGCTGTCGTGCATACGCGCTACGGGCCGCCGGAGGTGCTGGAGGTCCGGGAGGTCGAGAAGCCGGCGCCGGTGGGTGATCAGGTGCTGATCCGGGTGCATGCCGCGACGGTGCACACCGGGGATTGCGAGATCCGGCGTTTCCAGATCATGCCCTTCTTCTGGATTCCGCTGCGCCTGCTCTGGGGCGTCCGGCAACCGCGCGGAACGAAGATCCTCGGCCAGGAGGTCTCCGGGGTGGTGCAGGCGGTTGGCGAGAATGTGAGCCGCTTCAAGCCCGGCGACGAAGTCATCGCGACGACTGGCATGGGCATGGCCGGATACTCTGAATTCGTCTGTCTACCCGAAAAGCGCGCGATGGCGCGGAAGCCGTCGAATGTTTCGTTCGCCGAGGCGGCGGTCATCCCGGTGGCCGGACAGAACGCGCTGCACTTCCTGCGCGAGGCGGATATCCAGCCGGGCCAGCAAGTGCTGATCTACGGCTCATCGGGCAGCATCGGTACGCTGGCGGTGCAGCTGGCGAAGCACATGGGCGCAGCGGTGACGGCGGTCTGCAGCACCGGCAAGATCGAGCTGGTGCGGTCGCTTGGCGCCGACCACATCGTCGATTACACCCGCGAAGATTTCAGCGAGCAGGGCCGCGTCTACGATGTCGTCTTTGACACGATCGGCAAGAGTGCGTTTTCCAAGACAATGCGGGTGATCAAGGAAGGCGGGGCGTACATCCAGGCGAACCCGAGCGTGGCGGATATGTTGCGGGGACCGCTTGCGGCCAGGCGACAGAACAAGCGGGTGATCCTCTCATTCGCCGGCAACAGCAGCGATGACCTCGCATACCTGACGGGTCTTGTGGAGCGGGGAGATCTGAAGCTCATCGTCGACCGTACCTATCCATTGGAAGAGGCCGTCGAAGCCCACCGCTATGCCGATGAGGGGCACAAACGGGGCAACATCGTTCTGACCACGGTCGCCGACGCGGGCTGAGCAGGAGCGTCGCTGTGAGGCTGCGAACGGAGCCTGATCCCATAAGCGAGGAAGCGTGATGACCTGGACTGAGCCGGACCGGGTGGTGGTCGAACTGGCAGCCTCACTACCACCGGGGCGGGTACTCGACATCGGAGCCGGTGACGGGCACGACAGCCTCTGGCTGGCGGAGCGCGGCTGGGCAGCGACGGCGGTCGATCTGTCGCGTCACTCTGTTCGCAAGTTACGCGCGACTGCGGCCGAACGCCAGCTGAATGTTACGGCGGTTCAGGCGGACGCTGCCGCGCTCGACTACGAGGCCGAGTTCGATCTGGCGCTACTCTGCTACATCCATGTCCCGGCCGATGTCCGGCGGGAGATCCTCGCGACCGTAGCCAGGGCGCTGAAACCGGGCGGGCTGCTGCTCTGGCGCAGCTTCGAGGCCGGGATGCCCGGCGATCCGGGCTTTGACCGCGTATTACTCCCAGCGCAGGCTGACCTGCTGGCTGAACTCGGCGATGCTGTCAGTATCGAGCGCGTCGAGGCGGCGGACGAGTACTTCCCCTATATGGAGCGGGACATGTACCTGCTGACGGTTCTCGCGCGCCGGATCGGCTAGCAGCGACAGGTCTAGCCATGCTGCTGCTCGTAGAGCTGCCGGGTGAGGGTGGCCTGACCGATGTGCTCGCGGTTGTGCTGGAGGGCGTGGAAGACGTAGTAGGCGCCGTTGTGGGTGCGGGAGCCGGTGATGCTGCTGGGGCGCGTATGCTCGACCGGCAGAACCTCCTCGGTGAGCTGCGAGATGTAATCGCGCATGTCGGGTTCGGTCGCGTCGATGAGCGCCAGGAGGTCGTCGGCGCTGGCGGCTGCGTGGTCGAACTTCTCCTCGCGATTGCGGTCGAGGGTGATGCCCAGGGCGTTGGCGAGGTGGTAGCGGGTGGCGTCCATCGAGTGGGCGACGAGCGCCGAGATCGAGTTGGTCTCTTCTCCGGGCTGCCAGTTGAGCCCGCCGGGGTCGAGACCGCGGATGGCGTCACGCCATTCGTCGAGCTGCCGGTCGAGAATCTGGTTCGCCGCGATCTGGAGTGCCTCAATCGTGGAGGGCATGGATCTGCCTTTCAGCGCATTGCGGTAAATTGTCTCAAGTTACCGCACAGGTTGGAATCTTCTTTACTATGACCAGGTTAGTTTCTTACTAGAGCTGTCCGATGACCGGATGGCTCCGCTTACTGTCGAACTCCGATGATTCCGGCGATACTAGCAGGCAAAAGCGCCGAGGACCAGGAGAGGGATGGTCAGGATGCTCGAGTATGTTCGTCAGGAAGAGATCACCGGACTACTCCAGAAGATGATACGGGCCGAGTCGGTCAATCCGCCGGCGGACACACGTCGCTGCGCCGGAGTGCTGCTCGACCTGCTTGAAGCTGAGGGTGTTCCGACCGAGAGAGTCGAAGCTAAACCAGGGTTGGTAAACGTCGTCGCGACGCTCTCCGGCGGGCGGCCCGGCAAACGCCTGATCCTGAACGGGCATATCGACACCGTCCCGGCCGGCGAGGGCTGGAGCGTCGATCCATTCGGCGGCGAGCTGCGCGACGGCTATGTCTGGGGCCGTGGCAGCTGCGATATGAAATCGGGCGTCGCGGCGATGGTAATGGCGCTGGTCGATCTGAAGCGCTCGGGCGCGAGCTTTGCCGGCGAGGTTCAGTTCCAGGCCGTCGCCGACGAGGAGACCGGCAGCGCCCGCGGCACGCTGCACCTGATCGAGCAGGGCTATTGCGACGGCGCTGATTTCGCGATCTGCACCGAGCCAACCAGCAACCGGGTCGAGCTTGGCAATCGCGGGCTGCGCTGGATCGATGTGACGCTGTCGGGCACTGCCTCGCACGCCGGCCGGCCGCAACTGGGCGTGAACGCCGTCGCGGCGGCGGCCGAGATCATCGGGCGGATCGAGGCGTTCGAGTTCGAGGCACGGGATGAACGCTTCGAGATTTCCGCGCCAAGTATCTCGGTGACGACGATCGAGGGCGGCCATACCGTCAACGTAATCCCCGACCGCTGCCACTTCTCCGTCGACCGCCGGATGTTGCCGGGGGAGACGGAGGCGCAGGTCTTGGTTGAGCTCGAAGCCGCCATCGCGCCGGCCCGCGCGGAGCGACGCGTCGTGGTCGACATCGCCGTACGTCCGGGCTGCTGGGATCCCTACACGATCGCGCCGGAAGAGCCGGTCGCCGTCGCTGCTGTCGAGGCTGCGCGGGCGGTGCTCAGGCGTGAGCCGGAGATCGGCTACAAGGCCGCCTGCACCGACGCTTCCCATCTGGCGACCCGCGCCGGCATCCCAACTGTCCTTCTCGGCCCGGGCAACGAGCAGCTCTCGCACAAGCCGGATGAACGCATTGCCGTCGATGCGCTGGTCTCGGGTGCCGCCATCTATGTTCATATGCTGCGGGAACTCCTCGTCTAAGCGGATTCCCGTCGACGCCCGGGTTATTGACAGGTGAATGGCGTGCGTAGAGCCGCTGGTCGTTAGTACAAGGTCAAGATGTCAGGGCAGCATTGTGCTTCCCGGAACCTCCAGAACTATCACCGCGTCATCCTGACCGGAGGCTCCGCGGAGCCTCCGGTCAGGATGACAGCCGGAGTGGTCTTGGAGTCTTCTGGGAATCGCTCGAGATCGGCGAGAGTTCTGTGCGTCCATTTCCAGAGAGGCACGTCCATAGATGTAACAGGTGTGGGCAGACGCTGAAACGGCTAGTGAGCCGGAGTTGTCGCCAAGGCTTGACAGTTATCCATCATGTTCGTAAATTAACGAATAAGACTTCGTGTTTTTACGAAGAAGGAAATGAGGAAGAGATGACAGCACCATCACATGACGACGTTCGTGTAGCCGTCCAAGCAAAATACGCCAGCGCTGCCAAAATGGTCCTGGATGGGCAAGTCGCGTCGTGCTGTGGCCCGGCCGCCGACTGTGGTTGTGGCTGTGGGCCCGATGGTGAGGTCTCGCCCATCGTCATCGGCAACTACGATCCCGACGCGACCGCCAGCCTGCCGCAGGACGCTGTCCTGGCCTCGCTCGGCTGTGGCAATCCGACGGCGCTGGCGCAGCTCGAAGCCGGGCAGACCGTACTCGACCTCGGCTCCGGCGGCGGTATCGACGTGCTGCTCTCGGCCAAGCGCGTCGGTCCGACCGGCTTCGCCTACGGCCTTGATATGACCGATGAGATGCTCGCGCTGGCCGAGCGCAACAAGCAGCAGGCCGGCGTCGCGAACGTCGAGTTTCTCAAGGGTGAGATCGAGGCAATCCCGTTGCCTGACGACACCGTCGACGTCATCATCTCCAATTGCGTCATCAATCTCTCGGCCGACAAGCCGGCGGTCTTCCGCGAGGCTTTTCGGGTGCTCAAGCCGGGCGGCTATATGGCCGTCTCCGACATCGTCGTCCAGGGCGAATTGCCGGAGCAGATCCGGACCGACATGGAGTCGTGGGCTGGCTGCGTCGCCGGTGCACTGCGAGAAGATGAGTACCTCGGTGGCCTGACTGACGCCGGGTTCGTCGACGCGGGTATCGAGGTGACGCAGGTCTACGATATTGAAGGCGTGCTTGGCGCTGAGGCTGCCGAGCTTGCCGCCGGCCATGGACGGATCGTCAGCGGCTTCGTCCGGGCGACCAAGCCGGCCTGACGATGAAGACGATCGAGCTTCCGACGAGTGTAGACGAAGAGGTGCTGTTGTTGTTGCGGGCCGTCGCCAATCCGGCCCGCTACCGCATTCTCCAGATTCTCAAGGAGCGCGGCGAGTGCCAGTGTGGCCCGATTAACGCTGACCTGCCGATCGCGCCATCGACGCTCTCGCAGCACCTCAAGGTCCTGCGCGAGGCCGGTCTGATCCAGGGCACGGTCGATGGCCCCGCCATCTGCTACTGCCGCGACGAGCAGCGCATCGCCTGGTTCAAGCAGCGGGTGCAGGATCTCTAGCGAGCGACTACGCGTGTATTGTGCATCGTAGTGGTGGATTCACCGTCACTCTTCATGCATCAAGCTGAGCGCTGGAGATAGAGCATCGAGCCCGCATGCTCCGTGGTACGACACCAACCAGTACCCGCACACAGTGATCCAACACCGCACTTGGCATCCCGAGGCACGAGGGATCTTCGAACGCAACACCCGTGTTTCAGGGACACGGAGCCCCGGCGTTATAGCGTTGTTGCCAGCACTCCGTCCCGTTGGCAGGTGACACACTCACGACAAGATCCCTCCTGCGTCGGGATGCCATGGTTGTTGCTGTGGCGTCTGCTGCCTGGCGCTGCGTTCCAACCGATATTGGGCCCATCGCTGACGAACGGCTTATCTTGATACATAAAAGATGAGATGAACTCCACCCCTACGATGTCGTCCGCGAGCTCTTTGTGGTCGGCGGCCCGTCGGCGTGAGAGCGGGGTTCTAGTTCTCCTGCTCCTGACGCCAGGCGGTGTACTCGGTCCTGGCGTCGTCGGAGAGGGGGTAGTAGCGGCGTAAATCACCGCCCTCGGCAAGCCGCATCCGGGAGAATTCCTCCCACTCGGCGTGCTGGCTGGCTCGCTCCAGCAGGGCTGGCGCAAGCTGCTGCGGCACGACGACAGCCCCATCGTCGTCGGCCACGATCAGATCGCCCGGCATGACCAGGGTCTCGCCACAGGCAATCGGCACGTTGACCGCAAATGGCATCAGGTCATTCTGTGTATGGAAATTCGGGGTGACTCCGCGAAGCCAAAGCCCGAGATCGAGCTCCTTGGCCTCGGGGAAGTCGCGGATGCAGCCATCGATCACGACGCCAATCCCACCTCGGCCCTTGAAATAGGTAAGCATCATCTCGCCAAAGACGCCGGCACCCAGATGGCCGCGGGCGTCGACGACGACAATGTCCCCTGGTTGAGTGTGATAGAGCACGTGGCGGTGGAGCTGTCGCTCGGGGTCGGCGTACTCATCTTCATCGTATTGATCTTCCCGTTTTGGCATGAACTGCAACGTCAGGGCTGGGCCGACGACGGCCTTGCCTGGCGTCCAGCTTGTAATGCCGCGCAGGTGGGCGTCACGAATACCAAGCCGGTGGAGGTCGCCGCTTGCGGTGGCGCTGCCAACCCCGGCGAGACCTGCGGTCAGTGAAGCGTCTGGCCGTTCGATATCCGGTGTCTGAATCACGATCCCCCCGCCAGTTTCCGTATGCATCGCGTGGTCGCAATGCCAAGTTGTCTGCCTGCACGGAGTCTAGCACCGCGATGCTGCCTCGCTGGAAGGCTTCGCGCGGGTAGTGCTGATTGGTTCATCGGCAGTTAGCCTCCTGCAATTGAACATGTTGTTACGCGCGTTGCGTGGTGTTCCAGACATGTGGTCTGATGCTGCCAATAGCATCGGGGCACGCGGTCGGAGCCGAAGCGGGAGGGGTGGGCATGGTAGCTGTCGATGTTGGTGGATTAGCGATTCACTACGACCAGCGTGGCGCGGGACAGGATGTTGTGCTGCTGCACGGGATCGGCGGGAACACGCGGCTCTGGCGCTATCAGCTGGAGGGGTTGTCGGACGGGTTCCGGGTGACGGCCTGGGATGCGCCGGGCTACGGCGGCTCGGATGATCCCGAGGGCGATGGCTGGACGATGGCCGACTATGCCGAGCGACTCGACGGCTTTCTTGACGAGCTGGGGATCGCAGAGGCGCACATCATCGGCCAATCGTGGGGTGGAGTGCTGGCGCAGGAGTACTACCGGCGCAATCCCGAACGCTTTCGCTCGCTGGTGCTGAGCGACACCTATGCCGGTGGCGAGGCGCAGCCGGCCGCTGAGCGCGACTCTGCGTTGCAGGCACGCCTGAACGCTCTCGATGCGCTGACGCCGGAGGAGATGGCCCGGCAGCGGGTCCACGCCCTGCTGATGCCGGATGCGCCGGGAGCGCTCGTCGCCGAGGTCGAGTCGGTCCTGGCCGAGATTCACTCGCCAGGCTACCGCATGGCCGCCATCGCGCTGGCCAACGCCAACACGCTCGCTGTCCAGCCGACGATCACCGTCCCGACGCTGATCACCGCCGGCGACAGCGACGGCATCGTGCCGCCGGAGCGGGCCCGCGAGATGCACGCCAATATCCCTGGCAGCCGCCTCGTCGTGATCGAGAACGCCGGTCATCTGCCCTGCGTTGAGCGGTCTGAGGCATACAATTCGACTGTGAGGGAGTTCCTCTCCGCATCGGCGTGAAGGCAGTGCCGCCAGGAGGCTGCGTATGGAAGAGTTCAACAGTCGTGCGGCTCTGCTCGAAGCTGTCCGTGACGTTCGGGCTGCGCTGGCTGCGGTCATCGTCGAGGCGGGCGAGGAGCGCGCCGTCCAGCAAGGCAGCTTTGAGGCGTTATCGCTCAAGGATCTCATCGCGCATTTGACCGGCTGGCGGTCCGTGACCGCTGTCCGGCTTGAAGCGGCCTTGCGCGATGAAGAACCCGGCTACCCCTGGCCCGACGGGCTTGATGAAGCCGAGGATCTCGACACGATCAACCGTTGGTTCTACGAGACGAACCTTGACAAGCCGCTTGACCAGATCCTCGCTGAGTCGGCAGCGACATTTGAGCGGCTCGAGCAGCTCATCACGGCGTTGCCGGACGAGGCGCTTTTCGAACCTGGTCGCTTCGATTGGCTCAGCTGGACGGACGAGGCGCTGGGCCCGGCGGTCGTCGGCGGCATGTACCACCATTATCACCTCGTGCACGCACCGGAGATCAAGGCCTGGTTGCGCGGCGCCGACTAGCGGAGGGCGTGCGCCGGCCCCGACAGGTTCGGCCGGGGAGACGCCCGTCAGGCGAGCCGTCCGGGTTGGCCCATAGCTGCTGGAACGCCCTTGGTAAGCGCCGCCACGACTTGCCATGACAGATCATCGAGCGAGCAGCGCTGGGCCGCATTGCGCCAGTGAAGGCCGGCTCCGAAGATCGTCCAGCTCGCGATCGAGGCCGCCATGGCGACTGACACATCGGGCGGCGTCGTCGGGCCGGGTAGCCGTTTGAACCAGGCTTCGATGAAGCTATGCAGCTCCGCCTGAACCGCGGCCTCGATCAAGGGCTCGCACTGGTCGTGGCCGGCGGCCTGGCAGCGCGCGCTCTGGAAATTCATCAGGTACTCACAAATGGCGCGTGTGAGCGCGTGGAGATGGGCGCGATTGACCGGCGCGTCATCCGGCAGGGTCCGGCGGAGCACATCCCGGACCTGCTCCCGCATGAGCGTGTCCATCAGATCGTATTTGTCGGTGAAATGGGCGTAGAAGGTGCTGCGGTTGACCGTGGCCCGCTCGGTGATGCTCTGGATCGTGATGGATTCGAAGCCTTGCTCGCGCATGAGTGCCTGGAAGGCCTGCTGGATCAGGCCGCGCGTACGCTGGACCCGCGGGTCGATTCGCTCTGTGCTGATGGCCATCTGTGAGCCTCCGCTGTGAGAGTAATCCAACAATGTAGAAGAAATGTCGGGAAAGCAACGAAACTCTCGGATTGTGGCTTGAATCTCGATGCTGGATCCCTAAACTCGAAGCGTATCCAACGTGTGTTGGATAATCAACGGGTGGTGGTTTTGCCGTCGGCGCATTGCGACCAGCGCATCATGCGCGACAGCAAATGGTACGAAGGCGATCGGCAGACTCGCCTTAACGCATAGACATGAAGAAAGGCACAGGTAGATGAGCACCAGTAACTCGGAGATGAACGGCTTGGAGCGTCCCTCCATCGCCATTATCGTCGGCAGCACACGACCGGGCCGCTTCTCGGAGATCCCCGCGCAGTGGCTCTACGAACGCTTGCAGGGGCGAGAGGACCTCGCTGTCCGGCTGCTCGACTTGCGCGACTATCCGATGCCATATTTTGACGAGCCGACCTCGCCGGCGAATCCGAACCGCGAACCATTTGAAAGCGACGCGGTTAATCGCTGGACGGCGGCGATTGGCGCGTCGGACGCGTTCATCGTTGTCTCGCCCGAGTACAACCACGGCTACTCTGCTGTGCTCAAGAACGCCCTTGACTACGTCTACGCCGAATGGAATCGCAAGCCGATCGCCTTCGTCGGTTATGGCGGCGTGAGCGGGGCGCGGGCGGTCGAGCAGCTGCGGTTGATCGCGATCGAGCTGCAGATGGCGCCGATTCGGCCTGCGTTGCATTTGCCGCTTGCCGTGATGGCGGCGCGTCAACAGGGCGGTGACCCCGTGGATGAGCTCAATCAGCTGGGAGATAGAGCCGACGCGCTGGTCGATGACCTGTTGTGGTGGACTGAAGCGCTCAACACGGCGCGCGCCAGATAGCCGACTCACACCTGCGGCTGCCAAACCAGCGCGCGACATAGAGCGCAAAGCACCTGTCTGACGCGCGCCGAGGCACTCCAGACAGGCACACCTCCGCCCCGGCTGTTGTCCGCCAGCAACGGCCGGGGCGCTGTCTTCACATAGGATCTGGAGTCCGAACCAGCTCAACGGGGTCTGCCTACCACTACAGCCTTCTTGTGTAGAGACTCCAGGTTGCGCGGGCGTCTGTGGCTGAGGCCTTGACGGGTGATTCACGGCTGGTACACTGTCGACAATCGACGAGATGGAGGCGGCGGCAAGGTGGAGTCAGGCTGGCCCACAAAGGATTTCAGCGAGCAAGTGCGGAAACGTTCGCTGCACAATCTCGTTTACGAAGCGATCGTCGAGGCCATCCACAACGGGGCGCTGGGGCCGGGCGACCGCGTCAACGAGGTCGAGATCGCCGAACGACTTGGCGTTAGCCGGTCGCCGGTCCGCGAAGCGCTCGCCCGGCTGGCGCACGACGGGCTGGTCGAACACCGCCCGCGCCGCGGCGCATTCGTGGCCGAGTTCACCGAACGGGATATCCGCGAGATTCGCGAGGTGCGGGCGATGATCGAGGCCCACGCCGCGCGGCTGGCCTGCCGGAACATCGGCGCGGCCGACGAACGCCGCTTGCGCGGGTTGATCGACCGCATGGAGGACGCCGCCCTCGAACGGGACTGGACCCGCACCGCCAGCCACAACGCGCGCTTCCATGAAACTATCGTCGAGCTTGCGGACAACAACGTCCTGCGGCGTGTCTGGGGCGTCCTCGATCCGCTTGCCTGGCTCGTTGCCGCCAGTGTGCCGCCCGATTCCCACCACGATCCGGTGGATGTCCGGGAGCGGCACGAACGCCTGCTTGGCGCGCTCCTCTCCGGAGACCCCGACCAGGCCGAGGAAGGAGTTCGATCGCATATCGTGATCTCAGCAACACCGCTAACAGAACGAACCGCCAGTCTCACCTCGGACGGTTCGTAGCACGTTGGCTGCGGCCGGCGTGGAGGCCAGCCGCGGCTAGAGGGGGAAGAATCCATGCAACTCTCAGATCTTGAAGCGCGACTCAATCGCCGGGCATTCCTTGGCTTTACCGTGCTTGCCACGGGCGGCCTGCTCATCACTGCCTGCGGCGGCGACGATGACGACGACGATGATGATGACGGCGGGGATAGCTCGGGCGGTGGCGATACCGAGGAGCCGACGGCGACGACCGCCGACGATGCCGCAGAGACGCCCAGCGCCGAGGACGATGACGAGCCAACGCCGGGCGACGATGACGGCGGCGCAATGGCTGGCGGGGCGCTGACCTACGCCGAAGCCGGCGCCTTCAACGACTTCAATCCCTGGACCGTCAGCGCTGTCAACATGTCGGTCTACAACCAATCCTTCTCGAAGTTGCTCTGGAAGGACAGCAGCGGCGCGGAGAACCCCGACCTGGCCGAGTCCTGGGAGATGTCCGACGACGCGCTGACGTTCACTGTCACTCTGCGCGAGGGCATCACCTGGCAGGATGGCGCGGCCTTCACGGCCGAGGACTTCGTGACGATGTACGGCTACACGCGCGACGAGGCGCTCCTCGAAAACGCGACGATCGCCAAGCACGCCAACCTCACCGCGCCGATCACCGACGTCGTCGCGACTGACGACCTGACGATCGAGTTCCACTTTGATGAGCCGGTACCCTACATCACCGACATCCTCGATTACTGGTTCGCGATTCGTGTCGACGATCCGAACGACATCGGCTTCCTGGAGAATCTGCCGGTCGGCACCGGGCCCTTCACGATGACCGAGTGGACGCCCAACCAGCAGGCCGAGTTCGAGCAGTTTGCGGAGTACTATGACCCGGAGCTGCCGCATCTCGACGAGCTGACGATCGCCCGGCTGGAGAGCGCCGAGACGCTCATTCCCAACCTCGAGGCGGGCACCGCCCAGATCATCCAGATCACCAGCCCCGGCGATGTCGAGCCGCTAGAGAACACCGGCAACTACGAGATCATTCTCAACGAGGCCTCGGGCAGCTTCTTCAACATGCTGGTGAACCTGACCAAGTCGCCGTTCGACCAGCGTGAAGTGCGCCAGGCGCTCTCCTATTCGTTGAACCGCGAGCAGATGGTCGAGGCGGCCTTCTTCGGCATCTCGAACCCGATCACATCGCCCTTCTACCTCGACGCGTCGATCGCCTACCGGGCCGACCTCGCGAACGCCCACGCTTTCGACCTCGACCGGGCGGCGGAGCTGCTCGAAGCGGCGGGCGTCTCCGACCTTGAGATGGAGACGCATGTCACGCCGCGCTGGCCGCAGATGAAGCTCTTCATGCTGATCTGGCAGCAAGACCTCGAGCAGATCGGGATCAGCCTGACGGTCAACGAGGTCGAGACCGCTCAGTTCTATGAGATTGGCGGCGCGCCGGACCTGCTCGGCTTCGATGTTCATCCCTGGCTGAATGCCCGCGTTGGCCGCGACCCGGCGATCTTCTGGAGCACCCAGA
Source organism: Chloroflexia bacterium (assembly GCA_030431755.1). Classification (GTDB taxonomy): domain Bacteria; phylum Chloroflexota; class Chloroflexia; order Thermomicrobiales; family CFX8; genus JAUIIK01. The sequence goes on from JAUIIK010000002.1 coordinate 21,328, forward strand.
CGAACTACCGGGGCGACCCCGAGGTCAACAAGTTCGGCTTCGTCAACCAGGAGCTCGAAGACCTCGTCGCCGAAGGCGCGGTCGAGGCCGACCAGGAGCGCCGGGCTGAGATCTACCAGCGTCTCAACGAGATCATCGTCGAAGAGCAGCATGTCATCCAGGTCGCGACCGACCCGCGCATCTGGGCCTTCGAGCCGAATGTCTCGGGTGTCGCCTTCGACCTGAACGGCTACATCCGCTTCGGCGATACGGCGGTTAGCTAGCGGCGCTGACGGAGTTGAGCACCTAAGGTAGCGAGGTCAGGAGGAGCGATGTCCAGGTACGTGCTAGGCCGTATCTTGCTGTTGCTGCCAACGCTCTTTCTGGCCTCGATTCTCATCTTCGCGATCATCAGCCTCTCGCCGGGCGATCCAGCCCAGATCCGGCTCGGGACCGAAGCGACGCCCGAGGAGATCGCGGCCGAGCGTGAACGGCTCGGGCTCGATAAGTCGATCCCGGTCCGCTACGCCATCTGGGTCGGTGATGTCTTGCAGTTCGATCTCGGGCGCTCGCTCGTCAACAACCGGCCCGCCGCGCAGCTCGTGGCCGAGGCCTTCCCGAACACGCTGCGGCTTGTCTTCTTCGCGCTGGCGCTTTCGCTGATCATCGGCATTCCGATGGGCATCTTCTCAGCAGTGCGCCAGAACCAGCCGGTCGATCTGGCGATCACCGGCCTCAGCTCGCTCGGGCTGGCGATCCCGAGCTTCTGGCTGGGCATCATGTTGATTCTGCTGCTCAGTGTCAGGTATCAATGGCTGCCGCCCAGCGGGGCCGGCGATCCCGACGCCTTCTTCACCGCTAATCTGAAGTTCCTGATCATGCCGGTCATCACGATCGCCGTCTCGAATATCGCCGTCTTCTCGCGCTTCATCCGCTCGGCGATGATCGACACGCTCGGGGCCGACTACGTCCGTACCGCCCGCGCCAAGGGGCTGCGCGAGGGCGCTGTCCTGCGCAGGCACGCGCTACGCAACGCGCTCCTGCCGACGGTGACGGTGCTGGGCATTCAGTTCGGCCGCTTGCTCGGCGGCGCGGTCGTTACCGAGTCGGTCTTCGCCTATCCGGGCGTTGGCCGGCTGGTCATCAGCTCGATCCTGAATCGCGACTACCCGGTGGTCCAGGCGACGCTGATGTTCGTTGTTCTAGCTTTCCTGCTGACAAATCTGCTGGTCGACATCTCCTACGCCTACCTCGATCCGACGGTGAAGTTCGATGGCAACTAGCGCGCGATGTCCTAGCGCCCCCGTAGAGACGTGCCGCTGGCGCGTCTCGGTTTCGGGCCATACCCTACCGGCGGCAATTGACAGCATCGGTTCAAAGACGCGCCAGCGGCGCGTCTCTACGGGGGTGGTCGTGGTCGGCCCATGAGCAGCCAGGAGGTCCAGGCCACCAGCGCCGCGGCGGAGCGTATGGCGCGCGTCGTCGCGCCGAAACGGTTCGGGTTCATCCGGCGCTTGGTGCGTCACCGCTTGGGGCTGGTTGGCGGCGTTGTCTTGCTGCTGCTGGCTGTGCTGGCCGTTATCGGACCCTACATCACGCCCTACGACCCGAACGAGCCGCACCTGCTCGACCAGCTCGCGCCGCCATCGAGCACGTTCTGGTTCGGGACCGACGAGCTGGGCCGCGACATCTTCAGCCGGACGATCGTCGCGACCCGCCCGGCGATGGTCTCCGGCTTGCTGGCGGTCATCTTCGCCGCGACGATCGGCGCGACGAGCGGCCTGATCACCGGCTTCTTCGGCGGCTGGGTCGATTCGACGATCATGCGCGTCTGGGACACCCTGCTGGCCTTTCCGACGATCTTCCTGGCGATTGGCATCGTCGCGATTCTCGGGCCGGGCTGGATCAATGCCGTCATCGCCATCGCTATCGTCAACATGCCGGTCTTCTCGCGGCTGGTGCGGGCGTCGACGTTGTCGGCGAAGGGACAGGACTACGCCCTGGCGGCGCGGTCGATTGGCGCGTCCAACAGCCGCCTGATGTTTCGCCACCTGCTGCCGAACACGATCATGCCGGCGATTGTCCAGATGGCGATCGCCGCGCCCTTCGCCATCGTCGTCGAGGCGACCCTGAGTTTTCTCGGGCTGGGCAGCCAGCCGCCGGACGCCTCCTGGGGCAACATGCTCAGCGATGCCCAGGGGTATCTGCGGCGCTCATTTACCTATGCCGTTTTCCCAGGCCTGGCGATCACGCTTGTTGTTATGGCGATGAATTTCTTTGCCGATGGTGTCCAGGATGTGCTCGATCCTCGGCGCATCCGGGCTGGACGAGGAGAGTAGCAAATGGTTGACAACTCTGCGTTCGGCCTGGCGCTGGTCGGGTGCGGCATGTTCGGCCGGCAGCACGCCAACGCCGCTGCCGCTGTGCCCACGGCCAATCTCATCAGCGTCGTCGACCTCGATCAGGGCCGGGCCTCCGCGCTCGCGCGTCTGACCGGCGCGGCGGTCGCGACGCTGGAGACGGTGCTGGCCGATGACGAGATCGAGGCGGTCATCCTGGCGACGCCGACCGATACCCATGTCACGTTGGCGCAGGCCGCCATCGCCGCCGGAAAGCACGTCCTCGTCGAAAAACCGGTTGCCCTCGAAGTTGCCGCTTTTGACAGCCTGATGCAGGCAAGCGCCGAGGCCGGGGTCGTTCTGGCGGCCGGCCAGAGCCTGCGCTTCGAGCCGACGGTCCACGCGCTCTGGTCAAGTGTCCGGGGCGGCGTGCTCGGCCAGCCGGTGCTCTTCAATTGGGTCTCGAACTCCTCGCGGCCCTGGCCGACCGGCTGGCGCAGCTGGCAGGCCGACCCGACGCGCTCTGGCGGCATGCCCTTCCACCTGGCGATACACGGGCTCGATCTCGCCATCTGGTTAATGGACGAGCCACCGGCGCGCGTCTACGCCCAGGGGCAGGACATCGCTGCCCGAGGCACCGGCGTCCACGACTACAGCCACATCGCCGTGCGCTTCGAGAGCGGCGCGAACGCCTTGATCGAATATCACGCCGGGCTGCCGGGCCGGAGCAGCCGCCACCAGGAGTTCCGTCTCTATGGCACCGGAGGGCAGGCCGGTTGGCGACTGCCCGACGACGGACTTCTGCTCGACGCCGACGGTGGGCGGCCCTTTACCTCCGAGGCGGAGGTCAGCCTGCGCCGGCAGCTGGCTCATTTCATCGCGTTGTGCCGTGGCGACGAGCCGCCGCTGGTGACGCCGGAACAGGTCCGCCAGGCGCTGGCCTGTGCCGCCGCCGCCAACCAAGCGCTCGCCACCGGCCGGGCCGTCGAGCTGCACGAGATGCTGGAAGGGGCCTGATCGCGATGGCGAACTCGCTTGGTCTATTGCTTATCAGTTGTGTCCGCCACCAGGGCACCTACGCGCCGCTCTTCGACGCCCGCGACGACGTCGAGATCGTCGCCGTCGCCGACGAGCCGGATATTCCGGGCTGGATGCACGCAGTCAACGTCGAGTTCGCCGAACGCTATGGAGTGCCCTATGTCCGCGATGTCGGCGACGCGCTGGCGCGCCCCGATGTCGATATCGTCTGTATCTGTAGCGAACCGACGCGCCACGCGCGACTGGCGGTCCAGGCGGCCGAGGCCGGGAAGCACATCTGCGTCGACAAGCCGATGGCGACGACCGTGGCCGACGCCGACCGCGTCGTCGCAGCCGTCGAACAGGCGGGCGTGACTCTGACCTATATCCACCGGCTCTACTCGCCCTCGATCCAGCGGCTGCGGGAGGCCATTGACGACGGCGCGATTGGCCTGCCCTTCGCGCTGCATCTCTCGTGGGTCTCGGCCGGTGGCCTGACCTCCGGCTCGGTCGAGGACTTCCAACTCGTCGTCGACACCAGCCTGAGTGGCGGCGGGGAGCTGATGAACTTCCTCGGCTACCACGTCGATACGGCGCGCTACCTGACCGGGCTGGAGGTCGAGACGGCCTATACCAGCGCCGGAAACTATTTCTTCGAGCCGCACCGCGAGCACTGCGTCGAGGACTTCGGGCTCGTCTGCCTGACGCTCGAACACGATGTCTCGGCGACAATCATCGCCGGGCGCTCGCCGACGCAGACACACGTCACCGGCGGCGACTACGGGCTGCGGGTGCATGGCTCGCAGGGCACGCTCATGTCCGACGAGACGCGGCCATTTCTGACACTCTTTGCCGGACCCGACGAGCGCCGGTCGCAGCCGGTCAACCCGGTCGTCCAGGCGATGCTCGAACCGGTCATCACCGAGTTCCTCGCCTGTGTTGAGAGCGGCGATCAACCGCTGCGGACGGTCTACGACGGCCGGAGCCAGATCGCGACCCTCGAGGCCGTCTACCGCTCGATGGCCAGTGGCCAGGTTGAACGCGTTTAGAGAATCCACAGACATCTAAGGGAGAGGGATTGACATGCGCTTGGCAACCTATGCAGTCGGAGCGTCCGCGCCTCAGGTCGGGGTGCTGCTCGACGGCAATCGCCTGCTGAATCTCAAGGCAGCCGGGACAGCCGCAGGCATGGATCTGCCGGAGACGCTGCTCGGCTTGCTTGATCTCGGCGCGGGCGGCCTGGAGGCTGCCGCCGATGCCGTTGAGCGAGGACTCCAGAGTGGCCTGCCGACGGTGGCGCTCGATGCGGTCACGCTCCTCGCCCCGCTGCCCCGGCCACGCCATGTCTACGCCCTGGCGGGCAACTACGTCGACCACATCCTCGAGAGCGGCATGGTCGCCAACGAGAAGTCCGAAACGACGATGCGGCCCTTCATCAAACCCTCGAACAGCGTCATCGGCCCGCACGACCCGATCCGCCTCCCGGCGATGAGCGAGGCTGTCGATTACGAGGTCGAGCTGGCGATCGTCATCGGCCGGCGCGCCAGCCACGTATCGGTCGCCGACGCGCCCGCCTACATCGCCGGCTACAGCGTCTTCAACGACGTCTCGGGCCGCTCGCTGACGATCGCGAACGAACGCAAAGCGCGTGATGGCGACCACTTCTACGACTGGTTGCTCGGCAAATGGTTCGACAGCTTCTCGATCCTCGGTCCGACGATCACGACCGCCGACGAGCTGGCTGACCCGCACGCTCTCGCAATCTCGCTCGCGGTCAACGGTGACACCCGGCAGGACGGCTCGACGGCCCAGATGATCTTCAACAGCTACGAGATCGTCTCGTTTCTGTCGGAGGTTATCCCGTTGGAGCCTGGCGCGATCATCGCGACCGGCACCCCGGCCGGCGTCGGCGCAGCCCAGAAGCTCTACCTCAACCCCGGCGACATCGTCGAAGCGTCGATCAGCGAGCTGGGCACTCTGCGGAACGAGGTCATCGCCGGCAGCTAGACCCGCCTGTCGCGCAGATCCACGGCTCGCGGCCGAGCGTGCACCGCTGCTACGTGTGCTTCCCACGCCAACGATGCCATCGGCCAAGGACAGGCGACGCATCGCGTCGCGGCTCCCAACGGCATCGGCTTCGTGCTCATGCGGTGACCTCACCAACCATGTAGCCGCGACGCGGTGCGTCGCCCGGCTTGACTACCCGTGCGCTGTGCCGGAATCCGTCCAACTCGATCTCGCAGGATTCGCGCTGGCATCCGTTGACAGGCGCATATGGGCATGAAACCATTGCCCTATCACGACAAAGGAGCACGACAATGGCTGACACGGTTAACACAATACAATCCGTGCTTCCGCAGCATTTGATCGATGCGATTGACGATGGCGAGCTGACCCGCAAGCAACTACGGGAGCTCATAGAGATCGAGTCGGCTGAGCTTGGCCTGACCTTTGATGGGGCCTATGCGAAAGCGCTTGCTGGGACACTGCCGCCGAGCGAGCTAGGGACTGATGTAGCGTCATGGCTAAGGATGTATCGTGCTGGTGAAGCGTAGCGCATGTCGATAGCCGGCCGTACTTTTCGCCAGGCTGTTCGCACACTGACCGACCATCTCAACCGCACAATCAACCGTACGCTCAGCCAGCGTAGGCTGATGCTTCCTTTGAACGAGGTAGAGACTACGCCATCATTCACTACCGTGAAGCGGGTCGGGCCGTGCCGGTGACGCTCAGTACAGCCTATGGCCAGATGCACTTGAGCCTGCGGCTGCACTGTGTCCCGGCAGATGACGAAGATGGCACGATGACCGCTTTGCGCATGGTCTGGTATCGCTATGCTCTACGGCCACAAGAGCAGCGGGAGCCCGTGTTTCGCTGGGAATATGTGGGCGAACCTGAAGGGGCCGATGAGCGGTGGGCACGGCATCACCTGCAAGGGCCGGCTCCGATCAATCTGGGCGCGCAATATGTGAGCCTCAACGCCCTGCACGTGCCGACTGGAACGGTACCGATTGAGGAAGTCGTGCGCTTCTGTATCAACGACCTCGGCACGGCGCCACTGCCCGAGGATTGGGATGCGATTCTTCACGAGCGCGCGCGTGTATCACGTTCGCTTGCCGGGTAGGCTGCACCTAGCCAAGGTCCTCTGCGTCATCGCCGCCGATGAGCGCCTTGTAGCTGCCGTAGCGGTCAAGGTGGATTGTCCCTGCATCGACCGCGGCGAGCACCGCGCAGCCGGGCTCGCTCAGGTGGCGGCAGTCGGTGAAGCGGCACTGGCCGAGGTAGGGCTCGAAGTCGGGGAAATACTCGTCGAGATAATCGAACTCGACGCCCCAGAGGCCGAGCTGGCGCATCCCGGGGGTGTCGCCGATGTAGGTGTTCGGGGCGATCCGGAAGAGCTGGACCCAGGTCGTCGTGTGGCGGCCCTTGCCGGTCGCGTCGCTGATCTCACCGGTTGGGACCTCGAAATCGGGCGCGAGAGCGTTCAACAGCGTGCTCTTGCCGACCCCCGACGGCCCGGCGAAGGCGGTGATCTTGCCCTGCAGGTGCGCCCGCAGCTCGTCCAGCCCCGCTCCGGTCTCGGCGCTGGTGTGGAGGACCGGGTAGCCGGCCATCCTGAAGCGCTCGGATAGCTCGTCGAGCTGCTCCCCGCCGCCGAGATCGATCTTGTTGAAGCAGACCGACGCCGGCAGATCGCGCGCTTCGGCGATCAGCAGCATACGGTCGATCATGCGTGGCGATGGTGTCGGTTCGCGGATGGCATAGACGGCCAGCAGCTGGTCGGGGTTGGCCAGGATGACCTGCTCGACGTCGTCGGTGCCGCGCGACAGCCGCGAGAGGGACGTCCTGCGTGGCGCGACCTCTTCGATCGCACCCTCCGGCGGATCGGTCTCCAGGCTGGCGACCGAGACCCGCACCCGATCCCCGACGGCGGCCGGATCGGTCTTGACCCGTTCCCGGTTCAGGATGCCCCGCAGCGTACAGCGCACGATCCCGGCCTCGGTCTGGACATCGAACCAGAGCCCGTAATCACGGACAATGACCCCTTCCAGTTCGGTTCCAACGGCCAGTTCGTGTGATGCAGGCAAACAGTGCTCCCCGGGGCTAACGTCTCGTTCGTTGCGCGGCAATTGTAGCCAGCCAGACGCTAGGCTAGGAAGCCCGGAATGTAGGATCTACTGTAGAGATCAATGCCGGTACTGGGAAAGTAGACGATGTGATTGAGGAGCGCTTCCAGCCACACGAGCGGGAGGCGGCGGAAGCATTTCTGGACCAGGTTGCGGCACGGGCAAAGCTGTCGAATTTGCGGAAACCTGACGAGTGGTTGCGACTGTGGCAGATCACCGTCGAGGATGTACGAGATGGATACCAGTTTTCGAAGTGGGACTACGAAAATGACCTCGATGGCCGCGACATCATCGATGGTGTCGCGGCACTTCTTGGCCCAGAATCTCGGGCTCTATTCGAAGAAGCCATGCGGCCGTGGGATGAGGAGTTTCGCCGCCTGACAGTCGAGTCCACTGATTGGCTAAATGGCTGTCTGGTGTGGTGGCCGCTACGCCACGGCATTGGTGGTGGTCCCGTATCCCAAGAGATTGGCCAGGGCGTCAATCCGGAATCTTGCGAACGCATCACACCGCGTCGTGGTGTCGCGAGATCGAACGACTAAGAGTTGCTGCAAGCTTACGCAAAGAGGTCCGATGACGACCAACACGCGGAATTTTGTCCTGGGGATGGCGGGAGGATGTGCGCTCGTAGCAGCCTGGGCACTTTCTGTCATTGCGATTGCCGTTCTGACCGTCGTTGGTCCCGGTCTGTTGTTCGGTTTCATGTTGGCTGCGGGATGTAAGGATTTGCAGGGACCGCTGGTTACATCCCCGGATCGCGACGGCGGCTACGTGGCGCAGGTTCGATCGAGTGATCGTGGCGCTGTAGGTTGGAATACCCGCGTCGTCGTTAGCCGACAGACTATGTTCGTGTTGGATGAGCATCCGCAACAGATCGAACTCGCGCTCGGCAGCGTCCGGCCGCAGGACGTGAATCTGGAATGGACCGCTGAGACTACGCTGTTGATTACCAGCAAATGGTCGTCCTCGGCGGCTGGCAACCTCAAGCTCGTGGAGTGGCAGGGCGTTGAGATTCACGTCGGCTACTCATCCTACCGGGAGTGATAGACACAGTGGGCCTCGATGCGCTCTTCGACTTGTCGTTCGGCCAGTGCTTTCTTCTGTGGATTGCAACTACGCTCGTGGTGACTCTTATGGCAGGTGCTGGTGGGCTCTTGCTTGAACGAGGCTACCTTGACGTCGACGAAGGATGGAAGTTGCGGTGCGGTCTCCTGCTTCAGGGAGCGTTCCTCTTATCGTCTTGCATTTTCGCTATCTGGTTGCCCCTCGCCAGGATTCAAGAAGACGCCTCACTGAGCAACATTGCTTGGGTGCCTGCAATGGCTGCCGGTGGTGTAGTTGGCATGTTCGTGCCCTTCGAATACCTACTCTTCCCTGGGGAAGAAGCGCTGCTGCTGCGCTTGCAGGCCGAGGCGGCACGGCATAGTCAATGGTGGCTCGTGCCTGTGGGCTCCGTGCCCTTCCTCGGTCTGATGGGCGTGCTGACGTTGTCGAATGGCTTCACAGGCGAAGTAGTCGGAGAACATGCACTCATTGCAGCCTTTGGCGGGTTGGCACATGTCGCTGCCATCGGAGTCGGTGCGCGATCGTTCGTTGCGTGGCGGGCGCTGCGTCAGGCTTGCCACCGGAGCAGGGTCCAAAACGCGTAGCCAGAGTGCAGTCTTTCATCGGCCGCAGTATGTCCGAGTCAATGCCACAGCAAGACGCTGCATACGGTCACTCCGAAGTTGCGAATTTGCGTGAAACGGGTTCTGGTTGTATATTGGAGCCGATTCGGAGTAACTGGTCATACCGAGCGGGAGCAAGCTCGTGTCCCATCTCAACCTGGGCGCTGCTGCGGAAAGCACCGTCCACGCTGAACGCCATACCAGCCGAAGACACCCTCAACCGTGTCCCACCACCACCCACGGGATAAGGCCCCATACCGGGATGCCGGTATGCAGGATGTTCTAATGCGTTTCTAGACAACGCATCACAGGCATCGACGCCGGCAGAAGTCAATCGCACATCTGCCGGTTTTGCTTTTTCCGAGTACACGCGCAATCAGGGCTGGCCACGGGCTGGTATTGCCTGTATTTCCTGGGATCGAGTGAGTGGTGAACGCATCGAGTAAGAACAATGGGGCGGGGCTTCCGTCCGCTGCCGGGTTATATGATCCGCGCTGGGAGCACGACGCCTGCGGCGTGGCCTTCTTCGTCGACATAAAGGGCCGCGCGTCGCATGAGGTCGTTGCACAGGGGTTGACCGCGCTCCAGAATCTGCGCCACCGCGGCGCATCGGGCTACGAAAAGACGACCGGTGACGGCGCGGGCATTCTGATCCAGATTCCACAGCGGTTTAATCGCCATGTCTGTGGCGAACTTGGTATCGAACTGCCAGATCCCGGCCACTACGGCGTCGGGATGCTCTTCATGCCGCAGAATCCTAGTCAGGCGGAGCAGTGCCGGGAGGTCGTCGCGGGGCAGATCGCCGCGAGCGGGCTGGAGCTGCTCGGCTGGCGCGCTGTGCCGCAGGACAACAGCGAGATCGGCAACGCTGCCAAGGCAGGCGAGCCGGATGTCCAGCAGGTCTTCATCGGCTCGGGCGAGCAGGCGCTGTCGGGTCTCGATCTCGAACGCAAGCTCTACCTGCTGCGGCGGCGGATCGAGAAGAGCGGCGCGCCGCTCTACGTCGCCAGCCTGTCGTCGCGGACGCTGATCTACAAGGGCATGCTGACGGCCGAGCAGCTGCCGGGCTACTACCCGGATCTGACCAACCCGGCCATCGAGAGCGCCTTAGCGCTGGTGCATCAACGCTTCAGCACCAACACCTTCCCAACCTGGTCGTTGGCACACCCGTATCGCTACCTGGCTCACAACGGCGAGATCAACACGCTGCGCGGCAACATTAACTGGATGCACGCCCGCGAGCAGCTGCTGGAGTCGGAGATCTTCGGCGACGAGCTGGCCGATCTGCTGCCGGTGATCCAGCCGGGTGGCAGCGACTCGGCGGCGCTCGACAACGTCCTCGAATTCATGTTGATGACAGGCCGCTCGCTGCCGCACGCGCTGATGATGCTGATCCCCGAACCCTGGCAGCACCACACGACGATGGGCGCGAACGAACACGCCTTCTACGACTTCCACTCCGCGATCATGGAGCCGTGGGACGGCCCGGCGGCGGTGGCTTTCACTGACGGCGAACTGATCGGCGCGACGCTCGACCGCAACGGGCTGCGCCCCGGTCGCTACTACGTCACCAGCGACGACCGCGTCATCCTGGCCTCTGAGGTCGGGGTGCTCGACATCGCGCCGGAGGATGTCGTCTACAAGGGCCGCCTCGAACCGGGCAAGATGCTCCTGATCGACACGGTCCAGGGCCGGATCATCCCCGACGAGGAGATCAAGGCCGAGATCGCCGCCGCCGAGCCCTACGCCGACTGGCTCGCCCAGAGCCGCGTCCATCTCAACGACATTCCGGCACAACCGACTCCGAACGCCGTCGTAGGGGCGGAGTTCATCTCCGCCCGGTCGTCGGGTACGACGACACGCGATGGCCATCAAGGCGCGGCACAGGACATGATCTCCGGGGATGTTGGTCAATCGGGTGGCAATGTCGGCGGGGACGCCGACCGGGCGAACACGAGGTTCGCCCCTACGAGTGACGTGCCCTCTCTTCTCCAATTGCAGCATGCGTTCGGGTATACGCATGAAGACTTGCGGTTGCTGGTTGGGCCGATGGCGGTGAAGGGGGAGGAGCCGATTGGCTCGATGGGCAACGACACGCCGCTGGCGGTGCTGTCGGAGCGCTCGCAATTGCTCTTCAACTACTTCAAGCAGCTCTTCGCCCAGGTCACGAATCCGCCGCTCGATGCCATCCGCGAGGAGCTGGTGACGTCGATGCAGACGCTCGTCGGACCGGGCGGCAACTTTCTTGCGCCGGGTCCGGACAACGCCCGGCAGGTCGAGATCGACTCGCCGATTCTGACCAACGACGAGCTGGCCCGGCTGGCCGGCTACGACGCGCCGGGCTTCAAAGCTGTCGAACTGCCGATGGTCTTCGATGTCGAGCTGGGTAGCGGCGGGCTGTCGCTGGCGATGAACCTGCTCTGCCGGCAGGCCAGCAAAGCCGTCGCCGATGGCGCGACGATGCTGATTCTGTCGGACCGCGGCGTCGACGAAGCGCACGCGCCGATCCCGAGTCTGATGGCCGTCGCCGGTGTCCACCACCACCTCGTGCGCGAGGGCACCCGGACGAAGACGGCGCTGCTGGTCGAGACCGGCGAGGCGCGCGAGGTGCATCACTTCGCGCTGCTGCTCGGCTACGGCGCGAGCGCGATCAACCCCTACATGGTCTTCGATATCCTCGATGATCTGATCGCAAACGGCTCCCTGACGGATATCTCAACAGAACAGGGCGCGCAGCGCTTTATTAAGGCGGCGAATAAGGGCATCCTGAAGGTCATGTCGAAGATGGGGATCTCGACGATCGATTCCTATCGGGGCGCTCAGATCTTCGAGGCCGTCGGGCTCAACGAGGCATTCATCGAACGACATTTCACCGGTACGGCGTCGCGGATTGGCGGGGTCGGGATTGACGTCGTCGCCGAGGAGGCGCTCATGCGTCACCGGCGTGCGTACCCCCAACGCAACATCCCGATCTCGATCCTCGACTGGGGCGGCAACTACCAGTGGCGGCGTGACGGCGAGCACCACGCCCTCAACCCGGAGACGATCCAGAAGCTCCAGCACGCGACGCGCCAGAAGCGCTACGACATCTACCACGAGTACACCGCCGAGATCGACGAGCATAACCGCGAACTGGCGACGATTCGCGGACTGATGGATCTCAAGTACGCCGCCGAGCCCGTGCCCATCGACGAGGTCGAGCCGGTCGAGGCGATCCTTCATCGCTTCGCGACCGGGGCGATGTCCTTCGGCTCGATCAGCAAGGAAGCGCACGAGACGCTGGCGATCGCGATGAACCGCATCGGCGGCAAGAGCAACTCCGGCGAGGGCGGCGAGGACCGGGCGCGCTACATCCGCGACCACAACGGCGACTGGCGGCGCAGCGCCGTGAAGCAGATCGCGTCGGGACGCTTCGGCGTCACCAGCGAGTACCTGGTCAACGCCGACGAGCTGCAGATCAAGATGGCCCAGGGCGCGAAGCCCGGCGAGGGCGGCCAGCTGCCGGGCGAGAAGGTCAACGAAGTCATCGCCAGAGTGCGCCACTCGACGCCCGGCGTTGGCCTGATCTCGCCGCCGCCGCACCATGATATCTACTCGATCGAAGATCTGGCCCAGCTGATCTACGACCTGAAGAACGGTAACCCGGAGGCGCGCGTCAGCGTGAAGCTAGTTGCCGAGGTCGGCGTTGGGACCGTCGCGGCGGGCGTCTCGAAGGCGCACGCCGACGTCGTCCTGATCAGCGGCCACGATGGCGGGACCGGGGCGTCGCCGCTGACCGGCATGAAGCACGCCGGGGTGCCCTGGGAGCTTGGCCTGGCCGAAACCCAGCAGGTGCTGCGGATGAACAACCTGCGCGACCGCATCGTCGTCCAGACCGACGGCCAGCTCAAGACCGGCCGCGACGTCGTCATCGCCGCCATGCTCGGGGCCGAAGAGTACGGCTTCGCGACCGCGCCGCTGGTCGTGCTGGGCTGTGTGATGATGCGCGTTTGCCATCTCAACACCTGCCCGGTCGGTATCGCGACCCAGGACCCGGAGCTGCGGAAGCGGTTCGCGGGGCGGGCCGAGGACGTCGAGACCTTCTTCCGCTTCATCGCTCAGGATGTCCGCGAGCACATGGCGGCGCTCGGCTTCCGCTCGATGGATGAGATGATCGGCCGGATCGACCGGCTCGATGCCCGGCCCGCCGTCGAGCACTACAAAGCGCGCGGCCTCGATCTCTCGAAGCTGCTCTACGAGCATCCGGAAGCGAGCGGTTCGCCGCCCCGCCGGATGCAACCGCAGGACCACGGGCTCGACGGGGCGCTCGACAACCAGCTGATCGAGCTATCTATCCCGGCGCTGGACCATCAGGGCGAGGTGTGCGCCAGCTTGCCAATTCAGAACGTTCATCGGACGGTCGGGACGATGCTCGGCAGCGAGATCAGCCGCCGCTATGGGGCCGACGGGCTGCCGGACAGCACGATCCAGTTCGACTTCACCGGCTCGGCCGGCCAGAGCTTCGGCGCGTTCATCCCGAGCGGGCTGACCCTGACGCTCGAAGGCGACGCCAACGACTACGTCGGCAAGGGACTCTCCGGCGGCAGACTGGTGATCCACCCGCCAAAGGGCACGGCGCTCGAAGGCAGCGAGAGCATCCTGCTCGGCAACGTCGCGCTCTACGGGGCGACGAGCGGCGAGGCCTTCTTCGCCGGCCGGGCGGGGGAGCGCTTCGCCGTCCGCAACAGCGGCGCTCACGCCGTTGTCGAGGGCGTCGGCGACCACGGTTGCGAGTACATGACCGGCGGCCGGGTCGTCATCCTCGGGACAACGGGCCGCAACTTCGCAGCCGGCATGAGCGGCGGCGTCGCCTACGTGCATGACCCGCAAGCGCGCCTGGAGGGGTTGTGCAATATGGCGATGGTCGGGCTCGAACCTGTGAGCGACCCCGAGGACGAGTCGCTGATTCTCGACCTGCTGGAGCGCCACGCCGAAATGACCGGCAGCAAACGCGCATCCGGGATACTCGACAACTGGCTCCAGGAATCGCGCCACTTTGTCAAAGTGATGCCGCACGAGTACCGGCGCGTGCTTGAGGCGCAGCAACAGGAGGCGGAAGCCCTGGCCGGGGTGCGATATGGCTGATCCACGCGGTTTTCTGAACGTCGAACGCCAGACGGCCTCGAAGCGGCCGGTTGCCGAGCGCTTGCTGGACTGGGAAGACGTCTACCTGCGGCCGGCGACCGGGTTGGTGCAGAGCCAGGCGTCGCGCTGCATGGATTGCGGCATCCCCTTCTGTCAGTCCGGCTGCCCGCTCGGCAACCTGATCCCGGAGTGGAACGACCTTGTCCACCGTGACGACTGGCGGCACGCCATCGACCGGCTGCACGCGACGAACAATTTCCCGGAGTTCACCGGCAAACTCTGCCCTGCGCCTTGCGAGGCGGCCTGTGTCCTCAACATCAACGCCGACCCGGTCACGATCAAGCAGATTGAGCTGTCGATTATCGAGCGAGCTTTCGACGAGGGCTGGGTCACGGCCAAGCCGCCGGCGACCCGCACCGGGAAACGCGTCGCCGTCGTCGGCTCCGGTCCGGCCGGGCTGGCCGCCGCCCAGCAGCTCAATTGGGCCGGCCACGAGGTGACCGTCTACGAGCGTGACGACCGCATCGGCGGTCTGCTGCGCTATGGCATCCCCGACTTCAAGATGGACAAGGCGCTGCTCGACCGGCGGCTTACTCTAATGGAAGCAGAGGGCATCGCCTTTCAGCCCAGCGCCAACATCGGCGTCAACCTCGACGCCGCCGATCTGGTCATCGAGCACGACGCCGTCGTCCTTGCCATCGGCGCGACGAAACCGCGCGATCTGGCCCTGCCGGGCCGTGACCTTAAAGGCATCTACTTTGCGATGGAGTATCTGCCACTACAGAATCGGCTGCTGGCTGGCGATGAGCTGCACAACGGGCATTTCATCAACGCCGAGGGGAAGCACGTCGTCATCATCGGTGGCGGCGACACCGGCGCGGACTGTCTCGGGACGGCCCACCGCCAGGGCGCGGCCTCGGTCACCCAGCTCGAAGCGTTGCCGGAGCCGCCTTCGCTGCGCGCGCCGGATAACCCCTGGCCGCAGTGGCCGCGCGTCTTCCAGCTCTCGCCGGCCCACGAGGAGGGTGGGGTGCTGGAGTTCGCCGTCCTGACCCAGGAGTTCCTCGGCAGCAACGGCAAGGTCGAAGCGCTGCGTGCCCGCCGCGCCACGCTCTTGCAGGACGAAGACGGCCACCGTCACCTGACCGAGCTACCCGACACCGACTTCGAGATCCCGGCCGACCTCGTTCTGCTGGCGATCGGCTACGCTGGCCCCGCCACCGGCGATGTCGTCGCTGAGCTTGGTCTGCGCTTGACCGACCGTGGCGCAATCGCCACCGACCGCGACAAGATGACCAGCCGCCCCGGCGTCTTCGCCGCCGGCGACGCCGCCCGCGGCCAATCCCTCATCGTCACCGCCATCGCCGAAGGGCGGCACGCCGCTGCTAGTGTGGACCGCTATCTGATGGGTCGGACGGCGTTGTATTGATTCGGTGGTCGCTGTGATTTTTACGACGGTGGGGCGGTAGCCGGTGCATGCAAGTGCCGACTCGTCAGGTCGTCGGGTCTGTTTCCAACGGTATGAGCTGCCAGCTGAACTGTGCAAAGTGCTGATCCAGCGAGAAGGCTTCCTGGATGCCGAGTCGCTCCATAACCGCGAAACTGAGCGTGTCGGTCAGTGAGAAGTCCTTGTCGTCGTATTGAGCGAGAATCTCCTCTGCGCGGCGTTCGTCCGCCGAACGCACGCGCACGATCGTCTGGCTGGCACGCAGCGCGACCAGCGCATCCCAGGCCGTCTTGCGGTTTACGCGGTTGACCAGGAGCGCATGGAGCTCGAAGAGTACTGCGTTGGTTGTAACGAGGGTTCTGCGCTCTCGAGCGAGGCGTTGCATGGTTGCCGCTGCGGGGGCGTGGTCGGCGTCACGCCGGTCGATGGTCGCGTAATAGGCAGAGCTGTCGACGAATATGCGCTGATCGGATCTGGACAAACTCATCCTCGACGATGGTCGGTCGCGTCGGCGACATATTGATCCTTATAGCGGGCGATGTTGCTGCCCTCTGAAGATTCGCCAATGCCGATGATGTCCAGCACTCGCTCGGGCTGCAACCGGGCATCTTGACTGGCGGTGCCAGCGGTATCGACCCGACTGAGACGGTAGCGCACACCATCCTTCTCGATGAAGGCTTCGCGCTCCTCGACTTCTTCGAGCAACCGACCAAGCTCACTTTCGGACTCGACGTGGATGATTCGGGCTGCGTTCGACATCTCGTTGCCACCTCAATTCATGTCATGGTTATACCGCGCCACGCAAAGGGACGCACTACATCTACGGGCTCGACTTTCGTCTTTGCCGCCATGCTATACTGACTGATCATCCAATTTTACTACCCATAGGGAGGTGGCCGCCGTGACCGTGTTCGATGGCATTGGCCAGATCGGTGAAGTCAACGGAGACGGACCGCTCATCAACATTCTGGGTGAAAAGATCGCTCTTGGCCCATTCGAACGCGAAAATGCTCCCGATCTCCACCTGTGGCTCAACGACTACGCGGTCATGCGGATGCTCGATTTCTTGCCAGGTCCCCGTACTCATGAGCGTGCTGAAAGCCCCTGGGATGGACTGCTAGCCGCGGAGGACAACGTTGCGTTTGGGATCTACGAACGGGCTGGCTGGAAGCTTATCGGGTTCAGCGTGCTGCTGTATGTCGACCATATCAATCGATCTGCTGAATTTGGCATCGCAATCGGCGATGTGGCGGCACAAGGCAAGGGATATGGCACGGAGGCCACTGTTCTGACGCTCGATCACGGTTTCACAGCGTTGGGAATCACAAACATCATGTTGCGCGTGTTTGAGTACAATCGAGTGGGACTTCACATCTATGAGAAACTCGGATTCCGGAAGATCGGTACCCGTCGCAAAAGCAAGATGATGGGCGGAAAACTCTGGGACACAATCTATATGGAGATGCTTGCCGACGAGTTTGAGAGTCCGGTGTTGAGAAAGATTCTCTCTCCTCAAGCCTCACTATAAGCATCTCTCGCGGCACGTGGAGTGGCTTCGCGATGGCGTCTATAAGGCAAATCGAGCAGCTACCCTATCATTGCTACCACCATTGCCGCGGGCCGCCAAGCCGCACCCTGATGGGCCGGACGGCGTTGTAGTAGATAGGGAACTCTGGCTAACCCGGGATCGTGTATATCGGTCCCTGCCAATTCTGTGGAATCGTAGGATGGCGGATGTTGATTGCGGACGCTGGGGCCATTCGCTGTCAATCCTGATCTGGTGGAGTCACTCACTCGCGAGAGTTGGTTGCCCAGCCTTCTTCCAGGAGATTCACTCTGAACGGTCTGTAGCTCCTAATGATGCGACTCTGGACGAGCTGCTCCAGCAAGCGTGCTGGCATGACTGGACCAACCCAAGTCGTGTCCCGATGCCATTTGTCACAAGCAACGAGAACCAGCGTTCCATGGCGTTCGATCTGGATGTGCCACATGCGATTGCTGATACCGATGCGCGGCATGATGCGCGGCACGAAGATGTCAACAGTGTCTGGATATAGTGGCACTACGACAATAGATGTATCTCCATAAGTGCTCCTTCGGGGTATGGGTGTTGGCTGATCACTGACACCTTGTAGGTCATCAAGATCACTGCGGCATCGCGAAAGATCCCCTTCGAGGGACATTGTGGCTTCGGAGCCGACGAGTTCGAAGATCCTCCTCAAGAACTCGAACTTGTCTCGAACGTCAATGAGATGTCCCAAATTCGTGCCGCTATCGTGATTGCGGGTACTCAAAGGAATCAATCCAGTTGTTCATGATTCGGGCTAATGACGTGATTCACGATTGTAAGCTAAGCGGGCGGACACATCGATCCTAGGAGCGGATAGGCGCCTGATGACAGGAAACATCTATGCCATGGCCGATAGTGAGAGCCTCATGGAGCTATCCGAGGCGCCCTATGAGGCTGAAGCCTTCCTTCAGCAACTCATAGCTGACCATCCTGACCTTCTTGCTGGAGAGCAACTTGATGTGTCAGAACCGCGCAAGTGGATTCTTGTCAGACGTGAAGTGCCGGTGTCAGCGGAAGAAGGTGGCGGACGTCAGTGGTCGCTTGATCATCTCTACATTGATCAGGACGCCGTACCGACGCTAGTAGAAGTCAAACTAGCGTCAGACACACGAAGCCGGCGCGAGGTCGTTGCGCAGATGCTTGATTATGCAGCCAATAGCACTGTCTATTGGCCTGTCGATCAGTTACAGGAGTGGTTCGAAGAACGTAGCATTGCTAGTGGGACCGAACCGGAGTTGGAGCTCGAAGGGCTACTCGGCCCTGATTGCGACCCTGAATTGTTCTGGCGCAACGTTGAGACAAATTTGCGCGCAGGGCGTATGCGGCTCGTGTTTGTCGCTGATCGTATTCCGAGCCCGCTAAGACGAATCGTTGAGTTCCTAAACGTTCAAATGGATCCGGCTGAGGTCATCGCTATCGCGATCCAGCAATTCGTCGACTCGAACCACGAACTACGGGTATATGTGCCACGTGTCATTGGACAGACAGAACAATCGACGGCTCGAAGGGGCCGTGGCAGCAGGAAGCGTCTCTGGAACCAAGATTCGGTTATTCAGGCGTTCCGTAATGATGGCTACGAAGTCGACATCCCAACGGTTGAAGCCATCGTGGCATGGGCGAATCAATCAGGAATTCTTGCTCGATTCCGAGATCATTTTGGAATACCAGGGTGCTGGTTCGCATGTTCACTTGGACGGAGACGTATGACAATATTCTCGGTAAAGTCGGAGAGGGACCGACCGATAGCTACCATCGAGTTTGGGCTAATGCGAAAATCTGCACCTTTCGACCAGGAGGCAAGGCGTCGCGAACTACTCAAGCGGCTGAACTCGATTCCTACAATAGAAATTCCCAGTTCTGAGTTCGATAGTTATCCAAGCATTGATCTTCGCTTGCTACGTGATGACAGTGTTCGGACTGCCTACTTGGATACTTTTGACTGGGCAATCAAAGAAGCGCGGAACGTAGCCGAGAGTTCATAGAGAGCATGTACTACCCCTCATCGTCGCAGTGGAAGGCCGTCAAGCCGACCCGTGGTCGACCGCTGGCTGATGAGGCAAACGAAGTTGCAATAGCCGGACGATTCCGTAGGTCTTGCAGCTAGCACCGAGTCCAAGACACTCGCTTCGTGAAGGAAAATCTGTTGCCACGATGCGAAGACTCCACATGATTAGAATTCAGAGCATTGAGGCAGACGATTGAACGGCGAGGAATGACGATGGTTCGGTTTTCCGGGACTGAGGCGATCAAGGCGTCGCCGGAACGGGTCTGGGCGTTTCTGATGGATCCGGGCCGGTTCACGGCCTGTGCGCCGGCGATGCAGAATGTGCAGGTCAAGAACCGGGACGAATTCAGCTTCGAGATCAAGGCACCCGGCAAGACGGTGAAGTTCGATGCGCGGTGGGAGGATCACGACGAGCCGTCGTATGCCAGATTGCGGATGGCAGGCGGCGGGCGGCTGCTCGGACGTGCCAGGCTGGACAATGAGTTCCGCATCAGCCCTCACGATGGGGGCAGCTCGTCGGTCGACTGGTCCTCGAACGTTGAGATTTCCGGAGTGATGGGCTCGCTGCTGCCCGATGACCGGTTGCGTTCGATGGTCAACGAGATGAACCAGGACGTGATCGCCTGCATCCGCCGGCAAATCGAATCGTCGTAGATCCCCCTTATTGTCACTGCCACTCCCGAAGGCCGCTAGACTGCACCCACAATTCGGTGGGCCGGACTACGTTCGGTGCCTGGTGTTGTCCGTAATTGTTGGTGTGCGTGTTGACCGTCTGAAGTTCAGGCGTGTGGCGGGGGCGTAGTGGTGCGGGGTTGGGCGAGGGCGGCGGGGATCTATCCGGGGTGGTGGGTGGCGTTCGGGGCGATGCTCCTGAACCTGATCCATGCCGGGGCGTTTGCCTATGGCTTCAGCCTCTTCGTGACGCCGCTGGCGGACGATCTGGGTTGGTCGAGGACGGCGATCTCGGCGGTCTGGGCGACGACGCTCGGGGTGAGCATTCTCCTGTCGCCCTTCGTCGGCGTGCTCATCGACCGGCATGGCGGGCGGCGCATGGTCTGGGCCGGCGCGCCGGTCTTCGGGCTGGCGTTCATCGCCATGGCGCGGATCGATGTCTACGTCGTCTTTCTGCTGGTGGTCGCGCTGCTCATGGGGCTGGGGTTGGCGATCGGGATCATCCCGCCCGGAGAAGCCGAGGTCGCCTACTGGTTTCGGCGACGACGAGGGCTGGCGATGGGGCTGGCGACCTCGGGCACCGGGATGGCCGGGCTCATCCTCGTGCCACTCATCGCCTGGTCCATCGATAGCTGGGGCTGGCAGACGACCGCGACCGGGCTCGGGCTGGGGATCATCCTCTGCGCCTGGCCGCTGGGGCTTGCCTTGCGCGGCCGGCCCGACGATGCCGGCTCGACCGTGACAGCAAGCTCGGCGGCGCAGGCTGACAACACGCCGGCAACCGAACCGGTCTTCTCAGGACGCGAGGCGCTGGTCACTCCGGCCTTCTGGCTTCTGAATCTGGTGATCGGACTGCACTGGTTCGGTGTGACGCTGGTGTCGGTCCATCAGGTGCCGTATCTGGAGGATCGCGGGTATCTGCCGGCCACCGCCGCGCTCGTCCTCAGCGGCGCGATGGCGGTGAGCATGCCGAGCCGGTTGCTGCTCGGCTGGCTGGGCGACCGGACCAATTTGCGCCGGTGGTTGGCGGCCGCGCTGGCCTGCGAGGCGGCGGCGATCGCCGTGTTAGTGGTCGCCAGCTCCGGCTGGTTGCTGCCGGTCTACGCGCTGCTCTTCGGTGTCGGTGCGGCGGCGTTGCCGCTGTCGTCCGCGCTCGTCGCCGAGTACTTTGGCCGCAGGAACTACGCTACGGTGCAGGGCAATGGCAGGCCCATCGGCCAGCTGGCTCGCATCTTTGGCGCGATGACCGGCGGCGTGATGTTCGATCTGCTGGGCGGCTACCAGGCAGCGTTCACCCTCGCCGGCGCCGGTTTCCTCGTCGCCATCGTCTTGCTGCTCAACGCGCAACCTCCGGTCCAGCATGTGCGGCTTGCCGTCGCCGACTCGTGAGCTGCCGGTTGATGCGGACGGGCAAGCCAGCGCTACTCTGTGCTCGGACCTACAACGCTGAATAGAGACATGGCGTAGTCGTCTGCGTCGCCAGCTGACCGTGGAGTGCCGGGCCGCACGGCGCAGAAATCGCTGCCTCGGTCGGATCGCGGTGTGGCGCTGAGGTGGTCCACTTCGCGCTAGTATCTGGAGAACATCGAGTGGGTGTAGCCTGAATCTGCGCGGATCAGGCCGGACATGTCAAGCACGTGGGGAGGACGCATGGATTACCAGCACATTCTCTGGGAGCAGCAGGACGGCGTTGGCGTTATCACACTGAACCGGCCCGACGCGCTGAATGCGCTCAACTATGCTCACCTTGTGGATCTGAACCATGCAGTGGAACGAGCCGAGTACGATCCAAGCGTGCGCAGCCTCGTCATTACCGGCGCAGGACGCGGCTTCTCGGCCGGGGCCGACGTCAAAGAGTGGGGGTCCGGCGATGGCGAGAGCGAGCCGCAGGCCGGCTGGGTCGACCTAGCCCATGCCCTGATCGCGCGTATCTACCGCATGCCGAAGCCGGTTGTCGCGGCCGTCAACGGCATCGCCGTCGGAGCGGGTTGCGACATCGCGCTGGCCTCCGATCTGCGCGTCGCCTCGACGACGGCACGTTTCGGTCAGGCCTACATCCGCGTTGGCTACTGCCCGGACGCCGGTGGGTCGTTCCTACTGCCGCGCCTGATTGGCGAGGCCCGGGCGATGGAGATG
This sequence comes from Chloroflexia bacterium, assembly GCA_030431755.1. GTDB lineage: Bacteria > Chloroflexota > Chloroflexia > Thermomicrobiales > CFX8 > JAUIIK01. Next base: position 43,411 of record JAUIIK010000002.1, read on the forward strand.
ATCTACACCGGCCGCATCATCGAGGCTGACGAAGCCGACCGGTTCGGTCTGCTCAACGCGCTGGTCGAGCCCGACGAGCTGATGACGACGGCGCTGGAGCTTGCCGACCGGCTGGCCAAGGGGCCGACGATCGCCATCGGGCTGGCGAAGCAGAACATCCGCCAGAACGCCACGCTGAGCCTTGAGGATGCGTTGCGCAACGAGCGCCGCGCGGGGAACATCTGCGGCCAGACCGAAGACGCCAAGGAGGGCCTTGCCGCAACGGTCGAGCGTCGCCCGGCCAACTTTCAGGGCCGCTAGCCACGGTGAGCCAGAACACTCCGACGCCGGAACCGGCGCCAGATATCGTCGACTGGGCGCATTTCAATAGTGGCGAGGCGGAGCTCCACCCGCTGTATCCGCTCTTCTACCCCCGCTCGGTTGCCGTCGTCGGCGCGTCGCCGAGGGGCGGCTACGGGCTGTCGGTGATCAACGGGCTGCGGATGATCGGCTTCACCGGCGCGATCTATCCGGTCAACCCGAACTACGACACGATCGCGGAGCTGCAAGCCTACCCGGAGATTGGCGCGATACCGGAAGCTGTCGATGCTGTCGCCATCGCCGTGCCCTCGCCTGCCGTGCCCGGCGTCGTCGCACAGGCAATCGATGCCGGGGCAAACGGCGGGGTCGTATTCGGCAGCGGCTTTGCCGAAGCAGGGGCCGAGGGTCGTGCGCTCCAGGCGGACCTGCGGGCGCTGTGTAGCGGTCGGTTCCCGTTGATAGGTCCCAATTGCCTCGGTGTCGCGAGCTATCTCGGGCGGGCAGCGCTCTGGGGTATCCCCAACGCGATGGAGCGCGAGGCCGGCAGCGTCGGACTCGTATCTCAGAGCGGCAACATGGCGCTGACGCTGATGGCCGCCAGCCGTGGATTGCGGCTCGCCCATGCTGCCTCGACCGGCAACCAGGCGGTCGTCGACGCTGTCGACGTCATGAGCTTCTATCTTGCTGAACCGGGAGTCCGCGTCATCGCCGCGGTGCTCGAAGGCCTCGCCGGTATCGAGCGTTTTCGACGCGTTGCCGCCCGAGCTGCCGAACGGGATGTCCCGATCGTCGTTCTGAAGCTTGGCAGGTCGGAAAAAGCCAGCCGGGCCGCCGTTGCCCACACCGGCTCGCTTACCGGCGCCGACGAACTCTACGATGCCCTGTTCCGGCAGTACGGCGTGGTGCGTGTCGATGACCTCGATGAGCTCATCGAGACGGCCAAGCTCCTCGCCGGCGACCGGCCGCCGGCAGGCGCAAGGCTCGGCGTGTTTGCCAGTTCGGGCGGTGAGTGCGGGCTGGTCTCCGATCTCGCAGCCGCCAGCGGTGTCGAGCTACCAGAACTGCCGCCGGAAACGCGTGGTGATCTGCTGAGACTGCTGCCGCCGTTCGCCAACCCGCACAACCCGCTCGATCTCACTGCTGCCGGTTGGGGCAGCCGCGAGATCAACGCCGGGGTCGGATCGATGCTGGCAGCTCTTCCGACTATCGACATCGTGGCCTTCATCGCCGACAACACCCGCAATTCAGGGTCGCTTGCGGCAACCCGTTGGGATCAGATGATCGCCGGCCTGGCCGACGCGCGCGAGCAGACCGACAAGCCGGTTGCCGTCATCAACACCATTCCCGATGTCTCCCACGAGCTGGCTGATGAGCTCGCGGCCCGGAACCTCATTCATCTCGCAGGCATTCGCACAGCCATCAGGGCCATTGGCCACGCCGGCCACTATGCTCAGTGGCGGGTACGCGGTCGCGCGCTGCAAGCCGCTGTTTCTGTGGATTCCGCACGGCGCGCCACGGCGTTGGAGCTGCCGTCTGCGGGCAGCGGCGGTGTCTCGGAGACCGCCAGCAAGGATCTGCTGCAGCTCTACGGGATTCCGGTTCCGCCTGGCGGCCTTGCCGGAAGCCTCGCGGAGGCGCTGGAACTCGCCAACGAGGTCGGCTATCCGGTGGTTCTGAAGATCGAAGCTGACGGCCTGCACCACAAGACCGAGGTCGGCGGCGTCGCACTGGGGATCTCGTCAGACGACCAGCTCCGTGCAGAGTACGCTGCCTTGCTGGGCCGGGTCTCAGCGCATGCACCAGCGGCTCGTATACGCGGTGTACGCGTCGAACGGATGGCGAGCGGACTGATCGAGTTGATCGTCGGCGGCCGCAACGATCCCGCCTTCGGCCCGGTCGTCGTCGCCGGTCTCGGCGGTGTGCTGGCCGAGGCGCTCCAGGACGTCTCGACCCGGCTCGCGCCGATCGATGCGGATGAGGCCCGGACGATGCTTGGTGAGCTTCGTGGCGCAACGCTTCTCGGCCCGTTCCGTGGCCGCCCGGCCATCAACATCGACGCCGTCGCCGACATCATAGTCCGCGTATCGCAACTCCTGGTCGAGCTACCCGAGATACAGGAGCTCGACCTCAACCCCGTCCTCGCCGACGCCGAAGGCTGCATCGCGGTCGATGGGCTAGTCGTGGTCTAAGTGACTTCCTTGACCTGATTCTCCCCTCGACGGTAGCGACGTCGAACCGTGATCGTAGGGATGGGGCTCGTCCCCATCCGCTTGTCGGTCGGTGTCGTTTGCAGGATGGGGACGAGCCCCATCCCTACGAATCTGTGCGCTCTTATCCCATTTTCGCGCCCGCATGCCGCAATTCTGCGCGGATTGCGCCTATTCGCCCGCCCACGGAGCGGGCTGGTCCCAGCCGTTGAAGAAGGTCGTTTCGGCGGTTGGGCGGCGGTTGGTCGGGCCGAAGTTGCCGCGGGGGTAGCCGAGCGGGATGCAGAGGTGGAAGTCGGCCTCAGCCGGGACGCTCAGCAGCTCGTAGACCCGGTCCATCACTTGCGGATGAAGCGTCGTCGGTACCGAGCCGATGCCCAGCGCACGGGCCGCCAGCATCAGGTTCTGGACGCCGGGCAGGACCGAGTTCGCCTGACCCTTGCCGGTCGAGAAGGCCAGCACGATACACGGCGCGTTGGCTATCTCGTCGGCAAGCTGGGCCGCGCCGCGATGGACCGCGTCCTCGGCTGGGATGGCCTCGCGAGTTGTCCAGGCGTGGCCCTCGTCGCGCCGCTTGGCCCACCACGCCTCGCGGTAGAGCGCGCCGAACTCGCGGATCAGCTCTGGCTCGGTCAGGACGACGTAGCGGCCAGGTTGCCGGTTGCCGCCGTTCGGTGCTTTGCTGGCCGCTTCGATGATCGAGTGGAGGTCGTCGGTCGGGATCGGGTCGGGCCGCAGCTTGCGGATCGAGCGCTGGCTGAACATCGCCTCGCCGACCGGCATCCCAAGGCGGCCGCTGTCCGTCTCTGTCATGATGGTCCTCTCTATTTGCCTGTTCGGGACAGTATAGCGGTGTAGTTAGCCGTCAGTTGCCAATGACCTACGACAGGCCTGCTCGTCGCGTAGATATGCGTTTGGAAAGATCGCCATGTGAACACTGGCAACTCAACCAGTGCTGCATTGGCGTCCCGAGAAAGGCTTTGCGCCTGAGGGATCTTGTTGAGAGCGTGCCGTCCGACGGTGCAGGAGACGTTGATCGACCGTAACGCAGCGACCGTGGCAGTCTGCGACGGATCGCGACGCCGTTGGTCGTAGATCCCTCGCTTCACAAAGCCTCCGCTCGGGATGCCAATAAGGGATACGGATCGCTCTACCGGGAGATGATCAGATATCAGCGGGCAAGGCGGTCGGCCCGGAGTCCTTTGGGTAGGCCGAGGACGCGCTCGCCGATGATGTTCTTCTGGATCTCGGAGGAACCGGCGTAGATCGTCTCGGCGTAGGGCTGCATCAGCAGGTAGGCCCAGTTGTCGTGGGCGTCCCCGCCGCCGTGGGTCGTGTAGGCGTAGTCGTCTGAGCCACCGTTTCCGACCTGGCCAAAGGGGCCGAGGATCTCGTGCATCAGCCCGTAGAGACGCTTGTCCAGCTCGGAGTAGTGCAGCTTTGAGATGGAAGATTCCGGGCCCGGATGGCGGCCTTTCTCGACCGCCGAGAGGATGCGCAGCGAGGAATAGCGCAGCACCTCGATCTCAGCTCTGATCCGCCCTAGCTTGCGGCGCACCAGCGGGTCGTCGATCTGGCGTTTGCCGTCGCGACGGGTTGTGCCGGCGATCTCCAGCAGCCGCTCGAATGACTGCTCGAGACGGGCGACGATGCCCATCGTGTCGCCGCCGCGCTCGTAGGAGAGCGTGGTCTGGGCGATCCTCCAGCCGGTGTTCAGCTCGCCGATCAGGTTGTCGGCCGGGACACGCACATTGGAAAAGAAGACCTCGGCGAACTCATCCTTGATGCCGGTGATCTGCCGTAGCGGGCGCACCTCGATGCCGGGCTGGCGCATGTCGATGATGAGGTAGGAGATGCCCTGGTGCTTCGGGGCCTCCCGGTCGGTGCGCACGAGCAGGATGCCCATGTCGGCTTCCGGCGCTGTGCTCGTCCAGATCTTCTGCCCGTTGACGATGAACTCGTCGCCGTCGATCTCGGCCCGGCACTGCAACGCCGCCAGGTCCGATCCGGCATTCGGCTCCGAGTAGAGCTGGCACCAGACCTCGTCGCCGAGCAGGATGTTGCGCAGGTAGCGCTCGCGCTGCTCGTCGGTGCCGTGGTGAATCAGTGTCGGCCCGACGAGGCCCAGACCGGCCCAGTTGATCGATCCCGGCGCTTTCGCTCGCGCCATCTCCTCGATCACTATCGCCTGCTCGATCGGCCGCGCCTCACGGCCACCGTAGGCCTTTGGCCAGCCCATCCCGAGGTAACCGGCCTCGTAGAGCTTGCGATGCCAGGCTTTCTTCTCGGCGACCGTGCCAAGCGGCTCGCGCGGCGCATGTTCTGCCAGCCAGTCGCGGACTGCCGCCCGGAACGCCTTGTCCTCATCGGTGTAGCGCAGGTCCATCGCCGTCAATCTCCCTATCGGGTTTGAGCCAGCCAGGTTCGATGCGTGCAGGAGTATACCCGCGCTGTCAGCGACGCGAAGGTCACGACGTTTGATGTGGGGAGATCAGAACGATCTCCACGTCTCTCCCTCGATTCGGCTAGTCGAGTTCGAGCTGTGTCGCGAACCAGTCCGCGATGCGCTTCATGTACGGCCGTTGGAGCGGGCTCTCCGGCGCAATCCACTCCAGATGCTCGGCGCCGGGAATGATCAGGAGCTCCTTCGGTTCCCCGGCACGCGCATAGAGCGACCGTGCCTCGTCAAGCGGCATGAAGAAGTTGCGGTCGCCGTGGGCGATAAGGAGCGGGCGCGGGCTGATGCTGGCGACCTCTTCTTCCGGCCGGAAGTTGTAGTAGGCCTCGGCCGATGCGAGCGTGAACTCCGGGATCGGTTCTCTCCCGAGGTCCGCTAGATCCTTATCGAACTGGTTGTAGTTGACGTCCTCACGCGCGCGGCCAGGGTGAGTGACATGCTCCGCCCGCACCAATGCCGACGTGCCTGTCATGACACGCTGGACGCGGTCCTCCGCGAGTCGATCCTGGAGCGCCAGCCACTCGGGATAGGGCACGGCGTCACGCGTAGCGCGGCCAGCGTTGCCGAGACCGTTGACACAGGCGGTTGCTTGCACGCGTTGATCGCGGGCTGCGGTAGCGACGACGATGCCGCCGCCAAGTCCCCAACCGAGCAAGCCGATGCGGTCGGGGTCGACCTGGGGCTGCTGCTGGAGGCAGGTGATCGATGCCATCACGTCCCGGATCTCCTCCTCCGGGAACATGCGCCCGCGTTCGCCTTCGCTGGTGCCAAAGCCACGGTAGTCGAAGGCCATCACCGGGAATCCGCATTCGAGGAACGAAGGCCACCAACGTCCCGGAACCCACTCCTTCAGCCCCTGAAACCCCGAACAGACGATGACCGCCGGACGCCGTTCGCCCTCCGCCATGTCCTCGGGGAGGTGCAGCATGCCTTCCAGTTTCAGTCCGTCGCTGTAGTAGCTAAGTTGGATCGTTGTCACGATCTACCCTTCTATCGGTGGGGCTGCCTCGTACTCGTCGTCGGTGACATGCTCGCCCCAGGTCACGGCGTTGCCCTCGTCGTCGACCTGCTGGAGCGCCAGGTGGGTCATGAAGCGCGTGGGCGCAGCGCCGTGCCAGTGGTTCTCGCCCGGCTCGAAGAAGACACGGTCGCCCGGACGGATGACCTCGATCGATCCGCCCTGACGCTGACACAGGCCAACACCTTCGGTCACATAGATGGTCTGACCGTTCGGATGCGTGTGCCAGGCGGTGCGCGCGCCGGGCGTGAAGTGGACTCTGGCTGCGCTTAGCTGGAACGATCCCTCCGGCGCGGCGACCGAATCGATGAAGACGGTGCCGGTGAACCAGTCGGCTGGGCCTGTCGCCGTCGCAAGGTTGTTTCGGGTGATCTGCATGGTTGTTCTCCCTGTCTCCTGGAATTCCTCTATGGATCAATCCGGGCCGCCGCTCAAGTGGCATGCCAGGCTGCATCTGGACATCGGAGCGTAGTGGCCGGCAACTGCCCCATTCTATAACCCAACCCGCTCCAGCCGGAGCTGCCAAGCGCGCGCCTCTCATGAACCGTCTTGGAAGGCAACGGCCTGTTTTCTTACACATGACTCACAGTTAGCCTCTGAAGTGCTGTGAGCGATCCTGTGGCGAAACTGTCTGGATTCGGCGCGGTGACAGGCCCACAGTGGGTACCAGCATCGGTGCATCGCCGGGCCGAAGCGGTCGGCCCGGCGCAACCTGACATGGATGGAAGGAAAGAACGATGCGACGGTACTTCTCACTGCGGCGGCGGCTCATTGCGAGCCTGCTTGTTCTCGGGCTGGTAGCGAGCGGCGTCATGGCAGCGCCCGTCGGGGCCGTGACCTACTACTGCAACGGCGAGCTAGCGACGATCGTCGGGGACAACAACGACAACGTGATCTATGGCCTGGCCTACGATCGTGATGTGATCGTCGCGCTCGGTGGCAACGACGAGATCTACGCGCAGGGTGGCGACGATGTCGTCTGTGCCGGCGATGGCGACGACATTGTCTACGGCGGCGATGGGGATGACCTCATCTTCGGTGTCGACGGCAATGATCAGCTCTACGGCGATTCCGGCGTTGAAGGCGTGAATGGCAACGACACGATCTACGGCGGACGCGGCGATGACTTCATCGACGGCCAGTTTGATGATGACACCCTCTACGGCAATCTGGGCAATGACGTGATCGTCGGCGGTGACGGCGACGACGCGCTCTTCGGCGGCCAGGACGACGATGTCCTCAGTGGCGACGCCGGCAACGACACGCTGAACGGGGCTGCCGGCGCGGACACGCTCAACGGCGGCCCAAACAACGACGAGCTCAATGGTGGCGCTGACGACGACACGCTCAACGGTGACGACGGCGACGATACCTTGCTCGGGGACGCCGGCAACGACACGCTCAACGGTGGCGCTGGCGACGATGCGCTTATCGGCGGCGACGGCTTCGGCGTCGATAGCGGCAACGACACCATCAACGGCGGTAGTGGTAGCGACGTCGCTTTCGCCGAAGACGGCAACGATATAGTCAATGGCGACGACGGCGTCGACTACCTCTATGCCGGGCCGGGCGCTGATACGGTCAATGGCGGCGCCGGTGACGATGTGCTCTTTGGCGAGGATGGCGACGACACGATGCACGGCAACGCCGGCGCGGACACGCTCTACGCCGGGCCCGGCAACAACCATCTCTTCGGCGACGGTCAGGCCGACATCCTCTACGGTGACTGGGGCGATGACATCCTCGAAGGCGGCGCAGGCGCGGACGAGCTCTACGGCTACGCTGGTGATGACACGCTCTATGGCAACGGCGGCGCGGACCTGCTCGACGGCGGGCTGGACACTGACGCCTGCTTCGGCGGAGGCGGCGTAAACTCCTTCGTCTCTTGCCCGTAACGCAACCGATCTCATGGCGGCCGGCACACCAGCCGGCCGCCGTTTGCGTGTGCAATGACTTCGACGCAGTACACTGGCGGTGGACCCAAACGAGACGGAGCGGGCATGGATACGCCAGCTAGCCGCGACGAGACAACAGGAGCGCAGGCGCGACGCTTGCGACAGAGGCTGCTGGCCGATCTCAAACACGACGTTGCCCGGCCCACCTACGACCGCGCTCGACTGCACCCCGCGATTGTCCACATCGGCGTCGGCGGCTTCCACCGGGCCCATCAGGCCGTCTATCTGGATGATCTCGCCGAGCAGAGTATCAGCCTCGACTGGGGCGAGCAGGGTATTGGCCTACTGCCGCAGGATCGCCGGATGGCGGACGCGCTGCTGCCACAGGACTGCCTCTACACCGTCGTCGAGCGCGAAGGGGATGGCGACTCGGCCAGAGTCATCGGGGCGCTCACGGACTATGTCTTCGCGCCGGATCAGCCCGAACGGGCGCTGGATCTGCTGGCGAGCCCGGAGACGCGCATCGTCAGCCTCACCATCACCGAGGGCGGCTACCTGCTCGATGACACGACCGGGGAGTTCGACGCCGACTACCCCACGCTTCGCGCCGATCTGGAGAACCCCGGCTCACCGCAGACGGTTTTCGGCTATCTTTGCGCGGCACTGGCGCGCAGGAGAGCTGCCGGGACAGCGCCTTTCACCGTCCTCTCCTGCGACAACCTCCAGGGCAACGGCGATGCGGCGCGACGTGCTCTGACCTCCTTCGCCCGGCTGCGGGACGCCGAGTTCGCGGACTGGATCGAGTCGGAGGTCGCCTTCCCGAACAGCATGGTCGACCGCATTACGCCGCAGACGACGGACGACGACCGCAGGCTCGTCGCGGCGTCGTTCGGCATCGTCGACACCTGGCCGGTGGTGACCGAGCCGTTCAGGCAGTGGGTCCTTGAGGACCGCTTCAGCAATGGTCGTCCGCCGCTCGAAGCTGTTGGCGTCCAGCTTGTGCCGGACGTCGCGCCCTACGAGACGATGAAGCTGCGCCTGCTCAACGGCAGCCACCAGGCGCTGGCCTACCTCGGCCTGCTGGCTGGCTACGAGTATGTCCACGAGGCGCTGGCTGACGACGTCATCCAGGGCTTCCTCGTTCGCCTGATGGAGGACGAGGTAGGTCCGTTGCTCTCGCCCGTTCCGGGCATCGACTTGACGCAGTACCAGTCAACCTTGATCGAGCGCTTCTCCAACCCGGCGATCGCCGACACCCTGGCACGCCTTGCGACCGATGGCTCCGACCGTATGCCGAAGTTCGTCCTGCCCTCGCTGACGGAGGCGCTCGACCAGAACCGGCCGACGCCACTACTGACGCTCGCCGTGGCTGCGCACATCCGCTGCCTCCAGGGCGCTGATGATGCCGGACGACCTATTGTGATCGACGATAGCCGGGGGCTGACGCTCCAGCGCATCGCCCGTGAGAGTGGCACGGATCCCCGGCCATTGCTGGCAGTCCGAGAGGTGTTCGGGGATCTCGGGGCGCGCGAGGACTGGCGCTCCGACCTGGCGCGTGTGCTGAGAAAACTCGATGATAATGGTGTTCGGCAGACAATCACCGCCCGACTTAGCCGCGGCAACAATTAAGTTTGTAACCAGAAGGATGGCCTGAGATGGCACGCAAACACATGCCGGTCGAACAGCTCCTGGCGCTCCTCGCCGAAACACCGCCCAGCATCGCTGCGGTGACCACAGGAATCGACGCCGAAGCGTTGCGCGCGGCCCCGGAACCCGGCGAATGGTCTGCCAACGAGGTGCTAGCCCATCTGCGCGCCTGCGCCGATGTCTGGGGCGACTGCATCGCAACGATCCTGGCGGAAGACCACCCAACCATCCAGGCGCTCAACCCCAAGCGCTGGATCAAGAGCACCGACTATCCCGAACTGGAGTTCCGCCCCTCGCTGGATGCTTTCACCGCGCACCGTGACGGGCTCCTGGCGCTCCTCGAACCGTTGGCGCCGGCAGATTGGGAACGCACTGCGACGGTGACTGGCGCGGGCAGCCCACTCGAACGCACGCTGCACTCCTTCGCCGACCGTCTAGCCCGCCACGAGCGCTCCCACATCAAACAGATTGAGCGCACCGTTGCCGCAGTGTCCGCCTGACCGAGACAGGCCGTGGGATGGCGTTTAGCGCCAAGCCCCATGCAATTGGGTTGACAGGTGGTGTTCAGCGTCCTCCGTCTGCGCATGATGCTCCTCCGCCGAGCGAAGACGTATGCACTTGTCTCATCTAGCACAGGGGGGAGCCGTCGGAGAGGGCGACTTGTCCTGTCCAGACGCCCATACGGGTGTCCTTCTGAGCGCTGCGAAGAACCCAACTCGCCCCTGGCCAGGACAACACGGTGCTTCGATGCTCAAATGCACGGTTCCTGCCTGGGAGACTTGACGTATGGCCATCGCCACCGTCGAGTTCCAGTCGCGAGATGAGTCGGGTTCTTCGCTCCGCTCTGAATGACGCGCGGTGGCGTCTTTGCGGGGAAACTGGGGCGACGCGCTGCTCATCCGGCGGCACAAGTGGGCGGCGCTCCACCTGCATGAGGGAGACTGCTAGACCCGATAGCACAACGGTGCGCTACCGTGAGCGAAAAACTCGCGTACCAACATCATAGGGGTGGAGTTCATCTCCGCCCGGTTTCGTCTTCGATCCCGCTGCCAGGTGGAGGTGAACTCCATCCTTACGATTCGCGAGAAGCGGCCAGCTTCGATCTAGCTTGATCTAGGGACTGGCGAGCACGCGGGTCTCGAAGTCGGGGAGCTTGTCCCACCAGTGGCCGTAGCGCGCGTAGACCTGCGGGTCGCGGTCGGCGAGGAAGGTTGCGAGTTGCTGAGCCTCTTCTGCAAGCGCGGCCCAGACGTCATCGGGCAGGTCATGGAAGGCTGTCGCTTCGATGCCCTGGTCGGTGGCGCGCCAGATGCCGGCGACATAGCCATCGACGAGCAACGTCGGGAGCACGTCGCCATTTCTGCGGATGACGATCTGGCGGTACTCGGGCGGGATGATCCGATCACGGACGAAGTAGGCCAGCAGGATGTTGTCCCACATCCCGAGCAGCCGGGGCGGAGCGGGTGTCTCTTCATCGAGAAGCTGTCCGCCCGGAATATCGAACAACTCCTCGCCACTCGGGCCGACCAGTTGCACGGTCTCGGCTGCAAGCCCTGCCAAAGCCTCTCGCACTCTGGTTCGCTGGACGAGCGTAAATTGAGCAATGTCGGCAACCGATGCCGGCCCGAATCCGCTGAGGTAGCGCAGGATTAGCGTTTGCAGGGATGCGGTAGCGACCTCGGGATTGTCCAGGACTGGCACGATGCGGGGCGCGATGTAGGAGATACCTGCGCCAAACGACCAGGTTTCGCCTGTCGGAGCGCGCAGCAGCGGCGCATATTGTCGCATGCCCCACCAAGCGCCTTTAGGCGCAGCCTCACCGAGCTGTGTTTCCAGCCAGGCGCTCAGTTCCGCGGCGCTTTGCGGCGTCTCGGCTGCGGTCAAGAGCGCCGGAACGAGGGTGGCGGCATCCTCCTCAGACAGGCCGCTTGCCTTGAAACGGCGATCGCGGAGCCGTGCGGCAAGGATGGTTGGCTCGGTTGCCTCACGAAAGATCGGGTAGTCATCTGCAAGCGCCGCGTGGAGGGTTATCCGCATCATCGTCGCTTTGACGACGGTCAGGTTGTTGAAGGCGGCGTCGAGCTCGGCGGGATCGAAGTCGTCAATCCGGTTCCACAGCGCCAGGTAGGGCGAGGCCGGATGCTGCGCCTGGATCGCGACGACGCGGCACACGGCATCTTCCAGGCCGAGCGGCTCGCGCTGCAATAGCATCTGGCGGCCAAGCGTGGAGCGGTTGAGCTCGCGTGCGGTCATCTCCATATCAGTCCGGTGGATCCTGTCCAGTGAGCCCGTCGATCGATTCGCGAATCAGGTCGGCATGACCGTTGTGCCGGGCGTACTCCTCGATCATGTTGAGCAGGACGTAGCGCAGGCTCGGCAGCCAGGTGGCATCCTCGGCGCTTCCCGTGCCCGGGAGGTCGAGCTGGTTGCTTGCCAGCGCCTCAGCGAAGCGTGACCGGGAGCGTTCGACAGCACTCTCCCAGCGTTCGTAGAGCATCTTGGGGGTATCTTCGGCAGCAGTGCGCCAGTCCCATGCGCGGTCATGCTCCCAGTCGACGCCATTCCACGGAGCTAGCTGCTTCTGACCGAGCAACCACTCGGTCGACATATCGTCCTCGAAGCGGGCGAGGTGCTTGAGTAAGCCGCCGATGCTCATCGACGAGGGGGCAAGCGTAGCCTGGAGCCCGGCGTCGTCGAGCCCTCCAGATTTCCAGGCGAAGGTCGCGCGTTGACGTTCCAGAAAGCCGAGCAAGGTCGCCGCTTCATTGCCTGCGACCGGCAGCTCCGGTCTGGCTGGCTTGCTCCGTCCGCTCACCGCGTCTCCAGCCAGGCCCGAATCGAAGGCTCGTGCTCGTCGTGGAGATGGTCGAAGAAGTCCGCTTCGATGAGCGCCTTGCCGCCCATCTCCGCATATGTGCCAGGTGTCAGCAGATGCTCATCCGGCATCGTCGCGATCAGCTCGGCGAAGCGCTCATACCAGCTATCGGCATCGGCGAGCACCGCGCTTAGTGGCCGGTCGCGGTGTTGCTCGCGAATCCAGGCATTGAGCGCTTCCCAGTTCTCTTCGTCATCGTCGTCGCCGAGCTCCTCAGGCCAGGGCGCTGGCGGTTTTCGGTCAGGCCCGGCAGCCATCCGCGCAAGCATCCGATCCTGCCAGAAGGTCACGTGGGCGGCGAGGTCCTTGAAGGTCCAGTCACCCATCGGGCCCGGTTCGTCCATGCGCTCTTCGCCAACCTCAGCCAGCAGCGCGTGCCAGGCCGCGCGCTCCTCTTCGATCTGCTGCAACAGCTCAGCGCGAGTTCTCATGTTCCGTGCCTTTCGCTTTCCACTCGGCGCACTTGCCGGTTCATACAGTCCGGACGCTCAACTCCCAGAGGGCGTGGTCGACCTCCGGGATGTCGGGAACATCGAGGCGGGTGAGGATGTGGATGACTTCGCTGCGGTGCTCGGCGTTGTGGAGGACGACGTGGATTGCCATCGCGCCTACGGTCATGCTGCCGCCGAAGTGATCGACGAAGGTGTCGTCCAGACCGCCCTCGTCGCGCTTCTGGCGCACCAACGCCGCGAACTTCTCGTGCGCGGCCGCGTGGCGCTCGGTCAGGACGGCGATTGATTGTTTGTCGCGCGCGATGCCGTCGGTCGCCTGGCCGGCCGCGAGCCTGGTCCAGAATTCGATATTAAAGAAGGTGTGGTCGTAGGTGGCGCGCAAGGTGCGGTGGCCGATGTCGAACTCCTGGTCGAGCTGCGCATCGGACAGCCCATTGCTCGTCTCCAGCAGCTGTAGCGTCGCCCAGCGGTCGTGCTCCAGCAGGCGGTCGAGTAGGTCCATGCAGAATCTCTCTATCGGTGCTGTACGTATAGAACACTCGTTCTGCTACAGCGTATCGTTCATGTGGAGAGTTGACAAGGGGTCACGTCCGGTTCGGCGTGTGCATTCCGGCCGTTAGTCGGGATCGAGGTCGTCGGCTTCGAGCAGATCCCAGGCGGCCCTCCGGCCCAGCTCGGTTTGCCCGGCTATGTGGTAGCTGTAGCGCAGCAACCAGAGGACGACCGCGATGACGGCGATGGGCGCGAAGACCATGACGACCCGGTAGCCGGCCGCCGATGCGATGACGCCGAGTGCCAGCACGCTAAAGAGCGTCAAACCGTTTTCCAGCACTTCCTGCGTCCCGAAGGTCGCGCCCTGCCGGACGAGCGGAACTGCCCGGTTGATGAAGTTCATGACCGTTGCGCCGGAGATCGTCGAGCCAAAATTGAGCGGGATCGAGAGGAATGACGCTGCCAGGACTTTGTCGCTTGGCTCTGCGCCAAATGGTTCGAGCAAGCGTAGTGGGCTGAGCGGCGCGAGAATCGGCGCAAGCAGGTCGATCAGGCCGAATCCGGCCATGCTGACAGACATGATGATGATCGAGACCACTGCCAGGCGCCGCTCGCGCCAACGGTGGATCATCCGTGGCGCGCCGAGCGTCCCGAGTAGCAGGCCGAGCCCTGCCGGCGCGAAGATGAAGACCGCGTTGGCCGGATCATCTTCAAGGACCACACCGACGTAACGGGGAATCAGCGTGTTGAAGCCCTCGAAGAGCGCCACGACGGTTGCGCCCGCCAGGATCATCGTCGCGACGGCGCGGTGGCGGACGATCAGCCCGGCGGTATGGCTGAGCGACAGGGCCTGCGGCTTCCACTGGATCTCGCGTAGCGTTGCCCAGGTTGGTCGATCCTCTTCGACGGGGATGCTCAGCGCCCGGACCGCGCCGAGCGCGTAGATCACTGCGCCGGTGTAGAGCACGACGTCAATTGACGTCGTCTTGATCAGGATCGGCGCGAGGAAGGCCGAGCCGATGCCGGACGCGACCGAGCCGACGACCGAAACGAGCGCGCTGGTCGTCGCGAGCTGGGCCGGGGTCGCAACCAGGGCCGTCGCTGCCTTCAGGCCGGGGGAGACGATCTGCATAATGAGGCTTGTCAGGAACATCAGCAACATCAATGAACCGACGGTCGTGCCGAGGTAGAGCGGCGTCACGATGCAGACGAGCGCCAGGAAGAGGTGGCCGCCGGCTACGGCGACGCGCTTCGAGAGCGAGTCGGCTGCCGTGCCGCCCTGGAAGCCGAAGAGCAGCGCTGCCAGATAGGACGATGCGCCGACCAGGGCGATCTGGATCTGAGACGCATCCAGCCGGGCGAGGTAGACCATCGAGCCGTAAGAGATCGTCGCCATCGCCATCTTGCTCATGGCCCGTGAACTGGCCAGGACGCGGACATCCGGGTTACGGAGCACCTCACCGTAGCCGACTGCGTCCTCCGGTGGCCGGTCTGCGGCCGTTTCAACAGGGAGGCCGGGCGGCGGTTCGGTCATCGGACCCTTTCAGCAGTCACATGACGCGGTGCGTGTCGTCTGAGATCGCGTCAATTGGAGCTTCCGGTTTCGGCTGGGTCGATGGATTCTAGTATGGGCGCGTCCGAACCCGGTCACTCGTCAACATTGTGCGCTCTTCTACGCCGGGCGCTGGTCTCCACCGGGCGTGGCGGGCAATGCGTCTGGCGCCTGGCGCGCCCGGTCTTCGTCGAACGCGAGCTTGGCGACCCAGAAGCCGAGACCGGGCACGAAGAGCGCGAGGATGTCGATGATGATCGTCTGCAGGCTGAAGCGATAACGCACCAGGCAGGCGACGAAGAGCAGCACGTAGATGATGACCAGAAAGCCGTGGATGCTGCCGAAGAGGCTGATCGCGCCGTCGCCCCAGGACGTTTCGACGACATAGGTGAAGAACATGCTGATCAGCAGCAAGATCCAGGATATTGACTCCAGGATTGCCATCCAGGCGAATCCTCGCAACAGTGACACGTTGGGCGTTCCTTCCAGCGAAGCCGGCGCACAATCGCAAACCCAGTCAATTGACGAGTCTACGGACCAGCATGTGGGCTGTCTATGGCTCGTGGTGAACCGCGCTGTGACCGAACGGTCCGCGTTAGTTGCCGCAGTGCCTGTGGCTCGTGTTCGGTGACACATGAATTAGTCAACAATCTGCGGCTTCCCGGACGACTCATCAAGCATCAACCTTGTCATTTCGACCAGCGGGAGAAATCTCGGTGCAGCGCTTCACAGGTGTTCGACGGAGATTTCTCGCGAGCCTGCCCTGAGCGTAGTCGTAGGGCTCGAAGTAGCAATGTCGTTGCGGTTGAGCTGCTTGACGCGGCGGGACAATCCCTTTACTTCATGAGTAACAGGGCACTAGCGGGAGGTAGAGCGGGATTGGCTGGCTTCGAGCGCGTCGATCCTGCGCTGGAGGAAGTCCACTTCGGCAACGTTGTTTGTAAGGCGTTGGGCGGCGCGGTAGGCGTCGAGCGCCTCAGCTGTGCGACCGAGCCGGCGCAACAGGTCTGCGCGGGTGGCGGCGGCGTAGGGATAGGCTGCGAGCGCGGGATCACCAGCGACGTGATCGAGTGTCTCCAGGGCCGCGGCCGGACCATCGACGAACGCGAGCGCCACGGCCCGGTTCAGCGCGACGACAGGTGTCGGCCAGCGTTCGAGCAAGAGGTCATAGAGCCCGACGAGCTGTCGCCAATCAGTCTCCTCCCAGGCTGGCGCTTCCGAATGCACCGCAGCAATCGACGCCATGAGCACGTAGCGCCCGGTGCGGCCCCTGGGTGGGAGCGTCAGCGCCTCGCGGACAAGCTCCTGGCCACGCTGGATTGCGTGATGATCCCAGAGTGACCGGTCCTGATCTTCCATCAGGATGAGCTCGCCGTCGGCCGAGACACGCGCCGGACGGCGGGCTTCCGTCAGCAGCAGGAGCGCCAGCAGACCCTTGACCTCGGCGATATCCGGTAGCAGCGCCTGCACCATCGTCGCGAGGTCAAGCGCGCGCGCCGCGAGGTCGCTGCGGATTAGCTGCGTGCCGGAGACGGCGGTGTAGCCGGAGGAATAGAGCAGGTGGAGCGCGTCGAGCACGACGCCGACCCGTTCCAGCAACTCATCAGGGCCGGGGACGCGGTAGGGGATGCCCGCCTCGGCGATCTTCCGCTTGGCGCGGGTGATCCGGGCTTGCATCGTCGCTTCCTTGACCAGGAACGCCCGCGCGACCTCGACCGTTGTCAACCCGCAGACCAGCCGCAACGTCAGGGCTAGTTGAGCGTCGGACGACAACGCCGGATGGCAGCAGGTGAAGATCAACCGGAGCCGGTCGTCGGGGAAGCCCACGCTGCTGTCATCCAGCTCTGGGAGCGAGGGATCATCGTCGGTGATGAGTAGCGGTAGCTTGCGGGCCAGCGTCGCCCTGCGGCGCTGCTGCTCGAGCGCCCGTCTCCGGGCGACGGTGGTCAGCCAGGCGCCGGGCCGCGCCGGGATGCCGCTCTCCGGCCAATTGACGAGCGCCCTGGCGTAGGCGTCCTGGACGCAGTCCTCGGCTAGATCGAGATCGCGGGTCACCCGCACCGTCGCGGCGAGCACATAGGCCCACTCCTCGCTATGGGCCCTGGCTACGGCGCGGGCGACCTCTGCTTTCGGCGCCTGGTTCTGCACGCGGCTCAGTCAGGGATGATGGGCCGCACCTCGACGCCGCCGAACCTGGCCGGCACGTCGCGTGCAATCGCCAGCGCTTCGTCCAGGTCGCGGGCTTCGATGACGTAGTAGCCGGCGAGCACCTCTTTGGTTTCCGCGAAGGTGCCATCGGTCAGCGAGGTTGTGCCTTCGCCGGTGTGCCGGATCGCTGTTGCCGTGGCGCTGCCTCCGAGACGCGCGCCGCCGCGCAGGGCGTGCCCGTGTTTCTGGGCGAACGCGACGTGTTGCTGGCTTACCTCTGCCGCAACCGACGGATCGGCGTCGGCCCAGGCAGCCTCGTTGTTGTAGATCATGACCAGATAGTTCGCCATGTTGCCTGCTCTCCTCCCCGTATGCCGGCTACTGTTGCTTGGTGACGATCTGCACCGGGTTGCCAGCCGGGTCGGCAACCCAGGCGGCGCGCAGGCGGCCATTGAGGAAATCGTGCGGCGCGCTCAGCGACTCCGCCCCATGTTCGAGCAGTTTTGCATACGTCTGGTCGACATCCTCGGTCCAGATACAGACCTCGGCGCTGGGATTGCCGCCGCCGGTCGTCAGACCATGATGGTCCCTGGCCGCGGCGTTTGTTGCCAGGCCGAGAATGAAGCCGTCGAGGCGGAGCTCTGCGTGGTCGATCTTGCCCTCCGCCGGAGTGCGAAAGGTCTCCTCGAATCCAAACGCATCAACGTAAAACTGCAGCGTTGCCTCGACCTCGTCAACGTAGAAGTTCACCTGTGGATTGCGGAACACGCGCATTCGTCCTCTCCTGTGACGGTCAATCCGTGCGCCTCTCTACTGAGACGATGATCGGGGGCGCGCGAAATCGACAGGATCACTTGCTCGATACGACATTGCCGCCGCCGTTTGAGTCTCATGGCTCTCTCGGCAACCGCGTGTTTGCGCGACGTTGCGAACACCTGTGCAGCTATTCCAACTGGCTCAGGTCAATCGGCATCGCGGAGCTTGCCAGCACGTTGAGCGGCAATGGTTCTTGCAAGTTTTCCGGGAGAATCACGATGTTTTCGCCAGTTAGCGCCGCAGACGGGACGACGATGCCATCTGCGCCCTGCTGGCGCGCAAACTGTGCAATCTGGTGACAGATCTGGAAGTCGGGTTGAGTCAATCGGTCCTGTATCTGTTGCATCGTCGGCGCGATTGTGAGGTCGAAGACACGTCCCAAACTTACCTCGATCTCGCTGAGGACATTGTTGGCGAGATATAGCAGATTGCGGGCGGCGCTCCGCCGAACCATCTCCCAGACGGCGATGTGCGGTTCGGACGACGTGTACAACGCTGGCCAGGCTTCGTTGTTCGCGTACAGATCCAGCCCACGGTGGTAGCGGCCGGTGGTGCGGAGTGAGAGCGACCAATCGACTGGATCAAGCTCGCGCCAAAGAACACGCCAGACACGTCCGTTGAAGGTGTTGGGTTCAAGGTCGCTCAGAAAGCCCCGCAGGCTCTGGTCCGCCAACCTCACTACAGATAGATGCCAGCGGCAAACCCGTCGAGATCAGCCTGTACGCGATCGATGCGGCCAGCCTTGAGCGCCTCTTCGGGAGTGAATCCGCCGAGATAGGCGCTCGGCGCATGCAACCATGTGCGGGCCGCGACTGGTGTTCCCATGATCGCCACGATGCGGTCACGCAACGCGACGAGCGTCGCCAGCCGTTCACGGGTCTTCCCTTGCGGAAGGCTCGCGTTGGTTCGCCATCGTTCGACCGTCCGGCGATCAACTTCGAGCGCCTGGGCGATCGTCGTGACGGAAAGCCCGAGGTTACGTTCCACGTCTTCAATGAGCGGGGCAGATTCCAGGATGCTCATGCGCCGTGCCGCCGTTTCAATACGCGCTGACTATGACGATCCTGTCATGCCCGGCGGAATATGTCCGACATTTAATGTCGTCACACCTGCCGGGCAGCTTGTCAGCAACTCATGAACGCCGTTTAGGAGCTAGCGTAGGCGTTTGACGACGGCGGCGAAGCTGTCGACGTCGCCGGGCGTTACCGTGAAGTGGCTGATGCCGAAGGTGGCGCGCAGACTCTCGATCTGCTCAACGAGCTCGTCCTCGCTGCCGACCTGGAAGTACGGCGAGGCTTCGACGGCCTCGACCGAGGCGTCGATGTTGGTGGCGATGTTCTGGATTTCCGTCGCTCTGGCTTCGTCGGAGTCGACGATCTTGGCGGCGAAAAGCAGCAACGCCAGCTCGATCTGGTCGAAGCGCTCGCCCGCGCCATCCTTGATCCAGCCGATGCGTTTTTCCATCTCGGCCCGGAAGGTATCGGCGTTGTCGAGCGCGCCTTCGGGCCCGAAGCGGACATGGACGCCGATGATGTCGGCCTCGCGCCCGGCGATCCCGAGAATGCGCTGGCCGCCGCCACCGATGTAGATCGGCGGATGCGGCTGCTGGACCGGGAGCGGGTAGCCGGTGTGGTCCTTGACCGTGTAGTGCTCGCCCTCGAAGTTGAACTCTTCACCGCTCCAGGAGCCCTTGTAGATCGCCAGCGCCTCCTCCATCCGGCTGATCCGGATGCCTGGACGGTCGTACTGGATGCCGGTCTGCTCGTAGTCGCGTTCGAGCCAGCCCGCGCCGAGGCCGAAGTCGACCCGCCCGCCGGTGATCTGGTCGATCGTGGCGATCTCCTTGGCCAGCAGGACCGGGTTGCGGAAGTCGTTGTCGTAGACCGTCGCCAGCACCCGCAGCGAGGGGGCGACCATTGCCGCCGCCGTCAGCCCCGGCGTCGGGGCATAAGTCGGGTTGACGTGGTCGACCATCGCGGCGGTCGTGTAGCCGTGTTGCTCGATCCTCTGGACGGTGTCGATGAACTCCGCGCCGGAGTCCGCGCCGCGGATCATCGCGGCGAAGCTATAGGGACGATGGTCGCTCATTGAGACAGGTTTCCAATCTGCTGCGTGACGGCGGTCTGGTTGCCGCCGGAATCAATGCTCACCGCACTAGGGTAGCCCAGGCGCGTTGCCTCAGGCGTTGCGCAAACGCTCCAGCACCGGCGCGAACCCGTCGACGTCGCTACCGCCGATTGTGAAGTGGCTGATGTCGAAGGTCTCGCGTAGCTCCTGGAGCTGCTCGGCCAGTTCGCCGGCGGCGCCCACGAGAAAGTAGGGGGAGTCGATCGCGGCATCGATCGGCATGTTGTTGGCGCTGGCGATTCTGGCGTACTCGTCATCGCGCTCCGTCGCCGTATCGACGACCCGCGCGGCGAAGAGCAACAGGGCGAACCGAAGCTGCTCGAAACGCCCGCCGGCCGCCTCTTTGATCCAGCCGCGCTTCTGCTCGATCTCCGCCCGCAGGTTGTCCGGACGGTCGTCGCTCCAGTCGCGCTTGTTGCGGACATGAATGCCGATGATATCGGCCTGGCGTCCGGCGACGGCGAGCAGCTTCTTGCCGCCGCCTCCTATATAGATAGGAGGATGGGGTTGCTGGGCAGGTAGGGGGAAGCCACTGTGCCCCTCGATTGTGTAGTGGTCGCCAGCGAAACTGAACTCCTCGCCGCTCCAGACCTGCTTCATGATGCGCAGCGCTTCTTCCAGCCGCTCGATCCGGACGCCCGGCCGGTCGTAGCCGATGCCGGACTCCCGGTAATCGCGTTCGAGCCAGCCTGCGCCGATGCCGACGTCGAGCCGCCCACCGCCAAGCTGGTCCGCTGTGGCCATCTCCTTTGCAAAGAGCACAGGATTGCGGAGGTCGTTGTTGAAGACCGTTGCCAGCGCGCGGATCGATGGCGCGGCTTGCAGGGCAGCCGTCAGCGCCGGCACCGGCGAGAAGGTGCGGTTGAAGTGATCGACGAGGGAGATCGAGTTGTAGCCGAGCGCTTCGGCTTGCTGTACGCGTGCGAGAAACTCGTCGCCGGTTGCGACTCCGCCGATCATCGCGGAGAAGGTAAACGGCTGCTGGTTGGTCATGTTTCCTCATATTCCGCCCGGGGCAGGGTGGTCCAGACATGCATGCCGCAAGTGTAGGCGAGCGGCTGGGCCGTGCTAGGCTGGCGGAAATTGGGAGAAGCAGGTTGATGTGTCGGAAAGGTGAGCGGCAGCGATGTCTGGGATGATCTCCGAGTCCAAGAAAGAGGAGTTGCGCGCCAGGATCAAGACGGCGATCGATCGGGAGCGCGACCACATCCTGGAGGTCGCCGAGACGATCCGCACCAACCCGGAGTACCAGTTCGAGGAGTTCATGGCCTCGCAGCTCATCGCCGATAGCCTGCGGGAGGTCGGCTTCGAGGTCGAGAAGCCCTACGCCGATCTAGAGACGGGCTTCCGGGCGACGTTGCGGAGTGGCCGGCCGGGCCCAACGGTGGCCGTGCTGGCCGAGTACGACGCCTTGCGGGGCATCGGCCACGGCTGTGGACATAATCTCATCGGCGCGTCCGGTCTAGCCTCGGCGATCGGCATGGCTGAGATCATCAACGAGGTTGGCGGCACCTTCGTCGTCCTCGGGACGCCGGCCGAGGAGGGCGGCGCGGGCAAGGTCATCGAGATGGAGGATGGCGCGTTCGACGATATCGACGCCTGCCTGATGATCCATCACCACGGCAACACCGCCGGCGCGCCGACGCAGTGGCCCGATGGGACCTGCCTGGCCGTGACCGGCTACGACATCGAGTACTTCGGCAAGCCCGCCCACTCGGCCAACGATCCCTACAACGGTGTCAACGCGCTCAACGCTGTCATCAAGCTCTTCACCGGCATCGACGCGCTGCGCCAGCATGTCACGATGGACACGCGCATCCACGGCATCATCACCGATGGCGGGCAGGCCGCCAACGTCGTCCCGAAGTACGCCAGCGCGCGCATCTCCGTCCGCGCCGCCAGTCGTGGCTATGTCCAGGAGCTCTGCGAGAAGCTGGAGAACATCGCCCGGGGCGCGGCGCTGATGACAGGCTGCGAGGTGCAGCTGACGAAGGGCAACGAACTCTATGACATGCGGCCAAGCTATGTCATCGGCGCGGCCTACCAGAAGAATATGGAAGAGGTCGGCCTGAATCTCGCCATCCCGCGCGCGGGGCGGGGGATGCACTCGACCGACTTCGGGAATATCTCCTACAAGGTTCCGTCAGTCACCGGCGGCTTCGCGATCAGTCACGAGCCGATTCCCGGTCACTCGCAGGAGGTCGTCGATGCGTCCGGCTCGGACTACGGCTACGACCAGTTCATGAAGGTCGCGACGGCCATGACGCTGACGGCGCTCGACATCCTGACCAGTCCGAACCTCTCGATGCAAGCCTGGGACGAACTGCGCCACTGGGCAGAGCGCCACGAGCAACCCGCGGGCTAGTCCACCGATTGCGTTACTGGCAGCGACTCGGAGCCGACGGCCGGAACGTAGTATCAAAGTAAATAGTGCTATAGGGCAAGATGCCTGCTTAGGCTCATTCACCGCCTGGTCTCGATTGGCTATACTCGTTTCTACGGCACATACGGTTGTCTCAGCTCGCGCTGTCTCGGTGAGAGGCGGCCCTGGCTAGAGAACATGTTCGTCGCACTGGTCTGTAGGTAGCACACGGATGACCGGCAGTCCCGCTAGACTCACCGATACGTCGCCAGACCCAGTTGACTTCGGCTTCGGGGCGCTTTTCGATCTGCTGCCCGATGGTGTCGTCGTTGTTGACGGCAACGGCGAGATCGTCATGTTGAACCAGGTGGCGACGGAACTCTTTGGCTACGCTGCCGAGGAGTTGACCGGCATGCCGGTCGAGCGGCTTATCCCGGAACGCTTGCGCGGCGAGCATGATAGTCACCGTGCCGCCTTTGCCGCCGACCCGGCGATGCGCCCGATGGGCGTCGGCCTGGAACTGTACGCCCAGCGTAAGGACGGCAGCGCCTTCCCGGTCGAGATCAGCCTGAGCCCGACGCCTAACGGCGACGAGTTGTTTGTCACCGCGATCGTGCGCGATATTACCGAGCGCAAGCTGGCCGAGCGCGAGCAGGCTCGCCTGCTGCGGATTGCGCGGGCTGCGTCAACCCATTTCGAGGGGCTGCTCGAGTCCGCGCCCGACGCGGTTGTCATTGTCGAGACGAATGGACGGATCATCCGGGTCAACCGGCAGACCGAGCGGCTCTTTGGCTACGAGCGCGAGGAGATCCTGGGCCGACCGGTCGAGCAGCTGCTCCCGGAACGCTTCCACCAGGCGCACATCCAGCATCGGTCCAGCTATGTCGACGATCCGCGCACGCGCCCGATGGGCGTCGGTCTTCAACTCTTCGGGCAGCGCAAGGATGGCGAGGAATTCCCGGTCGAGATCAGCCTCAGCCCAATCGAGCATGAGGACCGCGTGTTGGTGACAGCGATTGTCCGCGATATCTCCGACCGCAAAGCGAGCGAGCGGACGCTAGAGCAGCGTAGCGCGGAGCTGGAGGCGGCCAACCGCGAGCTGGAGAGCTTCGCCTATTCCGTCTCGCACGACCTGCGCGCTCCGCTACGCGGCATCGACGGCTTCAGCCAGGCGCTGCTCGAGGACTATGCGGGCGCGGTCGATGAACGCGGGCAACGCTACCTCCGGCATGTCCGTGAGGCGGCGCAGGAGATGGGCCAGCTGATCGACGACCTGCTACATCTGTCACGGGTAACGCGTGGCAACCTGAACCGCGCGGAGGTTGATCTGAGCGCGCTCGTGCGCGGTATCGCCCAGGCCATCGCCGCTACTGAGCCCGAGCGACAGGCCGTCTGGGAGATTGAAGACGAGATCACGGTCTACGCGGACGAGCGCATGCTGAAGATCGCGCTGGAGAATCTGCTCGGCAACGCCTGGAAGTTCACCGGCGAGCGGGACGTGGCCCGCATAGGCTTCGGGCGCGTTGCTGGAGCAGGCGGCGTCCGGTATTTCGTGCAGGACAACGGCGCGGGCTTCGACATGGACTATGTGGACAAGCTCTTCGGCCCGTTTCAACGGCTCCACACCGCCGACGAGTTCGAAGGCACCGGTATCGGTCTGGCGACGGCACAGCGTATCATTCATCGCCACGGCGGCGGCATCTGGGCGGAGGGCGCTGTCGATGAGGGCGCGACCTTCACCTTTTCATTGGCGGACCGAGATGGATAGATGATGACCGGGCACGCGACGATTCTGCTGGTGGAAGACAATCCGCGTGACGCAGAGCTCGCCATGCTCGCGCTCGAACGCGGTGCTGTTGCGACCAACGTCATGCATGCGCGAGATGGCGCGGAAGCGCTTGCGATGCTCTTTGGCGATGATCCTGATGCGGGCCTGCCACGCGTGCTGCCTAAGCTCGTGCTCCTGGACCTGAAGCTCCCGAAGGTTGACGGCGTGCAGGTACTGGAGAAGATCCGCGCCAACGAGCAAACCTCGCACATCCCGGTTGTCGTGCTGACCTCCTCTGACGAAGAGCGGGATATCGTCGCCTGCTACAGCCGCCGTGCCAATAGCTATATCCGCAAATCCGTCGACTTCGATGCGTTCAGCGAGGCTGTTCAGCAGATCGGGAGCTATTGGCTAACGCTCAACATCGCTCCTGCGAACGGCTCGGCGTAGCGGTGGTAGAGACACTGCGCATTCTCCACGTCGAGGACTCCGAACGCGACTTCGAGCTTATCCAGCGAGCTGTCGAGTTGAGTGGCCATGACGTCTATGGCATGCGGGTAGAGACCGGCGACGCGCTGACCGCGGCGCTCGTCGACGCCGCGTGGGATGTCGTGCTCCTCGACTGTAGTATGCCCCGCTTCGATAGCCTGCGCGCAATCGAGACCGTACGGCAGTACGACCTCGATCTGCCGTTGATCCTCGTCTCGGGAACGATCGGCGAGGAGCTGGCGGTGGGCTTGATGAGGGCCGGCGCTGCCGACTACATCATGAAAGATAATCTGGCCCGGCTGGTTCCGGCGATTGAGCGCGAGGTCGTCGATGCCGGGCACCGCCGGGCGAGGCGCGCGGCCGAAGCCCGGCTGCATGACCGCGAGCGCATGCTCACCGCTGCCCAACAGGTTGCCCAGCTCGGAAGCTGGGTGCTGCCGCTCCCGGCCGGCCGGGTGAGCTGGTCCGAAGAGGTGTCGACGATCATCGGCGGCGAACCGCCCGAAGATGCTGAAGACCTCCAATTCTTTCTCAACGCCGTGCATCCCGACGACCGTGAAGGGATCGAGCAGCTCATCTTCTCCGCCGTTAGCTCCGGTGAAGAGGTGGAAGTCGAACATCGCGTGATTCATGTCGACGGCAGCGAGCGCTGGATTCTTCTCCAAGTTGGCAGCGAATCGGCCGCCGATGGCCGTCCAAGCCGGTTGGTGGGAACGCTGCTCGACATCACCGAGCGCAAGCGCGCCGATCAGGCGTTGCGCGATAGCGAGCGGAAGTACCGCTTACTGCTGGAGCAAGCGGCCGACGGTATTCTCGTGACCAATGACCAGGGACGGGTCGAGATCGTCAATTCCCGTGCGTGCGAGATGCTCGGCTACACGCCGGAGGAATTCATGGGCCGGCATATCGAGAGTTTCCTCGAGCCAGCTGAATTGGCTGAGCGCCCGCTGCGCGCGGAACAACTGCGGAGCGGGCAGACGCTGCGCAACGAGCGTTCGCTGCGCAGCAAAGGCGGCGGCTATGTGCCGACCGAGACGAGCTCGCGGGTGCTGGATGATGGCAGCGTTCAGATCATCATCCGGGATATCACCGAGCGCCAGGAGGCGGAGGCGGCGCTACGCCGTTCCGAGCAGGAGTACCGGCAGCTCTTCGAGCGCGCGAGCGACGCCGTCATCATCATCGACATCGAGCGGGAGCTCGTTCTCGATGTCAACCCCCGGGCTTGCGAGCTCTACGGCATTGCCTATGACGACTTCGTCGAGCTGGGGTTGCGTGACCTGGCGGGCCATTTCGTGAATGGCCACGCGGAGGATGCCGCCCGGCTGTTGGTGCGGGAGATGCAAGGCCACGAAGCCGAGATTCGCCATACGGACGGCATGCAGCTGCATGTGCTGGTCAGCGCGTCGCTGGTCGAGTTTCGCGGCCACCGCTGCGCGCTCAGTATTCAGCGCGACGTCACCGATCAGAAGCGGCTTGAAGAGCAGTTGCGGCACCAGGCGTTGCATGACGCGCTCTCCGGCCTGGCCAACCGCGCGCTCTTTCAGGACCGCCTGGAGCATGCGCTCTCGCGTGCGCGTCAGGCCCAGTACGATGTGGCTGTGCTCGTGCTGGACCTCGATCGCTTCAAGCTCATCAACGATAGCCTCGGCCACGATCTCGGCGACCGCATGCTCGTTGGCGTCGCTGCGCGCCTGCTGGAGTGCGTTCGCGACGGTGACACCGTCGCGCGGCTCGGCGGCGACGAGTTCACCATCCTGCTCGAAGGCGTCGCAAACATGCGCGAGGTGACGCTGGTGGCGGAGCGAGTCACCAACGCGCTCCGGATGCATTTCCACCTTGACGGGCATGACATCGTCGTGACGGCGAGCGTCGGGATCGCGGTCGCGACGCACGGCAGCGGGACGCCGGAGACGTTGATGAGCCACGCCGATGTCGCGATGTACCGCGCTAAAGACGCCGGACGCAGCGGCTACGTCATCTTCGACCCCAGCATGAACGCGACGATGCTCGAACGGCTCGAACTCGAAACCGGCCTGCGCGTAGCCATCGACCGTGGCCAGCTTCGGGCTCACTATCAGCCGACCGTTGACATCAAGTCGAGTCGAGTCGTCGGGATGGAGGCGCTCGTGCGCTGGGAGCACCCGACGCGCGGGCAGCTGCCGCCGGGGGCGTTCATTCCCCTGGCCGAGGAGGCCGGGCTGGTCCGGATGATCGACCAGTGGATATTGGGCCACGCCTGCCGGCAGCTGGCCGCCTGGACGGAAAGCTACCGGGACGCGCCCCTGATCCTGAATGTCAATGTCTCGGCGCAGAGTATCCAGCACCCGGACATGGTACGCGACATCGCCGCGGTGCTCGACGAGACTGGCGTTGACCCGCAGCAGCTACAGCTGGAGATCACCGAGAGCGTCATCATGGCCGACGCCGGCGCGACCCATAGCCGGCTGCGTCATCTAAAAGAGCTCGGCGTGCGGCTGGCGATTGACGACTTCGGCACCGGCTATTCGAGCCTCAGCTACCTGAAGCGTTTCCCGGTCGACACGCTCAAGGTTGACCGCTCCTTCGTCGACGGGCTCGGCACCGAGGCCGAGGACTCGGCGATCGTCGAGGCGATCATCTCGCTCGGTCGGGCGCTAGAGTTGCAGATCGTGGCCGAAGGCGTCGAGACCGATGTCGTCGCTCACCGGCTCCAGGAGCTCGGGTGTAGCCTGGGGCAGGGCTATCGCTTCGCCCGGCCACTTCCGGCCGATCAGTTCGAGCGCTTGCTGGCGGCCGGCTTCAGCGTCCGCCTCGACTGGCAGTCGCGCAGGGCTGGCTGAGCGCCTGACTGCGTCGCGCATTCTTCCAATGTGCCACTCAACCTTGACAATCTAATTGCGTACATGCTTAATCATCGGGCGAGGAGTGCGTTTCACGGTTGGCGCTGAAGGGACCGCTGTTGCTGCCGGAACCCGCGTTGAGAGCCATCGCCCATCCCGCCCGCCGGCGGATGCTGGAGCTTGTCTGGGACCGCGAGTGGACCTCGACAGAGCTGGCCGAAGCGACGGATCTGAGCAGGCCGGCCGCGTCGCAGCATCTCAAGGTGCTGCGCGAGGCGGAGCTGATCGTCGTCCGGCCAGACGGCAACCGGCGGCTCTACCGGGCGCATATCGAGAATCTGGCCGAGCTACGGGCCTTCCTCAACGACTTCTGGGGCGCGCGGCTCGATCTGCTCCGCCAGGCATCCGAGGACGGCCAATGAGCGACCCAACGACCGTTGAACGCGAGGTCTTCATCCGGAACGCGCCGGAAGAAGTCTTCCAGATGTTCGTCGATACCGCGCTGCTGCCCGGCTGGCTTGGTATCAGCGCCGAGCTGGACCCGCAGCCCGGCGGCCTCTTTCGTTTCGAGATCGCACCGGGCGAATTCTGCTCAGGATGCTTTGTCGAGGTCGATCCGCCGCGGCGGGTTGCGTTCACCTGGGGCTGGGAAGGCGCTGCGATTCCGGTCGCGCCGGGCAGCACGCTGGTCGAGGTCGAGCTGACCGGACGCGACGGCGGGACGCTGGTGCGTCTGACTCACAGCCGGCTGCCGGAGGAGTCTGTGGAGCTCCACACCGATGGCTGGCGACAATTTCTCGGCCGGCTGGCAGCAGTCGCCGAGGGCCGCGACCCTGGCCGCGATCCGGCATTGGAACAGCCCGCCGACGCGCAAGCCCGGCTGGCGCGGGAGAGGAACGGTAGCTGATGCGGTTGCAGGCAGATATCGAGATCGAACGGCCCGCGAGTGAGGTCTTCGAGTTCATCGCGAATTTTGAGAACAATCCAGCCTGGCAAGGCGGCATGAAGTCAGCGCAGTTCACGACCCCACCGCCGCACAGCAAAGGCTCGCAATATGAGCAGGTCGCCAGCTTCCTCGGCCGCCCGGTCATCACCCGTTTCGAGGTGACCGATCTCCAGCCAGGCCGCAGCATCACGATCGACTCGATTGAGAGCACATTCCCGATCCACGTGACACGTCAGGTTGAGCCGCTCGATCCCGGCCGGACGCGTGTCCGGGCCACGATCGACGGCGGCCCCGAGGGCCTGATGCGCCTCTTCGCCCCACTCATCGGCTGGTTCGCCCAGCGTTCCGTCACCGCCGACTACCGCCGGCTGAAGGCGCACCTTGAGCATCCCGCCGGCCGGTGATCTGCTGGAGGTGGGGGTGCGCAGTCCGTAGCGTCCCTCCTTTGTACCGCCAATCCAGTGCGCTGATAGACGGGATCGTGCCCTGTCGCGCGTGTTCCTGGAGATGGCCATGAACCGGGATGAGTGCCTCCTATCTCAGCAGCTTGACATTGGCGCGGCTGAGCCGCTCCGGGTTTGCCGCGAGCTGAATCTCCATGACGCTGCCGTTTAGGATGGTGAATGCGAACAGCACGCGCGGCGTGCCGCCGGGGGCCCAGACCACGCCCGGGATGCCGTCGATCAAGGCCAGCTGCGCGGCCTGGGCGCGGTCGTTGAACTGCTCGGCGACTGCTTCGGCGCCGTGAAGCTGCGACGACAGCCAGCCGCTCCGCACGCCCATCCGCAGCGCGGTCTCGTCGGCGCGTAAGGTCACCTCCGGATCGAGCACGGTCAATAGCGCGTCGAGGTCGCCGGTCCGCGAGGCTTTGAGAAAGGCCTCCACAATCTCCCGATGTTGCGCCGTGTCAACTGGTTGACCATCCTCCGTCGCGCCTTGTACCCGCCGGCGGCCACGGCTGGCGAGCTGGCGGGCAGCAGCGGGCGAGCGCTCGACGATTACCGCAATCTCCTCGAAGGAGACGTCGAAGACATCGTGCAGGACGAACGCGATCCGCTCGGCCGGCGCCAGGCGCTGGAGCACTGCCAGCATGGCTAGCCCGACGGCTTCCGCTTGCACGGCAGCGCGCTCGGGATCAGCGCTGTCGTGGACGACCTTGCTCGCTGGTTCCAGCGGCTCTTCGCCCCGTGCTTTCCGCGATCGCAGCATATCGAGGCAGATCCGCCCCACGACAGTCGTCAGCCAGCCGCTCAGATTCTCGACTTCGCGCAGGTCGGAGCGTTGCGTCCGCAGCCAGGCTTCCTGGACCGCGTCGTCGGCCTCGCTGGCCGAGCCGAGCAGCCGGTAGGCCACGGCATGCAAGTGCGCACGGTCGCCCTCGAAGCGCTCCGCCAGCTGTTGCTCGTTCATTGGACGCATGGCCCCTCTCATCATCGGATTAACGATCCTCACATGAGCCTGTTATGGGCTCCGGCAGCTTGCAACACATGGCTACTGTCTACAATGCCGTTGACTGATGGAACCCTTGCCACGCCAGCGCTGGAGAGAAGGGCTGATGACGATTGCTCTGGAACTGCGGCCAGCTGCGTCACCACACGTCACCGAGATCTGGCATGCCCGTAGCGAGGACGCTGGTTCGTTTGTCTCGATGGCCTCCAGCTATTGGGAGATAGTCGTGACGCGCAACGCCGATGCCCTGCCGATGCTGACGGTGCGCGGCCCAGAAACGATACCGACATCACTCTCGTATCCCAAGGGCGTCGAGTGGTTCGGCATCCGTTTCACGCTCGATAGCTTTGTTCCGCAGCTGCCCGTCAATGCGCTCGTTGATCGTGCGGTGAACCTGCCGGTTACAGCCAACGGCACGTTCCGGTTCGCAGGCGCGGAGTGGAAGCTTCCCGAGTATGCGACAGCCGACAGGTTCGTTGACCAGTTGATGCGAACTGGGCGACTCGTGCGCGAGCCGGTTGTCGAAGCCGCGCTTGCGGGGTGCGCGGCCGACATCTCCAGACGTACCGTGCAGCGCCGCTTTGTCCAGGCAATCGGCCTGACTCACAACACCATCAAGCAAATCGAACGCGCTCGCCACGCGCTGGACCTCCTCCAGCAGGGCGCATTGATCCTTGATGTCGTTCACGAAGCGGGCTACTACGATCAGCCACACCTCACGCGGTCAATGAGGCGTTGGCTCGGACAGACGCCGGGGCATCTCATCAACGCCGAATGGCTTGGCTAGCTGTCGTTTCCATACAAGACTGCGCCCGGTTCCCCGATCACAATCGCATGTTGGAGAGACGATTGATAGCAGTCGGAGTGAAGACGATGCGAAAGTTGATTGTGTCGACCTATGTAACGCTCGACGGTGTCATCCAACCCCTGGATTGGTCCGCTCAGAATCAGGACCCGGCGGCGAGTCAGGAACGCGGTCGCTACGCTCGCGATCTCCTGTACGAAGCGGACGCGCTGTTGCTCGGCCGCGAGACTTACGAGATCTTCGCCCAGGTCTGGCCAACGCGCTCTGCGGCCGACGATGGACCCGGTGAAGAGGGCAGCACTGAGCGCATCAACAGCATGCCGAAATACGTCGCGTCGACGACGTTGAGCGGGCCCTTGGAGTGGAATGCGACGCTGCTCAAAGACAATATCCCGGCGGAGGTCGCCAGGATTAAGGAGGAGCCGGGGCAGGCAATCGTCATGTACGGTTGTGGCGAACTGGCCCGCACCCTACTGGAGCACGACCTGATCGACGAGTTCCGATTCTGGGTCTACCCGGTCGTCCGTGGCAGCGGCGCCCGGCTTTTTGGGGATGGCGCGCGGGTAGATCTCGAGCTTGTCGACACGCAGACGTTCGACGCCGGCTTCACCATCCTTACCTGCCGTCCTACCGTCAAGGCATAGCGCGCGTCTCCACGTTCACGGCCCACTGGCCCATCGCCGCGATGGGGTATCAGCCCTATGGAGTTGGGCTGCCTGCCACAACGGACGGTCTGTCTCAATGAACAACGCTGACACAGATCGTCCGTTCGTCATCCTCCTGTCACACTCTCCCATTCCGATTCGTCAGAGAGTTAACGAGCCAGAAGCGGCTCGGACGATGAGAAAGGAGATCGAACGTGAAGATCAAGCTGACTAGCATCTATGTGGCTGATCAGGATCAGGCTCTGCGTTTCTATACCGACGTGCTGGGGTTCGTGAAGAAGGCCGATTTCAGCAACGGTCCCTATCGCTGGCTGACGGTGGCATCGCCTGAGGAACCGGACGGCGCCGAGCTGCAATTGGCGCTCAACGACAATGAGGCCGCGAGAACCTACCAGCAGGCCATGTTCGACCAGAGCCAGCCGGCGGCCAACTTCTACACTGACGATATCCAGGCCGACTACGAGCGCATCACGGCCGCCGGCGGTGAATTCACGATGCCGCCAACCGACGTCACCGCCTCGATCATCGCCCAGCTCGACGATACCTGCGGCAACCTGATCCAGCTGACGCAGCTGACCTGGCAGGGGTAGCGCTGCCTGTTTCGCTTCGCTGTCATCCCGATCCCCTCGGCTCCGCTCAGGGCAGGCTCCGGCTTTGCGGAGTGGAGGGGATCGGGATGACAGCTGGGTGCCTCCGCAGATCATGTAGCCCAGGATGTACGTACAATTGATCGCCGGATGTATCGAGCCAAACATCCGAACGCAAACCGCCAACGCGGTTCCTCGGACGAGATGGAGACACAATGACCGCGTTTACGAAGACCAAAATCCCCGCGGCCGCACCGCACACCGCCGACAGCTACGACCTGATTCGGGTGGTCGGGGCGCGGGTGAACAACCTGCTAGATGTCAGCATCGCGATTCCGAAGCGGCGATTGACGGTCTTTACCGGCGTCTCCGGCTCGGGCAAGAGTTCGCTGGTCTTTGGAACGATCGCGGCCGAGTCGCAGCGGCTGCTGAACGAGACCTACAGCGCTTTCATCCAGGGGTTCATGCCGTCGCTGCCACGGCCTGAGGTGGATCTGCTCGAAGGGCTGACGACCGCGATCATCGTCGACCAGGAACCGATGGCCGCCGATGCCCGTTCGACTGTCGGCACGGCGACCGACGTCAACGCGATGCTACGGATTCTCTTCAGCCGGCTCGGCCGGCCGCATATCGGCTCGCCGCAGGCCTTTTCCTTTAACGTCGCCTCGGTGCGGGCAAGCGGGGCGATCACGGTCGAACGTGGCAACCGCAAGACCGAAACGGTGAAGTTCTCGCGCACCGGCGGCATGTGCCCGGAATGCGAGGGGTTGGGCCGGGTTTCCGGCTTCGATTTCTCCCAGCTCTACGACGACAGCAAGTCGCTCAACGAGGGCGCGCTGACGATCCCCGGCTACAGCATGGATGGCTGGTATGGCCGGATCTTCCGCGGTTGCGGGTACTTCGATCCGGACAAGCCGCTCCGCGACTTTACCAAGCGCGAGCGCGACGATCTCCTCTACAAGGAGCCGACCCGGATCAAAATCGATGGCACCAATCTGACCTATGAAGGGCTGATTCCGAAGATCGAGAAGTCGATGCTGTCGAAGGAGCGCGAGGCGTTGCAACCGCACATCCGGCGCTTCGTCGACCGGGCCGTGACCTTCACCGCCTGCCCTGCTTGCGACGGCACCCGGCTCAGCCCGGCGGCGCGCTCGTCGAAGATCGACGGCATCAGCATCGCCGACGCCTGCGCGATGCAGATCAGCGACCTCGCCGGGTGGGTGCGCGAGCTGGACGAGCCGTCAGTCGCGCCGCTGCTGGCGAAGCTGCGGGACACGCTCGATTCCTTCGTCGAGATCGGCCTCGGCTACCTCAGTCTCGACCGCTCGTCTGGGACGCTCTCGGGTGGCGAGGCACAGCGCACGAAGATGATCCGGCACCTCGGGTCGCCGCTGACCGACGTTACCTACGTCTTCGATGAGCCGACCATCGGGCTGCACCCGCACGATGTCGAGCGGATGAACAACCTGTTGCTCCAGCTGCGGGACAAGGGCAACACCGTCCTGGTTGTCGAGCATGAGCCGGAGACGGTCGCAATCGCCGACTACGTCGTCGACCTTGGTCCGCGGGCTGGTAGCGACGGTGGCGAGATCGTCTTCGAGGGCGGCATCGACGGTCTACGAGCAAGCGACACGCTGACTGGAAAGCATCTCGATGACCGCGCCGCGCTGAAGTCCGCGGTGCGGAAGGCGTCGGATGCTCTGGAGGTGCGTGGCGCGACGACGAACAACCTGCGGGATGTCGACGTTGATATTCCGCTCGGGGTCCTCTGTGTCGTGACCGGCGTCGCGGGCTCTGGCAAGAGTTCGTTGATTGCTGGCTCCGTCTCCGGACGAGACGATGTCGTTGCGATTGACCAGGCAGCGATCCGCGGCTCTCAGCGCAGTAACCCGGCCACCTACACCGGGCTGCTCGATCCGATCCGCAAGGCCTTCGCGAAAGCCAACGGCGTGAAGCCGGGGATGTTCAGCTTTAACTCCGACGGCGCATGCCCGGTCTGCAACGGCCTCGGCGTCATCGAGACGGATCTGGCGATGATGGCCGGCGTTGCTACTCCTTGCGAGGAATGCGACGGGAAACGCTTCGACGCAGCGGTGCTGGAGTACAAGCTCGGCGGGTGCGACATCAGCGAGGTGCTGG
Source organism: Chloroflexia bacterium (assembly GCA_030431755.1). Lineage (GTDB taxonomy): Bacteria > Chloroflexota > Chloroflexia > Thermomicrobiales > CFX8 > JAUIIK01. The sequence goes on from JAUIIK010000002.1 coordinate 77,427, forward strand.
CGCTGTCGGTGACTGAGGCCGAGGGCTTCTTCGCCGAGGGCGAGGCGCGTATTCCAAAGGCCCACAAGATCCTGACGCGGCTCGTTGACGTCGGACTCGGCTATCTGCGGCTCGGCCAGCCGCTGACGACACTCTCCGGCGGCGAGCGGCAGCGCATCAAGCTGGCGACGCAGATGGGTGAGAAGGGCGATATCTACGTCCTCGACGAGCCGACCGTCGGCTTGCATCTGGCCGACGTCGAGCAACTCCTCGGCCTGCTCGACCGGCTGGTCGAAGCGGGCAAATCGGTCATCGTCATCGAGCACCATCAGGCAGTCATGGCCCACGCCGACTGGATCATTGACCTCGGCCCCGGGGCGGGCCACGATGGCGGCCGGATCGTCTTCGAGGGCACGCCTGCCGACCTCGTCGCCGACCGCTCTACTCTGACCGGCCAGCACCTCGCGGCCTACGTTGACACCTGAGTGATTTGATCCTGTGGCTGTGCGCGCTCCTATAGAGACAATGCACTTAGAGCGCCAGGCGGAATAGCCACAGATCAATTATTGTCATTTCGAGCGAGGCGAGAAATCTCAGTTGAGCGGAAGAGCGGCGTCGGGCTGGGATCTCTCCTGCTGATCGAGATGACAATGCCTGCGTGCATTCCAAGACTTACAGTAGATCTTGCCGTGGTGAAGGGTTCGGGATGGGCGGCCAGGACATGCGTTCGTGTCAGGCCAACGTTGCCCGTATCTGGCTGAGTAACTCCTGCCCCATCTGGTGTCCCTGCGGATACTGGTCATTGCGATCCCAGCGCCACGCGGCGACCATCGCGAGGACGAGTATCCGGCACTCATCAAGCAGTGCCGGATCGACGCCCGGATAGTGCGCGCTTACCTCTACGGGCATGTGTGCGATGTCGAACTCTATTGGTCCCCGGCAACATGTCTCGAAGTCCAGGAACAGCAGCCCGTTCGCGCTGTTGAGTACATTGCCGGGGTGTGGCTCACCGTGTAGCAGCTGCTCTCTCGCGCAACGGCTGGCGATCGACGTTCGCATGTTTAGCAAGGTGTTCTGGAGAAGCTCACGGTCGGCATCAGCGAGCGCCGGCGTGATACTGGGATTTCCAACCAGCGCTTGAGCCTCCGCGACCCGGTCGGTGAAGTGTGGCGCTGTGACCTTGAGCGTTCGCAGCCCCGCATGGAGCTGCGTGAGCGCATTGGCGTAGCGGGCTGACGACGGTCCCGGGTTCTGGACTTGTGCGACGTAGGTCCAGAGGTTGATTGCGAAGCCGTCACGCACATAGACACTGGGCTCGACTCGAGGTTCTAGCGCCACCACCGAGGAGCCGATTGCAGCGAGTTGCAGCGCGACCTCGACTTCAAATTCTGCCTTGGCTTGATGCTCCACCGTCACGATTCGCGCAACGAGGTCGCAGGGTGTCAGGCGCAACAGGAGTCGGTTCGAGTTTTGCAGCACGACCGAATCGTCGGCCCGAAGGCCAAATTCTGAAGCAATTGAAACCGCCGCATCAACTGCGGCCCGTACCTGCGACGATTTCACCGTCGTTTTGCCCCTCGCCACTCCAGCTGCGCGTTGTTGAGCCTCGCCGGACAACCCGGGCGACATCATCGCGGCTGCGGCCATGCCCCCATCCGAGCCATTCCTCTCCGCAGGGTTGGACAACCTACCATTTCGGCGCGTGGAGATTCCAAGCGCAGTGCACTATAAAGATGCTGGACGTGACCATCCGTGCGTGCGGAGAATGCGTCGCCGACACTCTACTCCTACTGGACATTGACGCGCCACGTATGTCGGCAATTCATCGAGGAGTTCCTGATGCAGCGTGAGAGCCTCTTCGACTGGGATCCGGAGAACTACGAGCGTGCGCGGCCCGCGTATCCGAGCGCTCTGTTCGATGATCTGTGGGCATACCTCGACGATGGGCAGCGGGGGCAGCCTGCCGTTGTTGAGGTCGGACCGGGAACGGGGCAGGCAACACGTGCGTTGCTCGAGCGCGGCGCGCAGGTGACGGCGGTGGAGCTCGGGCCGCGGCTTGCCGCATTCCTCGCGCAGAAGTTCGGCGCGCAGCCCGCGCTCTCCGTGGTAAACGCGGCGTTCGAGCGTGCGCCGCTGCCCGATGGCGCCTGGGATCTCGTGTTTTCCGCGACGGCCTACCATTGGATCGAAGCTGAGGCGCGCACAGCCAAGCCGTACGCGTTGCTCAAGGCTGATGGCGTCTTTGCGGTTGTCGACACGATCCAGGTCCGCGACGAGTCCGACCGCGGCTACTTCGAGCGCTCGCAACCGCTGTATGCGCGTTACTGGCCCGATCAGACGACCTACCACCCTGGACCCGATCCCGAAACCGTCGAACCGCCGATTGCGGTGGAGCTGCGCGCGAGTGAGCTGTTCGACGACGTGCGGTTGTGGCGCTACCGTTGGGACCAGCGCTACGATGTCGACGCCTACCTGGCCCTCGTGCGCTCGTACTCCAACACCTACGAGCTGGAACCGGCCAAACGTGAGCGCTTCCTGCGGGATCTGCGCGAATTCGTGGAGGCGGAGGAAGGCTCCTCCGTGCTACGCCCGCTTGTGATCACGCTGGTTGCCGGTCGTCGGAGAGATACCTCAGGCGATTAGCCGGTCTGGACGTGCCGCTACGTTCCCGCACACGTGTTCCCTCTTTGGTGGGCAGTTGCTTGTCACTCACCCTGGCGGCGTGTCATCGTGATGTGCGTGACACCGCGTGGTGATGAAATGACCTCGACATCGAAGCGCTCCTCGATGCCTTCGAGGCCGTCCCAGAGGCGGACGCCGCGGCCGAGCAGGAGCGGCGCCTGCACGATGTGGAGATAGTCGATCAGGTCGGCGGCGAGGAAGTCGCGGACGATTGTCGGGCCGCCGCCGATACGCACATCGAGATCGCCGGCCGCTTCGCGGGCAAGCTCGAGCGCCTCCTGCGGGCTGGCGTCGACGAAGTGGAATGTCGTGCCGCCCTCCATCTCGATTGATGGACGCGGGTAGTGGGTGAGCACGAATACCGGGGTGTGGAAGGGCGGGTTCGGCCCCCACCAGCCGCGCCATTCCGCGTCGGTGCCGATATCGGTCCAGGGGCCTTGCTGCGGCGGGCCGAACTTGCCCCGGCCCATGATCTCTGCCCCGATACCGGGCTCGTGGCGCTCGGCGAACACGTTGTCGACACCGGCGCTGCCTCCGGTTTCGCCGGTCATCGTGTGGAAGAAGCGGGTGGCGACCATCCACTCGTGCAGCCGCTCACCGGCGTGACCGAAGGGCGCTTCCAGTGTGAGCCCTTCGCCGGTGCCGAAGCCGTCGAGCGAGATCGAGAAGTTGTGTACACGTACCTGAGACATGCGACCTCCTACAGGTTGAATAGCCGGAACTTGTCATCTGTTCTTGTTGAGGGGAAACCACGTCCGAACGGCGCGACGCGCGCAAGTCCTCCCGAGAGAGGATTACGCGCAATCGGTGTGTCGTGGCGATGGTCTCCTGTCCGGGCCTATTGATTCATGCAGCACCGGGTAGCGCAGCGGTGTCGGTGGGTGTTCGGCGTTCGCTATCTTCGAGCCCGATGACTACCTGCTCGTCTCATACCGAAGCGCTATCGCTCCCGAGTCGAACTCCTGCCGGCTCACGAGCTGCAAGTTGACATACGTGGACAGCCCCGCGAACAACGTCGGCCCATGGCCCGCTATGCGTGGATGCACCACGAACTCGTACTCATCGATCAGGCCCAGCTCCGCCAACGCCAGCGGCAGCGTCACGCCGCCCACCAGCAGTCCGTTGCCCGATTCCTTCTTGAGCTCTTGAACGGCCATCCCCAGATCTCCGCGCACCAGCTCCGTGTTCCAATCGACTCGCTCCAGGGTGCTCGACACGACGTACTTCCTGGCCGCGTCGATCGACCGGGCGAAGGGTTCCATCCAATCCGCCATCCAGTCGGGCCACTCTCCCGCCGCCGTCGGCCGCCATGCTGCCTCCATCATCTCGTAGGTTGTCCGGCCATAGAGCAAGGCATCGGCTCCTGCCAGGCGCTCAGCCCAGAAGCGATGCAGTTCTTCATCTACCTGACCTGCCCGATGATCGCAGCAGCCGTCCAGTGTGACGTTGATGGAATAGCGAAGTGGACGCATTATGCGAGAACCTCCGGCGCGTGTCCGGGCTTGTTGATCCGCGTGGCCTGGGGTAGCGTCGGCAGTGTCGATGAGTGTTGGACGAAGCGTGCGGGTCGGGGGCGTAGGCCGCATCGAGAACCTCTGGTGACGGCTGCTGGTAGCCCGAGATCCTTCGAATCATCCTGCATAGCGCTCTCCTTCTGTCGCTACAACTCTCTTGACGCATGATAGAAAAAGTGATTGCAAAATGCAAGCACTTAGAGAGGGAGGTATGGATCCATCACCGCGCTCAGGATGCGCGATTAACGCCGCCGTCGAAGTGCTCGGCGATCCCTGGTCGCTCATCGTATTGCGCGACATCATGTTCGGCAATCGCCGCCACTTCCGCGAGCTCATCGCGCACTCGGAGGAGGGCATCGCCACGAATATCCTTGCCAGCCGTCTCAAGCAGCTGGTGGCGGCCGGGCTGCTGTCCCGCGACGACGCCCGCCGCGGGCAACGCGTGACATACTCGCTCACCGAGGCGGGTATCCAGGTGCTGCCGATCATGGTCGCGCTCGGCAACTGGGGCCTTGCGCACCGCGACGGCGAGCCGCGGCTGCGGGTTCGCGCAGCGCTTCTCCGCGACGGCGGCCCCGAATTAGTAGCGGCAATGATGGACGAGCTGCGGGAACTGCATCTTGGCATCCCCCGCCCGGACCCCGACACCCCGCGGCCAAGCAAGCAACTGCAAGCCGCCTACCAGACGGCGATGAGGGACGCGACCGGGGGCTTGTCCGACGGCGATTCCTAGTCGGTCCGCGTCATGTTGCCGAGGTCGTCGGAGCGGCCGGCGGCGATCCGCGACCACTGCGAGATCGGCCTGCCGTCGGGTCGATGCACGGGTGTCCCGTTCTCGTCGGTGCGCATCTGGGCCGAGGCGGTGTTGAAGAAGGGTTGCGGCCAGCCCTCGGGTGAATCCTCCCAGGCTTCCTGACGGCCGTAGACGGTCATGTCGAGCATCGCGTAGGAGCTGCCCATGTGCTCGCAGCCGCGCCCGGTCGTCCAGTAGGTCTCGAAGACACGGTCGCCGTCGCGCAGGTAGCAGACCCGCATCCCGAAGTGCCGCCCGGCGATGAGCCGATCGACCGAGCCCGACGGCACCGCGTACCAGGGCATCTCCCAGCCCATGAACTCCCGGTAGCGGTTGCTCTCCTCGAACGATCCCTCACAGAAGACGGCAAAGGTGACGTCACGCGCGTGCAGGTAGCCCAACTCCAACACCTGGGCGATGTTGAAGGTGCAGCCCTCGCACTGGTGGGCTGCGCTCTGGCCGTCGTACCACATCATGTACGGCGCGAAGAGCTGGCTCCGCCCCTCGAAGACCTCCATCAGCGGCACCTCGCCCTGCGCCCCGATCACCGGCGTCGACGCGTCGACCTCGACCATCGGCAACCGCCGCCGTGCCGCCGCGATAGCATCGCCCTCGCGGCTATACGCCTTCTCCCGCACCCGCAGTCTGTCCACTTCGGCCTGGTAGGCGGTGCGGTCAACAGCTGTTGGCATACTTGCTGGGTTAGCGGCCATTGTTGATCCGAAGTTCTTCGAGACTTCCTTCATGGTCCTTCTCCTATTTGTCACTAGGCTTTCGTCTGGCCTCTAATACACCATGCGTCGACACTTGGGCGATCGCACTAAACGCCGACCTATTTTGCTGACCTTGGGAGGCGTCAGATTACCCGTGTTTTCTCCATGCGGGAACCGATACACCTCCAGGCGGCTCAATTGCTCGATGCTCATGAGTGCTTGCAGGGAATTCAAGGGACGGATGTATCAGTACGGTGATGATTGGCAGCACAGTATCAACCCCATGCGCCGAGGCTCGGTACTGAGATCTTCAATTCAGGTCGTACTTAACCTGCTTGCATGCTGTCGCATGCGTCAGTGGTCGATCGGGATCGGAGGCACGACAGGCAGATTTTGAACGCGCGGGAATCCGATTTCCCTGCATCGCGCGTTTCAGTATGACTCGGTACGCGGAGCATCGGGGGTTAGAACTTCTGCGAGTGTAGGGCTTTCAAAGGTACAGGCAAGTGCTTCCATGAATATCGTATCCCAACGTCTGCCACCCATCGCCTTGCTATCATGAAAGACTCCGACACGTTGGAATCCCGACTTTTCGTACGCACGAATGCCTGCGATATTGAACTCATACACCCGTAGCAGGATGCTCCGAAGCCCCAGTGCCGTGAATCCGTGGTCCAGGATCAGCCGTGTCGCTTCGGTTCCATATCCTCTTCCGTGGTTGTCGGCATCACCGATTAGAATGCCGAACTCTGCGGTCTTGTTGATATGGTCGATGCCAGCGAGTCCACCGAAGCCAATCAGGTTCCATGTCGCGCGTTCATAGATTGCGAATGTTGCTGCGTCGGCAGCTTCGATGTATTCGTCCCAGAGTTGATCAGTTTGCGAAACAATACGCGGACTGGGCAGCAGTTCCCACGTTCTCAAGATGGAATAGTCGTTGAGCCAGACGTTTATCGTCTGACTATGGGATCGTTCAAGTGGTCCGAGTGCGACGTGCTCTCCGTTGATGTTGACTAACGGTCTACAGATAGCGGTACTCCTTTCATGCGTTAGATCTTCGAAACGGAGCAGTGGAGCTGTCCTCGTAGCTCCGTTAATTCTCAGATTCTTCAGGGGGGATGCCTTCGACTGGCAGACGCCAGTCGCGGAGCATCTTGTGGACACGCGGTGTCACGAAGGTCTCCGTATCCTGGACACCTTCGATCGAAGCCAGGTGTCCCCGAACGAAGCGAGTTAGCCCGTCGAGCGATGGTGCGACAACGAAGATAATCAGGTCATAGCGACCGGTCGTTTCCGCAACAAGTGTCACTTCCGGAAAGCCAGCCAAACGTTCGGCAACAGCATCCATGAGAGCGAGATCGACGCCGAGCCCGATAAAAGCTGACGTGGTGTAACCCAGCTTGGAGATATCGAGGATCATCGCGGGAGTGACAATCTTCGACTCGATCAAGCTCTCCACACGTCTGCGCGCAGTCGACTCACTGACTCCCAGCTCTCGCGCGATTTGTGCGTAGGAGGCACGCGGTGAGTCCTGCAGCAGGCGAATGAGGCGCAACTCAAGGTCGTGGACATTCAATTAACGCCTCCGCATCTAAGATCTTCGGAGAACTATTCAGCCGCGCTACTGGTTAAGTGTGATTGAAATCGCCCCACTTGGCTATTGACAGTGATGGTATCCCGCTACTACGCTGGCAGTCAAGTGGGAATCAGGCACGACTCCAGGTTGGCTGAAGCTCGCTCATGCGTCGATCGACGTTGGATTCAAGTCGGTTCATTGGCGAGCAAGCTGTCCTAAATCTGGCGGAGTCTACATCTCGAAGTATCGGGGGATAGGCACGATGAATCGGAATGAACAGTTTTCAGAGATCATCTTCGGCATGACCTCACGGCGTGACTTTCTTAAGCGTTCAATTCTGGTAGCGGCAGTAGTCCCCGTTGGCGCTTCGCTGCTCGCGGCTTGTGGTGGTGACGATGACGACGATGCCCCGGAAGACTCCGGTGACGCTGGAGATCAGGAGTCGACGGCAGGCGAGTCGGAGGGCGACGCCGCGGAACCGACTGAAGAGGATGACTCCTCGTCCGGTGAGGGCCAGTCGGGCGGCCAGATTGCATTGGGCATTAACCTCGAGCCGGACAACCTCGATCCGGCCGTGACCCCATTCGCCGTTTCCCACACCGTCATGATGAATATCTATGATCCGCTCGTCTGGCGGAGTGTCGACGGTGACTTCGTCCCGGGGCTCGCGACTGCTTGGGAGATCGCTGACGATGGGCTGACATACACCTTCACGCTGCGCGATGACGTGACGTTCCACGATGACACGCCATTCAATGCGGAAGCTGTCCAAAAGTTCCTCGACCGCGTCATCGATCCCGCAACGCAGTCGGGATTTGCCGCAAATCTCATCGGACCCTATGACAGTGCGAATGTTGTCGATGACTACAGCGTCGAGGTGATTCTGAGTGCGCCTTTTGCCCCGCTCCTTGATGGGCTCAGCCAGGCGTTCCTCGGAATTCCATCGCCGACGGCCCAGGAAGCCGATCCTGAGGGATTCCTGCGGAATCCTGTCGGTACGGGTTTCATGAAGTTTTCGGAGTGGGTTGAAGCGGATCACATCACGCTGATCAAGAATGAGGACTACAACTGGGCGCCATCGATCTTCAACCACTCCGGACCCGCATACCTGGATGAGCTAACGATTCGCTTCTTCCCAGACAATCCGACACGCCTCGCCGCGCTGGAAGCCGGTGACGTCCACGTCATTGAGCAGTTGCCCGATAGCGACCTCTCCCGCATGGAGGGCGACGACAACTACTCCGTGAGTAAGGCAACGTCGCCCGGCGTGCCGTCGATTCTGCAGATGAGCACGACGCGACCTCCCACCGATGATCTCGCCGTTCGTCAGGCCGTTATCTCGGCAATCGACCAAGAGACCATCGTCGATGTCGCAATGTTCGGGGCCACCGATCCAGCTTTCGGGCCGCTCTGGGAGAATACGCCATCATACTCGGCAGACGTTGAATCGTTTTACGCCTTCGACGCAGATTCAGCAGCACAGATGCTTGAGGATGCCGGATGGACCGGAGGATCCGGCGATATCCGGGAGAAGGACGGGCAGACGCTGACGATTGACTGGGCGATTACGGAGTCGAATGATCCGTACGCAGAACTCGTTCAAGCTCAGGTCCGAGAAGTCGGAATTGAGATCGTATTGCAGCGGATGGACACGGCCGCGTCGTTCGAAGCCATCCGAAATGACGAAGTGAACATGCGGAGCATCGGCTGGATCAGCAGCGACCCGGTCATTCTCACCAACCTGTATCACAGCAAGAACATTGAAGAAGGTTTCGGTTGGACGAAGTACAACGATCCACGCCTCGATGAAGTCTTGGACGAAGGTGAGCAGGCGACGGACCCCGCGGAGCGGGACGAATTCTATGGTGAGGCCCAGCAGATCATCATGGAAAACGCGCTCTGTGCGCCACTGTTCGGTATTCCGCGGAACATGGCGATCCAACAGCGCTACAAGGATATGGGGCGCGACTTCCGTACCTATCCATGGTTCTACGACACCTACATAGAGGAGTAGTTGCACCAACGTCATCGAGAGTTGGCCGAGATCTTCTAGGGGGAGATGATGACGCAGTATCTACTGGGCCGAATTGCGGCGATGGTGCCGGTGCTGTTCATCGTCTCCCTGATCGTGTTCATGATGATTCACTTGCTCCCCGGAGATCCGGTCGAGGCAATGTATGCCGAGACCGGGACCTCTGCAGAACGCATGTCTCAGATTCGCGAAGAGCTTGGTTTGAACGATCCGCTCCCGCAGCAGTATGTACGTTTTCTGGGCGATGTGTTCACCGGTGACCTCCGGTCGATTCGCACGCGCCAACCCGTCTTCGACCAGTTCCGAGCTGTCTTTCCGAAGACGCTCCAACTTGCCTTCGCGTCGCTGGTCATCGCGATCGCGATCGGGGTGCCGCTCGGTATGATCGCGGCAGACCACCAGCATTCCTGGCTCGACTACTTCTCGATGACGATTAGCTTCCTCGGGGTTTCAATCCCCAACTTCTGGCTGGCATTACTGCTGATTTATGCATTTGCCGTCAATCGGTCGTGGTTCCCGGCCACCGGTGCGGATGGACTCCGCGCACTGATCCTGCCGGCGTTTGTTCTCGCCGTGCAGCAGGCGGCGCTTATTGCGAGGCTTGTGCGGGCCAACATGGTCGAGGTGCTTCAGGAAGACTATATCAAGACTGCCCGCTCCAAGGGGCTGCCGCACCGTGCCGTGATGTGGCGTCACGCGCTACAAAACGCCTTGCTGCCAACGATCACGTTGATCGGAATCAACTTCGGATATCTGCTCAGTGGGGCTGTCATCGTTGAGACCGTCTTCGCGCGCCCGGGCGTCGGGCGCCTGATCGTCGATGGGATCCTGGCGAAGGATTTTCCTCTCGTTCAAGGTGCAATTCTTCTCACGGCCCTGACCTACTTGGTCGTGAATCTCCTCACGGATATTTCCTATGCGTTCGTTGATCCCCGGATCAAGTACTAGCTTGGTAACTCCCCAGGCCGTCGGAGGTTGGACGACGTGACTGCGAGCGGGCAGATTGCCCGGGCAACAGATCCGATTTCGCTAAGCCAGCAGGCAAAGCACCGGTCCAGATGGATCGAAGTCTTGCGCCGGCTCGTGCATCACAGCGGTGCAACGATCGGATTCATCGTCCTCGTGGTTCTTATTCTGATCGCGATAGCCGCTCCGGTGCTCGCGCCATACGATCCCCTGGAAGTTTCTCGCGACGCACTTCAGTCGCCAAGTCGAGAGCATCTGATGGGGACGGACCATATTGGGCGGGACATCTTTAGCCGGGTGCTGTATGGCGCCCGCATTTCTCTGCAAATGGGTATCATCGCGGTCGCAATCGGGTCGATCGTCGGTACATTGCTCGGACTCGTTGCCGGCATGTACGGTCGCTACATCGACAGCATCATCATGCGGTTCATCGACGCGCTGATGGCCTTTCCCGGCATACTCCTGGCGCTTACGATCGCGGCGATCCTTGGAACCGGCCTCTTCAACGCCATGATCGCCGTTGGCATCGCATCGATTCCGATCTATGCACGCCTCGTTCGCTCGAGCGTGCTGCAGGTGCGGGAGGCTGCCTATGTCGAGGCCGCCAGATCCATCGGTTGTGGGAACCTGCGCCTGACGGCCCGCCACGTCTTTCCTAACATCGTGACGCCGATACTCATCCTATCGACGCTCGGGATTGCCAGCGCCATCCTGATCGGCGCGTCACTTAGCTTCCTTGGTTTGGGTGCGCAGCCGCCGACGCCCGAGTGGGGAGCGATTCTTAGCCAGGGGCGTCAACACATGCGTCGAGCCTGGTGGATCATGACGTTCCCGGGACTGGCGATCACGATTACCGTCATGGCGGCGAACCTTGTAGGCGATGGGCTACGCGATGCGCTCGATCCCCGGCTCAAGATATAGCGGGCGGGGCAAGGCAGTGAACTTGGGAAGTATGTGAGGAGAGCGGGTTGAAAGCACAGATTCGTGGAACCGAGATCTTCTTCGATGTTGAGGGGGTCGGGGTTGTGCCAGAGGACGAGAGAATGGTCGAGATACCGACAGCCTTCGTCATTCATGGAGGGCCGGGAGGAGATCACTCGAGTTTCAAACCGGCACTGTCGCCACTGGCGGACAAGGTGCTGGTACCCTTTGTGCAGGCTGCCGATCTGGTAATCTGCGTCGGCTATGACCCCATCGAAATGCGCAGCGGCTGGCGCGATGTCTGGCACCC
>JAUIIK010000130.1 GCA_030431755.1 Chloroflexia bacterium
CCTGATCATCGAAGGGCCCGTGGAAGTATTCCCAATAGCCGGCAATGATGAGCTAGCGGCCCAACATGCCGCGGCGACCGGGTTCGACACGCGGGAGAACCCGGTCGGCTACTGCTTCCTGCAGCTGAGGCCGGATTCGATCCAAGTCTGGCGCAACCCGGCGGAGCTGCCCGGCCGCTTCGTGATGCGGGATGGCAGGTGGCTTGGCTGAGCGTTGGTTGGGGCGCGTGGAAACGAAAAAGCGGCCCCGCCGGGGGCCGCTTGGCGTAGCGCATACGGGATTCGAACCCGTGATCTCCGCCTTGAGAGGGCGGTGTCCTAGGCCGCTAGACGAATGCGCCATGCAGCGGTAAGTATGGCAGCGTTGCGGCCGGGCGTCAAGAATTGGCCCGTGCGGGTCGGCGGCCTTAAATGGATTCGGGACGACCGCATGGCCGCCCCGAGTTTGTGTGGCAAATTCATCGACGGGTTGCGTCGATTAGAAGAGCATGTAGCGATCACTCGCGTTGCGCACGGCTTCGAAGTCACGCTTCGATTCGCGATACTGCGGGCCACCATTGTGGTTGCGGGCAGCGATCGCGCCGTAGAACGACTGGAGTGAACCTTCGCTGTTGTAGCCACGCACCGAGCGGGCGACTTTCTTGAGAATGTCCATGTGTATTCAACCTTTCGAGAGTGTGCGCTGTCGTGCGCGCTCACTCAGATTTCGTTGTAACTATCTTATCACGATATGGTCATATCAGCAATCAGCCCGCGGTCGATCAGGACTAATGGACCTGGTGTGGATTGTCCCCCAAGAATGCGAAAAAGTCGGGTAAGATTGCGAGTCGATTGAACAGCCCGCGCCGCCTCATATCTGACGTCGGGCGACAGGAGAGATTGAGGAAACCCCTCGTGATTCAAGCACCGGAAAAGCAAGCCGAAAGCAGGTTCGGGCTGGAGCATCATGGCCTCCAGCCAACCGCCACCGTCCATTGGAACCTGACCCCACCCCAACTCGTTGAGCTCGCGCTCGATAACGGTGAAGGTGTTCTCGCCAGCCACGGCCCGCTCCGGGTCAGCACCGGCAAGTACACCGGGAGATCGCCACAGGACAAGTTCTTCGTGCGCCAGTCGCCGAGCGATGAGAACATCTGGTGGGGGCCGGTCAACCAGCCGATCGACCGCGAGAAGTTCGACGCGCTCCATAAGAAGGTAGCCGCGCACCTCAGCAAGAACGATATCTACGTCCAGGATCTCTATGTCGGCGCGGATCCCGAATACCGCATGCCGATCCGCGTTATCACCGAGCAAGCCTGGCACAGCCTCTTCGCCCGGACGATGTTCATCCGCCCCGAGCGCGCTGAGCTAGCCGACATGGAGCCAGACTTCACGATCCTCCAAGCGCCTTCCTATTTCGCCGACCCGGCCGTCGACGGGACGGCTTCGGAGACCTTCATCCTCGTCGATCTCGAGCAGCGCCTGATCCTCGTCGGCGGCACCGAGTACGCCGGCGAGATCAAGAAGTCGATCTTCTCGATCATGAACTACCAGCTGCCGCTCGATGGCGTGATGTCGATGCACTGCTCGGCCAACGTCGGCGACGAGGGCGATGTCGCGCTCTTCTTCGGGCTATCCGGCACCGGCAAGACGACCCTTTCGTCCGACTCAACCCGCACACTGATCGGCGACGATGAGCACGGCTGGTCCGACGCTGGCGTCTTCAACTACGAAGGCGGCTGCTATGCGAAGGTGATCAATCTCTCCGAGGAAGCCGAGCCCGAGATCTTCGCGACAACCCGTAGCTTCCGGACCATCGTCGAGAACGTCGTGCTCGATGATGACACCCGCGAGATTCAGTACGACGACGATTCGCTCACCGAGAACACCCGCGCGGCATACCCGATCGATCTGATCCCGAACGCTTCGCCGAGCGGTCAGGCCGGCCACCCGCGCAACATCATGTTCTTGACCGCCGACGCCTTCGGTGTCATGCCCCCGATTGCGCGCCTGACCCCGGCCCAGGCCTCTTACTACTTCCTGCTTGGCTATACCGCCAAGGTGGCCGGCACCGAACGCGGCCTGACCGAGCCGGAGGCGACCTTCTCGACCTGCTTCGGCGCGCCTTTCATGACGCTCCACCCGACGCGCTACGGCGACCTGCTGCGCGAGAAGATCGAACGCCACCAACCAAGCGTCTGGCTCGTCAACACCGGTTGGACCGGTGGTCCCTATGGCACTGGGTCGCGCATCAAGATCGCCCACACACGAGCGATGGTCAACGCTGCCTTGAGTGGCGAGCTGGCCGGCGGTGAGTTCCGCGAGGATCCGATCTTCGGCGTCCAGGTGCCGGTCCACGTCGCGGGTGTGCCGGACGAGGTGCTCGATCCGCGCGCGACTTGGGATGATCCTGACGCCTACGACGAGCGCGCCGCTAACCTGGCGAACCGCTTCAAAGAGAACTTCAAGCAGTACGCGGAGCACGTCGACGCCGAGGTCCGCGCCGCCGGGCCGCGCTAGCCGCCAATGGAATTTGCCAGCCTGCTGGCGTTCCTGGGTGTCGCCATCCTGGTGACAATCACGCCGGGGCAGGATATGGCGCTGGTACTCCGCAACACACTGATGGTTGATCGCCGGTCGGGGTTTGTCACTTCGGCCGGCATCGTTTCCGGGCTACTCGTCTGGGCGGTTGTCGCCAGCGCCGGGCTGACCGCTATCCTGCTCTCTTCAGAGCCGCTATTTCTGGCGTTGAAGATCGGCGGCGCGCTCTACCTCGCTTACCTCGGCATCCAGTCTCTCCACAGTGCGATGCGTGCTGAGTATCGAGGCGGTAGCCGCACAACGCCCGTGTCGGTCGGCGGCGGAACGAGCGACCTGGCGGCCTATCGTCAGGGACTCCTCAGCAACCTCGGAAACCCGAAGGTTGCGATCTTCTACTCCAGCCTGCTTCCACAGTTCGCCGGGGACGGCGCTGGCTTCACGTCGCTGCTCGCGCTCGGCCTGTTCCACTGCCTACTGGCGCTCGTCTGGCTGACTGGCTACGCGTTGGCTCTCAACCGCGCCGGCGCATTCATGCGCCGATCGCGCGTGCGGCGCTCAATCGAGGCGGTGACGGGCTTCGTGCTGGTGGGGCTGGCGCTACGGCTGGCGACCGAGCGACGCTAGGCGTATCCAGTGAGCAATCGGCTGGTCCGTTGAAGATGCGGTGGCGGTGACACTCTCGTAGGGTTGGCCCACCTTCACGCATCAAGTTAAGCCGTTCACTTGCATGGTCCCCGAACTCCATTGGCACGCCGCTCCACGCGGCAGAAGCCACAGCGCCAAGCTGGTCATCCCGAGAATGGCTTTGCGCCCGAGGGATCTTGTTGCGAGCGTGCCACCCGCCGGTGCAGCAGCCGGCGGTCGACCGCACGGTAGCGGCTGTGACCGTCCTCCTCGCAACGCGGCGCTGTCGGTCGGAGATCCCTCGAACGCAACGCCTTCCTCGGGATGCCAGGTTCGAAGTGGAACGTTCGTAAACGCGGGCGCTTGGCGGCGTGCGGCGAAGAGCTTGGGGGTGATCTTCCTGCGCTACGCCGATCTGGATGCACGAAGGGAGGCTCACCTCCATCCGGCAACGGGATCGAAGCCGGAAAACGGGTGGAGATGAACTCCACCCCTACGATGCAAGGCGGGTCTAGCGTCCCAGCGCAAACGGCATGAGTGCCGCATGCACCTCGCCGCTCGCGATGCTCTCGATAACCAGCTCCGACGTGCCCGGCGCGAGCAGCGCGCCACCGCGAAAGTGCCCGGTGACGATCCAGACATTGTCCAGATGCGGCGCTGGCCCGATGAGCGGCGCGCCGTCGAGGGTACCCGGCCGTAGCCCGGCCCAGGTCGCGGCGAGTTTGCCGCTGGCAAAGGCCGGCGCGATCGCCGCTGCTTTGCCGGTCAGCCAGGCGAGACCTTCTGGCGTCACCGTCGAATCGAACCCGGAGTCCGGTTCCTCGGTTGCGCCGGCGGCGACGGATCCATCAGCGCGCGGCAGGATGTAGACAGCGTCGTACGAGAGCACCGAGTTGATCGGTGGCCGGACGTCGGTCACCGCCATCATCTGTCCGCGCACTGGGACCGTCGGGATCTCGATGTCGAGCATTTCGCCGAACATGCGGCTCCATGCGCCTGCCGCGACGATCACTGTCCCGGCGGGATAGCGGCCATTGACCGTCCGGACCGCGCCGGCGCGGCCATTTCTGACCTCGATCTCGTTGACAGCTTCGTGCTCGTGAATGCGCGCTCCAGCTTGCGCAGCGGCGATTGCCATTGCTCGGCTTACCTGGTCGAGCCGGACGCTAGCTACCTGCGGCAGGTGAAGGCCGGCGACGAACTGCTCGTGGATGGCCGGTTCCTGTTCTCGCAACGACTGCTGGTCGAGCACCTCCGCCTGGATGCCGTGCTCGCGGTAGAAGTCGAGGAACGCCGCGCGTCCTTCGCCGGTGGCCTGGGTTGAAAGCGCGGTCATGCCCGTCGCGTGCCAGCCGGTGCTGAACCCGGCCCGTGCTTCGATGTCGCGGATGAGCTCCGGGTAGCGTTTGAATGAGCGCTCTGCCAGCGGCAGCGTGTCGCCGGACCGCGGCGACGGCGCGGAGATGATGCCCGCCGATGCCCGGCTCGCCTCGCGGCTCAGCTCCCGCCGGTCGAAGAGCGCGACGCTGTGACCCTGTTGCGTGAGATCGTAGGCCAGACAACAGCCGACGATGCCGCCGCCGATGATTGCGAAGTCCGTCGCTCGTTCGTCCGCCATAGTAATCCTTCTCCCGGTCAACGCGCCGTTGGCTTGCGATGATAGTACGGCGAGTCGCTATACTGCCCGTCGGCCGCATGTTTAGAACTGGGAGAGAGCCATGAAGTTTGCAGCCTTCATCGAATACGCCAACCAGGACGTGATCGCCGAAACACGTCCAGCCCACCGCGACTACCTGACGGCGCTCCGAGAGCAGGGGCAGCTTGCCATGGCCGGTCCATTCACAGACGACTCCGGCGCGCTCATCGTCTACGAGGCCGAGACAGAAGAAGAGGTCCGCGCGATCATCGCAGCCGACCCCTTCAACTCCGCCGGAGTCTTTCATTCCATTACGCTCAAGCCATGGAACCAGGTCTTCTAGCTCGGCACAGCGTTAGCCCAATGAGCATGCGAAGCTGAATCGCCATACAAAAAGGGACCGGAGCCCGTCCGGTCCCTTTTTGTCACTTCCGTGGAAGGCGCTGGCGGGTCTACGGCGCCGCCGGAATCGTATTCGGCGCTTCATACGCCGTGCACTGGCTGTGGTTGTACACGCGCCGGTTCTGGCCGGTGTAGTAGCTCACGCAGGTAAGCAGGTCGCCGTTGTCAGGCAGTACGTGCGGTACCCGTGGTGGGGTGCACGGTCGATTGAACAGATAGAGCACCCGACCGGTATAGACATCGATGCAGAACGTCGCGCCGGTGGGGTCGATCTGGACCTGTCCGGGATTGCAGATGCCGTTCAACGGGCTGTAGACGACACCTGTGTAGTAGTTGACACAGAGACTGAACGTCGACTGCAGCACCTCGACGCTGCCGATATCGCAGCTACTTCCGGCGGGGCGCTCGACGCCGCGTTGATCTCCCGACACAAGGAGGCCACAGTCGGCATTATCGATGGCATCGGAGCTGGCCTGCGGCAGCATCGTCTCGGTCGCCCCACCATTGTCAGCTAGCGCATTGAGATCGATATTCGAGCTGTTCTGAATGTCGCCGGCTGACACGAATGGACAGGAGCCATCGTCGCTGAGATTCGATCCTTGGGAGACAATCGTGCCCGGAGTTGCGTCATCGAAACAGTTCGCGCCAGTCGCCGCGGAGTTGTCGGCAACGATTGATCCGGTGATGACCGTCGTGCCACCGGAGTTGTAGATCCCGCCTCCATCGGTGCTGGCCGAGTTGTCACTGACGGTGCTGCTGCTGACATTTAGCGTCGCGCCGGATGTTGCGTTCAGTAATGCGCCACCGAACCCCGCGCTGTTCCCGGTAAAGGTGCTATTGATGAGGGATGTGAAACCGGTGATGTTGCTGATAGCCCCGCCACCGTTGCCGCCTGTGTCCTGATTATTGACGAATGTGTTTCTCGCTACGGTAGCGGTACCGGCCGCTTTGATGATCGCGCCGCCACCGCCACCGTTTGTGGAGTTGGTGTCGAATGTCGAATCTAACACCAGGAGGGAGGAGCCGCCGCTGAAAATTGCACCGCCGCTGAAGGCGGAATTGTTGATGAAGGTGCTGTTCATCACCGTGAGACTACCCGCGGCGAAGACCGCCCCGCCGGAGTTTGTGCCGGACGCCATGCCATTGCTCAATGTGATGTTTCTGAGGTCGAACGAGATGCCCGGGATACCGACGTTGAAAATTCTGTTCGTACCGCCGCCGCTCAATGTGATCAGGCCCCCGCCGTCAACCAGCGCGTTCGCAAGCAGAAGCTTCTCAGACGTGACCGTAATCGTCACCGGGTTCGGTCCGCAGTTGAATGTCACGACCCCGCCACCGGTGAGGGCTGTATCCAGCGCCGCTTCGGTACAGCTCCCGGCCGTGCCGGTTCCAACGACGCCGGCAGCCTGAGCTGGACTTACAGGCCCGAAAGCCACGACCCCAAGCACCATCGCCACTATCGAGACAACACGCCATGCGTGTCTCATACTCCATCGACCTTCCCGCATTGCTACGCGATAAACCCCTGGTAGCTAGCTGGTAGGGTAGACAATCCGCCGCGACTTGCATGCAGCTGCAACCCTCGATGCGCACAATATCCGCATGGGCGACCAGCCGCTCCATGCTACCTTATGCCGGTCACCCTGAACCAGAGCGGTTCAACTAGTGGACTGCAGGTGCGCGGATTCGTAGATATCGAGGGCCATTTAGAATGAGTCGAAACCACCCACAGGCGTCATCGGCCGACGCCGTCGTCATCGGCGGCGGTGTCGAGGGCAGTTCGATTGCCTACCAGCTTGCAAAACGCGGCCTCGATGTCGTGCTGCTCGAGGCGCGCGAGCTGGCCAGCGCCGCGTCGGGCGCGAGCGCCGGTGGCGTGCGCCAGCAGGGCCGCGACCCGCGCGAGCTGCCGATTGCCATGCGGGCCATTGCGATGTGGCCGGGGCTGTCCGAGGAGCTCGGCGCAGATGTCGACTACCACCAGCACGGCCATCTGACGCTCGTCGAGTTCGAGTCCGATCTGCCGGCGCTGGAGCAACGGGTGCGCGCCCAGCAAGAGCGCGGCCTCGGCATCGAAATGCTCTATGGCGACGATGTACGCGAGGTCGCTGGCGGGGTCGGCGAGCAGGTCATCGCCGGGGCCTTCTGCGCGTCCGACGGTCACGCCAACCCGATCTGGACGACGAAAGCCTTTGGCGCAGCGGCCGCGCGCGAGGGCGCGACAGTGCTGGAGCGCACGCCGGCGACAGGTATCCTCAGCGACTCCGGCAAGGTGACCGGCGTCGAGACGGCAGATGGCGTCATCGCGACGAGCTGGGTTGTCAATGCGGCCGGCGCCTGGAGCCCGGAGATCTGCAAGATGGCCGGATTCGACGTGCCAATTCACACACGCGCGCCGCAGATGCTCCTGACGACGGAGCTGCCGATGGATCTCTATCCAGTAATCGGCTGTGTCAGCAAGCTGATCAGTCTCAAGCAGCTGATGAATGGGCGCTATCTCATCGGTGGTGGCTGGCCGGCCAGTGTCTATCAGGACATCGACTCCCCGCTGGCGCGGAATCGCCACGACAGCATCACCGGCAGCGCCAGCCACTCGTCGGCGATCTGGCCGCAGCTGTTGAAGACCAAGGTGCTGCGCGTTTGGGCGGGGTTGGAGGCTGAGACGGATGATGTCGTGCCAATTCTCGGGCCGGTCGATCACGTAGAAGGGTTCATCATGGCGAGCGGCTTCTCCGGCCACGGGTTTGCGCTCTCGCCCTACGTTGGCGTGCTGATCGCCGACTACATTGCGACTGGCGAGACGGCGATCCCGATGGATGACCTGCTGCTCAAGCGCTTCGACGCACCTGGCGCGGTTCCGACGATTGAGCCGCTGCCTTCTTGACACTCGGATGGACGATGAAAAAGACCCCCTCCGGTCATACGCCGGAGGGGGCCTGTGGGTCGGATCGACTTGGCGGGTTAGGAACCGAGCTTGATGTCGGTCGGGCCGCCATAGACCCAGGTCGCGCCGATGTGGAACTGATCGGCGGGCTTGGCCGTCTCGATCTCGATGTGGAAGTCATACTTCGTCGCGCTCGGGGAGAATTTGTTCCCCGGATTGTAGATGTGCTCGAAGATGTCTCCGACATCGCTCAGCTGCAGCTGGTAGCTGTAGTACCAGGTGCCGGTTCCGGCGACCCGGAAGTGCGACGTCACATAGTTGCCGACGTAGACGCCGTTCCAGGTGCTCGCGTTATCGTAGTCCTCGACACAGTAGAGGACTGCGCCATAGAAGGCGGTCACATCATTGGCCTGGCCGTGCAGGTCATAGTAGACCTTGCCGTCGGCCGGCGCGTTGCTGGCGCCGCCCCAGTGGCTCGGCTTCGTGTTCGGACCGTCCCAGGTGCTCTCGAACGGGTCGTTATCACCGAAGATGCCCGAGTAGTGATCCATCTGGTCTATCCAGTAGGTAGCCGGGCAGCTGGCATAGGTCGGACCGGTCGCGATGGCCATATCCCGCGCCCAACCCTGCTCGCGCAGCTGCGAGCGGTCCCCGTAGAGATCGATCAGCAGCGCCGGGGTCATGGTGTCCTTCGGCGCCAGCGCGTTGAAGAGCTCCAGCGGGTTGGCGTCGTCAAGGCCCTCTACCGAGCGGGTCGCGACGCGGCCTTCGGAGCGCACTTCCGAGACGAGCACATCGGCACTGCGGCCGCGCTTGTCAGGCATCGGCGTGAAGACGACTTCGTCTCCGTTGTCGAGCGCGATCACGATGAGCGGGTCCAGCCGCTTCATGTCGCGCATCTTCGTCTGGCCGACGATGAAGTCATCGTTGGCCCGGCTTGCCGCCGTCATGAAGGGCGTCGCAAGCAACATCGCAAGAGCCAGGGTCATGATAATGCCGGTACGCATTCGCCAACTCCTTCGCTTCATCTCATTCGTCTCCGGGCCACGGTCTGCTCCAAACTGTCGACGCATCATTGTTCTTTCCTTCCAGTTGCGCGTCGTGCTTTCTGGGGGTAAGACCGACGTCGCAAAGGTTTCTTACACGTTTTTGGAAATCAATCCTGTGGCGCTATTTTTCGAGGGGACGTGACGCATGAAACGAAGTGTTGAAGGCTGGGAACTTGCCGGTCGGAGTGGTGTCATCTGGCTTGTCGCGCTACTCCTGTGCATGCCCCCGCTGGCAGTAAGCGCCGGGGCCAGCGAGGATGAGCACTTCCAGCGTGTATGGGAGCGGACAGACTTCCTGGTAGCCGAAGGTGCGGTGTCGCGGACGTGGGTCTGGGGGCCGGGACCGGTGACGCCGCCGGTCCACGAGCCGTACGCCGAGTCGCCTGGCGGCGAGCGCGTCGTGCAGTATTTCGACAAGGCGCGCATGGAGATCACCCACCCGGAGACCGGCGACCCGGACTCGCCGTGGTACGTCACGAACGGCTTGCTCGTTGTTGAACTGATCCTTGGCAACATTCAGGTCGGCGACCGGGACTTCGACTATTTCGGCCCTGCTGCGCTGCCCGTGGCCGGAGATCTCGGTGATCCGGATGCTCCGACCTACTCGACCTTCAGCCCGATGTACGAGTCGAATCTGCTCGACGTCGGCCCACGTCCACTCGGCACGGTGATCGACGAGCGCGTCAACCGCCACGGAGTCGTGACGGTAGACGGCGAGTTGGCTGAGTATGGAATCATCGCGGTCCAGCTCGATGCGACGACGAACCACGCGATCGCCGGACCGTTCTGGGAGTTCATGACCTCCAATGGACCGGTCTATGAGGCTGGGAGTCTCGTCGCCGGGCCGCTCTTCGCCGACCCCATCCTGGCCACCGGCCGGCCGCTTACCGAGGCGTACTGGGCGACCGTCAGCGTCAGCGGCACGCCACGCGATGTGTTGATGCAGTGCTTCGAGCGCCGCTGTCTTACCTACACGCCGGGCAATCCGGAGGGCTTCGTCGTTGAAGCCGGCAACGTCGGGTTGCACTATCGCATGTGGCGCTACGGCGAGGCTGGCTAAGCTCGGACGCGCCGTATACTCAGCCTTGACGACGCTCGCTGCAAAACGATGACGATTGATGGGAACGAAGCCCGTGAACGCGCAACCGCGCACCTGCTGGTTCATGACGGTTGACGAATACCTTGCGTTTGAGAAGCAGAGCGACCTGCGGCACGAGTATGTCGCCGGCGAGGTGCATGCGATGGTCGGCGCTTCACGACGCCACGGGTT
Source organism: Chloroflexia bacterium (assembly GCA_030431755.1). Taxonomy (GTDB): domain Bacteria; phylum Chloroflexota; class Chloroflexia; order Thermomicrobiales; family CFX8; genus JAUIIK01. The sequence goes on from JAUIIK010000130.1 coordinate 10,386, forward strand.
GATCGTAATGAACATTGCTGCCCGGCTCTGGCAGGCGCTTCGTGGCGGCCCGTGCGAGACCCATACCAGCGACATCAAGGTGCAGGCTGCCCGCGACATAATCTACTACCCAGATATTGTCGTAACGTGCAGCGATGGTGAGGACGACCCGTTCATCATCAAGCATCCCACCTTCATCGTCGAAGTCCTCTCTCCATCAACGGCATCGACTGACCGGCGGGAGAAGATGATCTACTATCGCAATATGCCATCGATGCTCTGCTACTTGGTCGTCCACCAGGACGAGCGCAAGCTGGAGCGGCACTGGCGCGACGCTACCGGCGACCCGTGGGAGTTCGACCTGCTGCTGAAGTCGCACAACAGCCGTATCCTGATACCTAGCCTGGACATTGAGCTGACCTTCGACGAGGTCTATGAGGGCGTGCAGTTCGACGCCTCGTCCTGAGCTGCCGGACCGTTCCCGAGCCCGATTAGGGAACCGTCAATGACGGCGAGACTGACTACCCTCGCACGCGCCGTATACTCAGAGCCGTTGAAGATCATTGCCAGGCAACGATGATTGACGGGAGCCGGGGCCGTGAACGCGCAACCGCGCACCTGCTGGTTTATGACGATTGAGGAATACCTGGCGTTCGAGGCGCAGAGCGACGCGCGGCACGAGTTTGTCGCCGGCGAGGTCCATGCGCTTGCCGGATCGAGCGAGCGCCATCAGATCATCGTCTTCAATATCGCCTCCGGACTTCGTGAGCGGGCACGTGAGCTGGGCTGTCGAGTCCTCATGAACGATGTCAAGCTCCAGACGGTCGAGGACTTCATCTATTACCCGGATGTGATGGTTGTCTGCGATCCTGTGGACGATGATCCCTACGTCAAGAAGCGCCCTATCTTCCTCGTCGAAGTCCTCTCTCCATCAACGGCCTCGACCGACCGGCGGGAGAAGATGATCTACTACCGCAACATCCCGTCGATGCTCTGCTATCTGGTCGTCCACCAGGACGAACGCAAGCTGGAGCGGCACTGGCGCGACGACACCGGCGACCCGTGGGAGTTCGACCTGCTGCTGGAGTCGCACAACAGCCGCATCATGATCCCCGGCCTGGACATCGAGCTGACCTTCGACGAGGTCTATGAGGGCGTGCAGTTCGACGCCTCGAGGTGAGCGGCAGCGACCCTTGCGTTCCTGCCGGGCGCGGTAGTCGATATAATCGGCGCTGATGGTGGGCGCGTAGAGTCCACGGACCGAGCCGAGTGGGGGTAGCGAGCGACGTGGCGTCGATTGCCCAGGTTGCCGGGACACGCGCGCGAGCGCGGCAGGCGGCCGATGCTGATCCATACATGGTCATTCTCGTTGGCGTGCTGACCGTCTTCGGATTGGTGACGATCTGGAGCGCCGGCGGCGCGCTGCCGATCACGCTGGGCTCGCCGGTCACGCGGCAGGCCTTCTACACGGTCGTTGGCTTCGGCGCGATGGCGCTGATGGCGTCGCTTAACTACCGCTTCCTGAAGTCGCTGGCGATTCCTATATATGGCGCATGTATCGCACTGCTCCTGGCCGTGCCGTTCATCGGCACCGAGATCGCCGGCGCGACACGCTGGATCATCATCGGCCCGATCTCGTTCCAACCCTCGGATGTTGCCAAGATTGCCGTCGTCATCGCACTGGCTGCTTTTGTCAGTGAACGGCATGACGAGATGGACAGGTTCGTCAACTTCGTTCTCTCGGGGCTGATCGTCTTCGTGCCATTTGCGCTCGTATTCGTGGAGCCGGATCTCGGCACATCCATCGTCTTCGTCGTCATCTGGTTCACCACCCTGGCGGTTTCCAGGACACGTATGCTGTACCTGTTCGGAACCGTTGCCCTCGCCATCCCAATGGCGCTCTTCTCCTGGCGTTTTCTCTTGCGCGACTATCAGCGCGAACGATTGCTGCTCTCCTACGATCCGGAACGGGATTACTTCGGTGGAGGCTTCAATATCGTTCAAGCGCACGTCACGATCGGCACCGGTGGCTGGTTTGGCAACGGGCTGACCGGGGGTATTCAAAGCGAGTACCAGTTCCTGCGCGTGCGTGATACTGACTTCATCTTCGCCCATGCGATGAGCATGTTCGGCTTTTTTGGTGGCCTGGCACTCCTGCTCTGCTTCTTCCTGCTCTACCATCGCATGACTCGGGCCGTTGGCGTCGCCCGTGACACATTTGGACAGTATGTCGCGACCGGCATCACCGCCATGCTCGTCTTCCAGACCTTCGTCAACATCGGGATGAATCTGGGGCTGATGCCGGTGACGGGGTTGCCGTTGCCCTTCATCTCGCTCGGGGGCACGTCACTGGTGACGAACCTCGCGGCCATCGGGATAATCCAGAGCATCCTGATCAACCGCCGCACGCTCGCCTTCGAGCCCGGCTCCCCCGGCTTGCGCCGTATCTAGAACCATGTCATAGGAATAGCGACATCCACGCATGTCAATTCGGCCCGCTCACGCTCAATGGGCACATGGCTCAGGGCAGGTGCTAGAGAAATCTCGGGCGCACACCAGGGTGTCGCTGCGTCGCGATGACAAGGGGCGGCGGACGAGCCTCTTGAACTAGCGTTCAGGCCAAGTTGGGTTGAGGGTGGCAACCGCTCGCGGATCGTAGGGGTGGAGTTCATCTCCACCCGGTTTTGTCATCAATCCCGCAGCCGGGTGGAGATGAACTCCACCCCTACGATGTCGACCGCAATTACTTCGCGCTCGTCGATCCGCTACTGGACCATTGGATCTAGCCCACACCACCTGCAACTCATAGCGTTGCCGGGATCAAGTTTGGCACCTCGTGGGCCAGACACTGGCTCGTGTTGAACACCCGGCGATTGGCGCCAGTGTAGAGGCTGACGCAGGTCAGCAGATCACCGGCGTCCGGCATCACATGTGGCTGGCGCGGCGGGTTGCAGCTCTGGCTGAGTGTCACAGCGCCTGTGTACGGGTTGACGCAGAAGGTGAGCGGGTAGATTTCCGGGACATCCAGCTCGTAGTTGCCACTGGCACACTGGCCGTTCAGCGGGCTCGTCACTTGTCCGGTGTAGAAGCTGGCACAGAGGACGTAGCTGGCTGCGGTCCGGAGCTCGACACTCCCGATATCGCAGCCGTCGCCGACCGGTCGCGGGAAACTACGCTGGTCGGTAGTAAGACAATCGCCACCGTTGTCCACAGCATCGCCGGTGAGGCCCGGCAGGTGGGTCATCGTCGGCCCGCCGTTGTCGGCCAGTGGGCCGAGATCGGCATCGCCATTGGGGACGTCTGTCGGCTCGCTGGTGCAGCTGCCGTCGCTGTCGAGGTTGTAGCCAAGAGAGTCGATATCACCAGTGCACTCGGACCCCAGGCTATCGGGGTCGTTTTCGGCGAAGAGCGTATTGCGTATTGTCGGCAATCCGGTGCCAAGGCTGTAGATCGCTTCGCCCTGATCGTTTCCGGCGTCGTTGGCGGTGAATGTAGAGTCGGCAACGGCGAGCCAGCCAGTGGTGCGAATTGCGCCGCCGTGCTCAAGTGTGTAGTTGCCACTGAACGTTGTTGAAGTAATGGTCAGGAAGTCAGCGCCGGAGTAGATTGCTCCGCCCTGATTGTCGGCCCAGTTGCCGTTGAACAGGCTCCGGGTAATCGTGGCCGTACCTGAGATCCGCACCGCGCCGGCCTGGGCATAGACACCGCCCGGACCGTCGCCGGTGGAGTTGCCGGTGAAGGCGGTTTCAGTGACAGTGACTGTGCCGACGGTGTCGTAGAGCGCGCCGGCTTCTATCCGAGCCCAGTTGCTATCGAACTGGCTGGAGTCCACGTCGGTGGCGCCCCTGGCATTGTAGACGGCCCCGCCATAGCTCCCG
>JAUIIK010000250.1 GCA_030431755.1 Chloroflexia bacterium
CGTGCCGTGGTCTGCGCGGCGGATACGATGGACGCCCTGACCGTCGAGCAAATTAGCACGCTCGTCAATGGCACGGCAGACGAGCAACAGGCGCTCGTCGAGGAGATCGCGACCGATACGATAGATTGCCTGATCTCAGGGTTGTAGACAGCCGCGACAGCGAGCAGCATCCCGACAGAGCGCAACATTGGGGTGCAACTTCAGACCGTATTCGTCAGGAGTGTCTCACACCATAGTAGGCATCCCGACGCAGTATGGATCTTCGAGCGCAACATGGGAGTTACGGAGACATAGTGCCCCGTTGCTACGGCGTTGTTGTCAGCGTCTCATCCCGCTGGCATGCGGCACGCTGGCAACAAGATCCCTCCTGCGTCGGGATGCCAATTATGGTGCCGTGGAGTTCCCGGCGAGTCACTGCCAGTACATGACGCGCGCCTCACTGGCAGTAGCCTCACCTTGATGCGCCTAGACACAGACGATCCCCGTCTCTACGGCGGCTGGCTATTCGACCGACCAGATGTTCAGGTTGGTGAACTCCCATTCGAGCGGGTCGAAGAAGTCCAGGTTGATCACGTAGAAACCGACGAAGCCTCCCGGCGGACCGGTGTGCGACGCCGTGCCGACCAACTCGTCGTTGATCAGGAACCAGAGCGCCTGACCACGGTGGATGATCGAGAGCCGGGTCCATTCGTTCGCGTTGGTCGAGCCGGGCCGCTGTTGAAATGGCAGCAGCTCGACGTACTCATCGACTTCGACGTTGTCGTAGCCGCCGAAGGTGAAGCCGTCGTTGGTCAGGCAGAGCTCGTAGTTGTAGAGCAGCGAGACGGGGTCTACCCGCGTCACGAGGCAGGCGTCGCCGAGGACGAAATCCTCGCTCACGAGCCGGACATCAAGATCGACGCGGACGTCGGTGTAGGACTCGTTGTCCAGATAGACGAAGGGCGTCCCATCGAGGTTCGCGATGACGTGGTACGTTCCGCCCTCAGCGAAGAACTCGCCGCTCTCGATAGAGTCTGCGCCCCAGTCGGTGAGGTCCGACGAGTAGAGCAGATCGACCGTGGGCGGGTAGGAGTCAGTTGTCGGGACGGTGTAGCGCCAGTCGTAGTAGTGGCGGCCGACGTTACCGGCCTCGACAACGAAGCCTTGCGGGTTGCCCGGCGTGTAGGTCAGGCAGCGGCGCTCGAAGCACTGCATCAGGACATCGCGCGGCGAACCGGCGACCTGGACTGTCGCCCAGTAGGCCTCGGTGATCGGCCGGCCGGTCGCGAAGAAGGCGTTCTCGAAGAGCGGGGCATTGACGTAGTTGCCGTTCTCATAGACCGTGCCGCTGGAGTTCATGAACTCCCAGAAAGGCTGGGCGATGCCGTGGTTGGTAACCTCATCGACATAACCGACGACGACTTCGTGGACATCGAGCGAACTGTCGTTGGTCAGCGCGCCAAAGCGGCTCACTCGCTGGATGACGACCGAGCCTTCGGGCCGGGCGGCGGCGTCGAGTAGCTCGAGGAAGGTGGCGTAGGTCGGGCCGTTGGGGTCGTTCGCGTCGCCGGCGACGTTGACCTGGGCCGGCTGCCGGTCGAGGAAGGCGTTGTTGCCGACCTGCATCCGGCCGGTGATCAGCTCGGTTGCCAGCAGGCCGTTGGTGACGTACCAGATCGAGTTCGGGTCGGCGTTGGGGTCGGTGATCTCCATCCGGGATTTGTCGAAGTAGACGACGAAGCGTTCGCCATCCGGAGATTCATCGTAGCGTTCGATGCGGCCATTGAGCGTGAAGGTTTCCGGTCCCCACATCCAGGTCCGCGCCGTCACGCCGTCGGCGATGGGCTTGTCGGTCCGCTCCCAGGTCCGCTGGAACGGCTCCAGCGCCGGATCGCCGAAGACTCCGGCTCCGGCTGGTTGGATCAGGAGACTACTCAGCGAGAGGAGCGTCACGAGCGCGAGTAATAGCCGTCCTCGCTTCATCCGCCATGCCTTCCCATGTCTCGCCCGGACAACCGTGGCTGCCAGGCGCGGTGCAGCTACTCCACACCGATGAAGATGTTGAGTAGAAGATCGTTCCGATAGCTTACGCCTGCATTGTAACGAACAGAGAAGCTTACGCGTTTAAGGGCGGCCTATGTGCCGGATGCTACTTATTCACCCGTTCCCAGTGAATACGGCCGATCGTCGCGATCAACACGAAGCTCTGACCATCATCGGCGATCTCGATGCCGCGCGGGAGACGCTGACCAACCTGGCTCTCATTGAGGTGAAAGAGCGGCTGATGGATGACCCGATCGCCTTCGATCTCGTAGGTTCCGCAATAGATCACGGTGCGGGGTGGGCCACCCGCGCCGGGCAGCAGCAGCGACTCCGACATCCAGCCGCCGTCCGTATAGACGAGCGCGCCGGTTGGCGCTGGCTCGGCGTCGATCCCCTCCGGCTCCGGATCCCAGTCGATCCGCACGAGCTTCCACATTCCAACCAGCGGGTGATTCGCCATGACCGCTCTCCAGTTCCTCTACGACACGGTGGTATCTTCTGACCTGGCTGCCCAACGAGAGGAGCACAACGATGCGCGATCTGCGCCGGTGACCAGCTTGCCGCGAATAACTCCAT
>JAUIIK010000251.1 GCA_030431755.1 Chloroflexia bacterium
GCCGTGGTTCAATGCGTTCGCCCGTCCCAAGTCCGTCGAGTTCCACGACACGGAGCTCTCGAGCATGATCGAGAACGCCTATCAGGCGCTGGCGATCGACGAGCGACGGGGACCCTTCCAACCGACCCTCTGGACCGGCGAGCCGGGCGAGGCCCGGACCTGCGACGGGAAGATGGTGCCGCAGCGGGTCGTCCAGGCCTGGTTCCCCGGTGTCCTGTGTGGATGGCTCCCGCATTGCAAGGTGATTCGCGTGTTGGCGGCTGTCGGGCACCGTCCTGTGTTCGGCCTCCGATTGCGGTGGCTGAGCACCGCGGGCCTTGATGGATTCCGCGGACGAGGTCCCAGTCTACTCAGCGGCTTCATGGGCCTGACACCTTGGCGGGTTGTCCTCGTCCCCGGTCCGACCGGTTCGCCATCACGTCTCACCGTCCTTGCAACCTCGAGATTTCTTGGGGGTAGCTTCGGCCTAAGCGCTCGTCGCCGATGTGGGCGACCGGTAGACACCACCCCGCGCCATCAACGCCCAGACGATCCGCGCTGTTCGGTTGGCGAGAGCGACCGTTGCTACGCGGGCTGGTTTGCGCTGCAGAAGTTCGGCCAGTCGCTGTTCGCGCTCGGGCGCGCGCCGTGCGATGCGGACGCGCGAGGTGGCACCTACCACCATGAGCCGTCGCAGATAGGGATCGCCCATCTTCGAGATCCGCCCCATCCGCTCCTTGCCGCCGCTGGAGTTGGCCAATGGCGTCAGCCCGAGCCATGCGGCGAACTGCCTGCCGGAACGGAAGCGCTGCGGATCGGTCACCGTAGCGGCGAACGCGGTCGCCCCGACGACACCAATGCCGGGAATGGTCTCCAGTCTGCGCGCCACCTCATTCTGTCGGAACCAGGCGAGGAGCTCGCGTTCGAGCGTCGTCAGGCGACCTTGTAGTTCCATGACCTGCCCTGCCAAGGCGGCGACCACGCGGGCGGCGAGAGCAGGCACCTCGATCGTCGCGCCATCGGCAATTCGCGTCACCAGCTCGAGCGCATGATGGAGCCCACGGTTGATCGTGATGCCGAACTCACCCAGCAGACCGCGGATCATGTTCACGAGCTGCGTGCGCTGCCGTACCAGAAGATCGCGTGCGCGATGCAATGCCAGAGCTGCTTGCTGGTCGGGCGACTTGATCGGCACGAAGCGCATGGTCGGCCGGGTCACTGCCTCGCAGATCGCCTCGGCATCGCCAGCGTCTGTCTTGCCGCGTTTCACATACGGCTTGACGTAGGCTGGCGACATCAGCCGGACGTCATGGCCAAGTTCGTTCAATTGTCGTCCCCAGTAGTGGCTGGTGCCGCAAGCCTCCATTCCAACGAGACATGGCGCCAGCTTGGCAAAAAACGGCAGCACCTGGCCGCGACGCAGAGCTTTGCGCGCAACGACGCGTCCGGCTCCGTCGACTGCGTGCACTTGAAAGACACTCTTGGCGAGATCGAGACCGACAGTGGCGATCGTCATGATGCAAGCTCCCTGCAATCGTGTTCGGCGCCATTATGGCACCGCGGTGGGAGGGGGAGCCATCCACCCCATCTACTCAGCCTGCCCTCGGTCACACGGGTCGATATCGGGAAACATGCCGGACACACGCGGCGGCGTCATCGAGGTGACCCGGCTCGGCGCCATTGCGCTTCGGCTGGGAGGGCGCTACCAACACTCGCACCCCCTGGCAATGACCGGCGTGAACCGGCCCGGTCCGTGCCCGCCAATCGGGGCCGGGGGCAGGGCGCTTTTTCGCCTTTCAGGCGCACAGTCTCGTGCGGGAGATACTCCCAGATGCAGCTCACTCCGGCAGCCGCCAGCCCTCTTGCGGTCGATGACGCGGTGTTGTGGCGGCTCTTCGAGCCCTTCACCGAGCCGGGTCGTGACCCCGGCGCCTGGCTGCGCGAGGCCAGGCGGCGCAAGTTCCTGCTCTTCCGGCGGTATCTGCGGCGCAAGCTGCTCGGCCGGCTCACCGGTGACTCGCGCAACGAGAAGGTGATCCTGGACGAATACGAGAGATCCTGGTCGGGCACCGAGTACGATCGCTACAGCCTCGACCGGTTCCCGAAGAACGACTTCATCCCCTGGATCTGGCAGGACCGCCGCTGCTTCGCCACCGATGTCGGCGGCACCCGCTTTCGCCAGCTCATGCTGATCCGCGCCATCGAGCTGGCGAAGCCCCGCTCCGTTCTCGAGATCGGCTGTGGCAACGGCATCAACCTCATCCTCCTGGCCTGCCGCTTCCCCGAGATCGCCTTCACCGGGCTCGAGCTGACCGAGGCCGGCCAGCGTGCGGCCAAAGGCTTCCAGGAGCGCTACGCGACCCTGCCGGATTTCCTCGGCGACTTCGCGCCGGAGCCGCTGCCGGACCCCGCTGGCTTCAAGCGGATCCGCTTCGAGCGCGGCTCGGCCGCCGAGCTGCCCTTCGCCGACGGCAGCTTCGACTACGTCCAGACCGTGCTGGCGCTCGAGCAGATGGAGCAGATCCGCCAGCAAGCCCTGGCCGAGATGGCGCGCGTCACCAGGGGGCAGAGCTTCAACATCGAGCCCTTCCGCGACGTCAACACCGGCTGGTCGCGGA
>JAUIIK010000252.1 GCA_030431755.1 Chloroflexia bacterium
GTGTTGGCGCTGGCGGTGCCGCCGGCGGCTTCGATCTCGTTGACGACCTGCTGAGCAATCGATGCGTCGCCGCTCTCGCCCGCGAGATCGGCCCCGATGTCGTTGACGACGACCGCGGCTCCCTCAGCTGCCAGCAGCTTGGCGACTGCCTTGCCGATGCCACGTCCCGCGCCGGTGACGATGGCGGATTTGCCGTCCAGATGTCCCATGAAATCCTCCCTCTGCTGCTCCGTTTACCAGTCTTCTAGCTGATGGAATGTAATCTGATGTTCCTCCCGATCCCAAATCGCGTATTGCCCAACGGCCAGCGCGCCCGGATTGATCAGGTAGTTGCGAATTGCCGAGAGCCGCAGCGTGCCGCGGGCGATATCGAGCGGGCCGCTCTGTGTCCGGGCCGAGCGCACATGGGTGTGGCCGGCAAAGGTGATCCAGGAGGCGGGACGATAGCCGTTGCTCGTGCCGCTGCGTTCGAAGAGCGCGGCAACAGGATCGTGCTGTCCCCAGGGCTCGGCCTCATGGACGAGGTGATATTCGTCGGTCCGGACCTGCTCGTCTAAACCCGTGAGCAGATCCAGCGTAAATGGCTCAACCTCGATTTCACCTGCGGCAGCGGCCAGCGCGATCTCCCGCTCGTGGTTGCCATAGACGCCGACGACCTGCCAGCCAGCAAGCACTTCCGCGCACCGGTCAGCTTCCTCGACCTTGTCGAAGAGATCTCCGAGCAGCGCAATCGTCTCGACGCCGGTCTCCCGGCAGTGTTCGAGCGCCCGTGTGAGCGTCCGCAGCTCGCCATGGACATCCGAGAGCACACCGACCCGCGATCCAACCGCTGCGATACCGGTCTCCCCTTCGTCCGTCGCTCCCACCGAGCCGATGCACACATCGAGACAGCGCACTATAGCATGGGAGGAAGGCCCTCACCCCCAGCCCCTCTCCCAGTTTTGGGAGAAGGGTGTAACAGCCTGAAATCTCCTTCGGTTGCCCCAACTCCCCAGGTCGGTTCCCCTTCTCCCAGCATTGGGAGAGGGGGTTAGGGGGTGAGGGCTTACCCCGGCACCACCAAACAATCCACCACCAACGCCCCATTCTCATAGACCAAGAGCGGGTTGATGTCGATCTCGACCACGTCATCCCGCAAATCGAGACAGAGCTGCGAGAACTTCAAGAGAGTGTCCACGACGGCGTCGACATCCGCCGGGCCCTGGCCGCGGGTTCCGTCGAGGATGGCTTTGCCCTGGAGGCGGTCGAGCATGTCGCGGGCAGCGGTGTCGGTCAGCGGTGGGACGCCGAGGGCGACGTCCTTCAAGACCTCGACGAAGACGCCGCCGAGACCGACGGCAACGGCGGGGCCGAAGTCGGGATCGCGGGTCATGCCGACGATCATCTCCCGGCCACCGGGCTGCGCCATCTGCTGGACAAGCACACCGGCGAGGTCGGCATCGGGGTTGTAGCTGCGCGCATTCGCCATGATCTCGTCGAAGCCGGCACGGACGGCGGCGTCATCGGAAATGTTGAGCAGGACGCCGCCGGCGTCGGTTTTGTGGGTGATATCGGGTGACTCGATCTTGAGGACGACCGGGTAGCCGATCTCATTAGCAGCCGCGACCGCTTCATCAGCCGTCGTTGCCAGTTGTTCGGGCGTCGTTGTGATGCCGTACATCGTTAGCAGGTGCTTCGCCGTGCGTTCGACGAGCGGCTTGCCCTCGGAAGCCCGGACCAGCTCGCGCGCCATCTCGGCGACGGCGCTATCTCCAGCGACGCGGCCGTTCGGGGAGCGGTTGCGGAGGTAGCTTGCGTAGTTATTGAGATGGGCGACGGCGCGGAGTCCGTTCTCGACGCCCTGGAGGAAGGGCACACCGCCCCAGTTGGTAACGGGCTCGTGCGGTGGTCCGCCAGTGTCGCGGCGGCGCTGGGTAGCAATCTCGCCGGGTACCAGCGAGACGGCCAGGAAGACCTTGTCGGGATACTTTTCGTGGGCCACTCGCATGACCTCGCCGGCCGGGGTGTCGAGGTCGACGATGGTCGGGTAGGCCTGGCCGTAGACGATCGTGTGGATGCTGGGGTCCTCGGCCATGCCTTCTATCGCGCCGCGCATCAACTCGGGAATCGCGCCGGCCTGGCCGGTCGTGTCGAGCGGGTTACCGACGGTGCCGTACTCGGGGATGACTGCTTCGAGCCGCTCAATCGTCTGCGGCGCGAGGTCGGGCAGGTCGATACCGAAATCGGCGCTGAGGTCGGAAACGAGACCGGCAGCGCCACCGGAGACGTAGATCGCGCCAACGCCGGTGTCACTCGGCAGGCGGTCAGTGTAGAAGGCGGCCAGCGTCTCGGTCATCTCGTCGAGGCTGTTGACGCGGATGACGCCGTACTGCCGCATGACGGCGTCGGCGACCTCGTCCGAACCAACCAGCGAGCCAGTGTGGGCCTGGGCCGAGCGACGTCCGGCCTCGGACCGACCGATCTTCAAAACAACGATTGGCTTCATCTGCTATGTCGTCAGTGAGTCGAGATCTGACTGTTGTCTTGAGTTCTTCGACATCCTCAAATTCGTACATTTTACCCGATCC
>JAUIIK010000253.1 GCA_030431755.1 Chloroflexia bacterium
CCGACTATGAGGCCGCCGAGGCGATGGTCCAGCAGGCCGTCGACAACTACGGCAAGCTCGACATCCTCGTCAACGTCGCCGGCATCCTCCGCGACCGCATGATCTTCAACATGAGCGAAGAAGAGTGGGACGCCGTTATCGACGTCCACCTCAAAGGCACCTACAACACCTGCAAATGGGCATCGGTGCATTTCCGGGAACGCCGCGAAGGCGGCCGCTTCATCAATTTCTCCTCCAGCTCTGCATGGGGCGCGGCCGGCCAGCCGAACTACGCCGCTGCCAAGTACGGCATCCTCGGGCTGACGGCAGTCCTGGCTAACTCGATGAACCGCTATGGCGGGGTAACGGCCAACGCGATCCTGCCCTACGCCGCCACCCGGATGATCGACTCGACCCCGCGCGCGCAGGCCATCAAGGAGGAGACCGGACGCCTGCCGAGCGAGATCGCCGAAGAAGACGACACCGATATGGGCAATCCCGCCAACGTCGCGCCCTTCGTCGCCTACCTCGCGACCGATGCCGCCGCAAACGTCAACGGACATTTCTTCAGCGTGCGCGGTTACGACGTATCGATTCACTCCTCCTGGGAGCTGGGCGACGTCTACCAGTCCGACAAGCGTTGGACACCCCAGGAGCTTGCGCGCTTCATGCCGGAATTCTCGGGCGACCATGTCGTGCCTCCGATCCAGGGCACGGCCGACCGCATGACACGTCCTCAGAGCATCACCCAGCAATTGCAGGACGCCGGCGGTTGGGACGACCTCGCCGAGGGCGTCGAACTCTGGACGCGCGATCTCTATTACGACGCGAAGGATTAATCCGAACCTCGTAGGGGTGGGGCTCGTCCCCACCCGGTTACGGGGCTCGATGATCAACACGGGTGGGGACGAGCCCCACCCCTACGAAAACACCAAAGCAAGCCGTCCAGCGATGGGGAGCGAGGAACACAACAATGGGAATGCTTGATGGAAAATCCGCAATCGTCACCGGAGGCGGGCGCGGCATCGGCCGCGGCGTCGCGCTGCTGCTGGCGCAGGAAGGCGCGTCGGTTGTCGTCAACGATCTCGGCGCGGCGCTGACGGGCGAGGGCGAGGACACCTCGGTCGCCCAGCAGGTCGCCGACGAGATCACCGCCGCCGGCGGTACGGCAATCGCCAACACCGACTCCGTTACCGACTACGAAGCCGCCGAGGCGATGGTCCAACAGGCCGTCGACAGTTTCGGCAAGCTCGACATCCTTGTCCACGTCGCCGGTATTCTGCGCGACCGCATGATCTTCAATATGGCTGAAGAGGAGTGGGACGCCGTCATCGACGTCCACCTCAAGGGCGCTTACAACATGTCGAAGTGGGCTGCTGTCCACTTCCGCGAGCGGCGTGAGGGCGGCAGAATCATCAACATGTCCTCCAACTCCGCCTTCGGCGCTCCGGGCCAGCCGAACTACGCCGCCGCCAAGGGCGGGATCATCGGCCTGACGCTGGTGCTCGCCAATTCGCTCAACCGCTATGGCGGGGTGACGGCCAACGCGATCCTGCCGAGCGGCTCGACCCGCATGATCGACTCGATCCCGCGCGCCGTCGAAGCCGTCGCTGACACCGGCAAGCTGCCGAGCGAGCTGGCCGTCGGCACCGAGCGTGACCCGGACAACGTCGCGCCGTTGGTTGCTTTCCTGGCCTCCGAAGAAGCAGCCGACATCAACGGGCACCTCTTCGGCTCCTTCGGCTACAACATGACGCTGATGTCGCAGCCCAAGGTCATCAAGACGCTGCGCGCCAACCACCGCTGGTCGGTCGATGAGCTGATCGAGGTGGCCCCGAAAGCCTTCGGCGAGCGCTTCGAGATCGAACAGGTCAACGACCCCGGCGTCACCGCCGCGATCAACGCGATCCCCGACGGCGAGTGGATCGACATCGGCGACGGCAAGCGCTTCTGGAGCTCCAAGCTGGAGCCCTGGGGGGAAAGAAGTTGGTAGTTCGTAGGTTGTAGTTTGTAGGAAGGCCGGGGATCGGGAGTTTGGCTGCTTCCCTGTTACCTGTTCCCTGTTGCCTATTCCCTACTCCTCGAAGAGGAGCATCATGAATCCAGACGTTCAGACCTATTTCGACCAGATAGCTGGCGCTGTCGACCGGATCGTTGCGGCTTCCCAGGGGCTCGACGCGAATGGATTGAACTGGAGGCCCATCCCGGAAGAGACGAATAGCCTCTGGATTCTCAACACCCATATCCGGGGCAATCTCCGCCAGGGCATCCTCTCGACGCTCGGCGACGCACCGGACAACCGCGATCGAGATGCCGAGTTCGTCGCAACGGGTGATTCGGACGAGGAGCTCCAGCACGAGTGGGATCAGCTCAAGCCGGAAATCTATGCTGTGCTGAGCGCCCTGACGATTGAAGACCTCGAAAACGATTATGTCCACCCGCGCCGTGGCCCAATGAATGGCTGGGCGGTGCTACTCAACACGGCGACCCACGCCAACGAGCACGTTGGACATGCCGAACTGACCCGCCAACTGATCGACAAAGCTGGCATTGAGGCGTA
>JAUIIK010000131.1 GCA_030431755.1 Chloroflexia bacterium
CCTCTCGAAATGACAGTTTCGTTACGGTTGAGTTGCCTGGTGAGGTTGGATAACCCCTTCACTTCATGAGTAACAGAGCACTAGTGCTTCCGAATCGGGCCCCTTGCCCCCGGGCTGCTTCCCTATTCCCTATTCCCTATTCCCTGTTCCCTGTTCCCTGTCACCTGTTCCCTCTCACCTACCCCCTTCCCCAATAACTCCATCGTCTAAAATCACTTCTGATTACCGTCGGCCCCGACTCCTCGAAGGAGAACCGCTTGCACCGCTTGATAGTTGTTAGCCTGATCCTGGCTGTTGCGCTCATTCCTCATCCCTTTTCCCTCGTCCCGCAGCCCGCCACCGCCGGCCCCACCTACACCTGGGAGCCGCCCGGCAACCAGTACGTCCCCCGCACCGACGGCCGCTACGTCGTCTGGCTCGATGGCCGCGGCCGCGAGGAACGCACCCACGACCATTTCCAGATCTTCGGCGCGGACCTCGAGACCGGCGAGGAGTTCGAGATCTCCGAGGGCGACCACGACCGCCTCTATCCCGACGTCGACCAGGGCGTCGCCATCTGGGCCGAGGAGGACTTCGGCTGCGACGGCTGCCGGGGCGACATCGCCGGCAAGCGGCTGGCCAGCGGCGAGGAGTTCGTCATCTCGGCCACCGAAAACAACGAAACCCGCCCCGCCGTCACCAACGGCATCGTCGTCTGGGTCGAGATCACCAGCACCGGCGAAACGCTCTGGATGAAAGAGATGTTCAGCGACGACGAGCCGGTCGAGATCGCCAGCACCCAGGCCGGCTGGGAGATCGACCTGCCCCGCGCCGACGACAACAAGGTCGTCTGGTCCGAGTTCAATCCGGTCACCGTCAACTCTGCCGAATTCCGCCTGCGCGCCTACGACATCCTGACCGGCCGCTACTACGAGGTCGGCCAGGGCTTCGCCGACGACGCCCGCGGCCTGCGCGATGACTACGACATCGACCAGAACGTCATCGCCTGGTCGGTCAACCGCCAGCTCTTCCTCTTCGACCTGCCGACCGAGACCGAAACGCTGCTCCTCGAAGGCGGCGGCTGCCCGACGATCGAGGACGGCATCATCTTCTACGAGGACTTCCGCTACTTCGAGAGCGAACGCGGCCGCATCGAGATCTGGGGCTACGACATCGCCAGCGGCGCGCGCTTCCACGTCGGCGGCGCGCCCGGCGAGGTCCACGAATACGCCAACGTCAACAACGGCAAGATCGCCTGGCAGTTTGACCCCGGCAGTGGTGACGACATCTACGCGACAACCGTCGCCGATGTCCTCCCAACCCGCCCCCAGGAACGCACGGCCGACGACTCCGACAGCTACCGCTTCTTCGATGAGACGCAGCACCCGCTGGAAACCGAGTTCCTGAGCTTCTGGGACGGCAGCGGCGGCCTACCCGTCTTCGGCTATCCCTTGACCAGCGAGTACGGCGAGCTCAACCCGGACCTCGGCGCGCCGCTCCGCGTCCAGTACCTCGAACGCCAGCGCTTCGAGCACCACTCCGACCTCGCCGGCACACCCTACGAAGTGCTCATCGGCCGCCTCGGCTTCACCGCCGCCGAACGCGCCAACCTGCTCGACACGACGCCCTTCCACCCGGTCAACTTCATCCAGCCCCCGGAAGGCTGCCTGATGTTCGGTGAAACCGGCCACACACTCTGCGGCCGCTTCCTCCACTACTGGCAGGCCTCCGGTCTGGAGTTCGGCGACGAGGGCGTTACCTACCGCGAATCGCTGGCCCTCTTCGGCCTGCCGCTCAGCGAGGAGTTCACCGACCCGGCAACCGGCTACGTCAGCCAGTACTTCGAGCGCGCCATCTTCGAGTACCATCCCGAAAACGACGGCACCGAGTTCGAAGTCCTCCTCCGCCGCCTCGGCGTCGAAGAGCTCCAGGCCCGCGGCTGGTGCACCGACGTCAGCCCCGGCTGCGACGCCCCGGCGACCATCCAGAACAGCAACGGCAGCGTTTCGAGGCGGCATTAGGGAGCACTTGCGCAGCGTTGAGGGAACAGCCGCTCCCTCCCCTGCCCCCTCCCTCGAATTCGAGGGAGGGGGATTCTGTCAAAACGTGTTCGGGCATCCCGGAAGCTCTCATTTGTCAACCGGATGCCCCTCCTTCGGTTTCGAGGGAGGGGACAGGGGAGGGAGCGGCTTGACTGCCATACCCTACAACCTACCCCCTGGCCCCTCCCCATGACCTCCCGCGCCACCAACCTCGCCATCTTCGCCATCGTCGTGGTCGAGTTCGCCAGCGGCGTGCTCAGCCTGCTGGTGGGCCAGCCGGATGGCGCATGGCTCTTCTGGATTCACCGCATCGGCGGGCTCGCCCTCGCCGTCCTGATCCTCTGGAAGTGGAGGATCGTCCTGCGCGCCTATCAGCGCCACGGCCTGACCCCGCTGACCGCTCTGGCGGCGCTCCTGACCATCGTCTTCGTCGGCACGCTCGCCAGCGGCATCCTCTGGGCGACGGTTGGGTTCCCCGGCCTGCGGCTGCCCGGCATCGGCGGCTTGACCGGGCTCGGCGTCCACATCCTGCTGGCGCTCCTGCTGATCCCCTTCTTCGTCATCCACGCCGCTCACCGCTGGCCGCGCCTCCTCCGCCCCGATTTCGCCAGCCGCCGCGCCGCCCTGCGCTACGCCGGGCTGAGCGTCGCCGGCCTCGCCCTCTGGCAGGGACACGAGCGCATCACGCGCGCGGCAGAGCTCCCCGGCATCAACCGCCGCTTCACCGGCTCCCGTGAGGAGGGCAGCTTCTCCGGCAACGGCTACCCAACCACCAACTGGTTCACCGATGCCCGCCAGCGCATCGACCCCGCCACCTGGCAGCTACGCATCCACGGCCTTGTCGACCATGAGCTGGAGCTGGCGCTGCCAGACCTCGCAGCAATGCCCGCGACAACGACTCGCGCCATCCTCGACTGCACCGGCGGCTGGTTCACCGAGCAGGACTGGCGGGGCGTGCCGCTGGCAACCGTCCTCGCCCAGGCGCATCCCGCCAATGACGCCCGCAGCATCCTCGTCACCTCCGCCACCGGCTACCGCCGCCGCTTCCCGCTCAGCGAAGCCGGCAAGCTCCTGCTCGGCACCCACAGCAGTGGCGTGGCGCTTAGCGCGGGCCACGGCGCGCCCGTCCGCCTGATCGCCCCCGGCTACCGCGGCTTCGAGTGGGTCAAATGGGTTGTCGAGATAGAAATCAGCGCGGCCCCGGCCTGGCTCCAGTCACCGCTCCCGCTGCAATAGGAATCGTCTGTGCGGCCCAATCAGGCGCGTTGCCCCCGCCGCATCATCACAAAGCCCGCCACACCGAACACCGCCACAACGATCAGCGTCGGCGTCAGAAATCGCCCGGCGATCATGCTCGCCACAATCGTCAGAAACAACCCCAACACGGCAATCGTCAGGAGAATCCGGCCATAGCGTTCCATGTCGTTCATCGAGAGGCTCCCTCCCCCGCCCCCTCCTTCGAAACCGAGGGAGGGGATCTTGTCGAAACTTTGGCTATGTCGTCGAAGACTCAAGATGATCAACCGGATGCCTCTCTCTCGGTTTCGAGGGAGGGGACAGGGGCGGGAGCGGCTGTTTCCCTATTCCCTGTTACCTGTTACCTATCCCCTAATCATCCAGACTCTCCGACCGCCCGAACTCCCGTGGCGCGGTCGGCGTCTTGTCGCCTGCACCCAGCTCAACGGTGCGCTCGTAGGCCGCCCAGACGGCCCGCGCTACTACGGTTCGCAGACCGCCCTTTTCCATATGATAGAGCGCGTTGGCGGTCGTCCCGCCCGGCGAGGTCACCATATTGCGGAGCTCCGCCGGATGCAGCTCGGAGTCCCGCGCAAAGAGCACCGACCCGAGAATCGTCTGCAACACCAGCTCCTCGGCGATATGCCGCGAGAAGCCGAGATGCACCCCGGCGTCGATCAGCGCCTCCATCATCATGAAGATGTAGGCCGGGCCGGTGCCGGAGAGCGCGGTCGCCATATCGACCTCGTTCTCGTCCTTGACCCGCACAGCCTTGCCCATCGCGCTGAGCACCGCCGCAACCATCGCGCTCTGCTCGTCGGTCACCTCCGGCGTCGCCATCCAGACGGTCATGCCCTGGCCAATCTGCGACGGCGTGTTCGGCATCGCCCGGACAATCTGCGTATGCCCCAGCCCATCCAGCAGGCGGCTCAACGTCGCCCCGGCTGCAATCGAGACAACCACCTGGCCCGCGCGCAACGTCCCGCGCAGATCGGCGAAGACATCGTCCAGCGACTGCGGCTTCACCGTCAGCAGTACGACATCGGCGTCCTGAACCGCGGCCGCGTTCTCAGCCGTCAGCACGAATTCATAGCGGTTGGCCAGCTCGTTCCGCCGCCAGTCCGCCGGCTCCGCGCCGACGATCTGCTCCGGCCCAACCAGCTCGCCTTGCAACATCGAGGCGATCATCGCCTCGCCCATGATCCCGCAGCCGAGCACCGCCACCCGCCGGCCACTCAGCACACTGGCCCGTTCATTCTGTTCGATTGTCATGCTCTCGATCCCCTTGTTGTACCTGCGGAAGAAGACGAGGGAAAAGGCGGGCCCACGACATCTGCTAGACCCTAAAACCTATCCCCTATCACCTACTCATCCGCCGCACCTACCGGCGATCGCGCGGGACGCTAGTCGTCCTCGTCGCCGGTCGCGGCTCCGGCAGGCTCGGGGCGGGGATCGCTCAGGGGCTCAGGGGCGACGTAGCCCGGATCATCGACCGGAATGACGCCGAACAAGCGCGCGGCATTGCCGTAGAAGATGCGCTCGCGCGCTTCCTCATCCAGCCGCAGCATGTCGAACATCGTCTCCCAGTCGCGGATTTCATCCTCGAAGCGGTCGTTGTTGTCGGAGCCGTAGAGCAGCTTGAAGTGCGAGATCTCGGACGGAATCAGCTTGCGTTCGATAATGTGCCGCCGGACCATCTCGCCGCCGGAGATGTCGAAGAAGACGTTACGCCGCCAGCGAGCGATGTGCGCGGCGATATCGTAATAGCCAATGCCCAAATGCGCCCCGATGATCTTCAGAAATGGGAAGGTAAACGCCAGCGTATCCAGCGCGATCGGCTCCATGTGCGCCGACGACATGCCCTGCCCAGCCCGCGACTCCTCGCGCTGCCGCACGGCCTTGATAATCTCCGGGTCGAACGGGTCGCGCACCCGGTAGTCGAAGCCGCCGCCGATGACGCCGGTGTGGAAAAGGCAGACGAAGTTGTTCTCCTCCGCCGCCTCGAAGATCGGGAAATAGTCGGGGTGGTCATAGCGCTTCGTCGGCAGGATCACCTTCAGACCTCGATAACCCCGCGCCGCCGCCTCATGGATATGCTCCGGCCCCTCGTTGTCGAGATCGACCCCGTAAAGCCCGAAGAGCATCTCCGGATAGCGTTCGAGCGCAACCTGCACCCGCGCGTTGTAATCGCCGAAACGCGACCCCAGCAGACACAGATGCGCGACATTAGCCGCCCGCGCCCGCTCGACCAGCTCATCGGTCACCTCGACCGCATCGCGGTCCTCACCCCATGGAAAATGCACATGTGAATCAAAGATCTTCAAGTCTTCTATCTTCCCCGATACGACGAAATCGTTTTGAATTGTGTCCCGGCCGCCCACCGTGAACGCGCTAGATATGCTGCCGCGTCACAGTCCCCAATGGCCTGGTCTCGGTGCGCGCGCTGGTCTCGCGACCGTTGTAGCCGTGCCGCTATGCCCGACTCCCCATAATTCCCGCAACTTCAACCCGCAGATTGTACTCGTAGCAGACTGGGCTGACAGCCCGAGATCTCCACTGCCAGCACACGGCGCAGAAATCTACAGATCGAGGTACCAAGAGCGTTACTGCTGAGCCTCGGAGCAAACACACTCGCTCAATTCATAACCGCCGCAGCCAGCTTCGGCGGGGTCGGGTGCGACAGCTTGCTGTGACTCAAGCCGCAACCGACCAGAAGTTCAGCCATCCGCAGCGTTACTTGGAGTGGATTCAGGACCGGCACGCCTACTGCCTCCTGCAGCTCTGCCGCGCGAAAGGAGAGCGTCCCGCAACCGAGAATCAGCACATCCGCACGGTCATGCTCGACAACATCCCGGCTGACGTCGGTAAGCCGCGCAAAGGTGAAGTCCGGGTTATCGTTCAATTCTAGGACCGGAATGCCGATCTGCCGCACCGATGCCAGCTTCGGCGCATAGCCGGACACCAGCGCCAGGTTCTCAAGCGGTCGAATGACATTCTCGAGCACCGTCACGATGCTGAAGCGGTGCCCGATATTCGATGCCACCGCCATCGCCGTCGCGCCGGGACCGAGCACCGGAATCGAAACGAGCTCGCGCGCGCCATCGATGCCCGGATCCCCGAAGCAGCCCGGAATGATCGCATCGAAGCCCTCTTCCTCGAGCTCGACCACTGCCTCCATCATGCCGGGCACCGAGAGGTATTCCTCCCACATCGACTCGATGCTGCGCGGTCCCTTGCCATGCGGCCGCGCTTCGACCGTCACCCCAGGGCTCACGAACGCCTGCAGCGCCGCCTCCCGCTGTTTTGGTCCTATGTATGCGATGCGCATGGCACGGTCCTTTCCAACTCTTTGTGCGCCGGCAGGCCTGCGACCAGGCTGGCTACTTGCCCCATCTTGGCATCCCGAAGTGAGCCTCGGGATGCCAGTTCCTGCGATCGCTGATCGCAATTGTCACCCATGCACGCCCTAGAACACCGAAATGTGATCCAGCCGCTCGCCTTCCTTCATGATGAAGTTCACCCGCGCGATTGCCCAGATATCCTCCATCAGGTCGCCGTCTACCGAGATGATGTCGGCCCGTTTGCCCTTCTCGAGCGTTCCGCAATCGTCGTCGACGCCACAGACCTCGGCAGCCTGCTTGGTCGAGCCCATGATCGCTTCCATCGGTGACAGGCCCCACTCGACCAGCGAACCGATCTCGTAGCCGATCAGACCGTGCATGCTGTCCATGCCAACAGTCCAGCGCACGCCCTTCTCGACCGCCTTGTTGAACATCGGAACGACGACGTCATAGGTGTTCTTAACGCGCTCCTGCAATGTCACGCCGAGCTTGTAGTAGTCGGCGAAATCGTTGGGCTCCGGCGGGTTTTCGACCGTGTCCTTGACGATCTGCCGCATGACGTTGACGCGTCCTTCGATGTCCTTGCCCGCAAACCAGTCCCAATCCGTCGCAGTCTGGAAACCGATCGTGAAGGTCCGCACGAAGGCCGTGTCGGTTTCAAGATACAGGTCGATCTGCTCGTCGCTTACCGGTATCGCGTGTTCGACCGAATCGACACCGGCTTCGAGACACAGCCGCAGCGATGTGCCCGGATTCGCGCCGGCGTGCGCGGTGATCAGCCTCCCGGCCCGGTGTGCTTCCTCCACCGCGACCTGGATCTCCTCGAAGGAGTAGCTGGCCATCGTCGGCGTTCGGTCGAGGACCAGGATCTTGATGAAATCAGCCCCCATCTGGAGATTGTCACGCACCGCTTTACGGATGTTCTCGACACCATCGAACATCCAGCTCGGCGCGCCATGACCGTGCGACGAGGTGATGCCGCGTGTGGCGCAGAGCATCCGCGGCCCCGGCACCCAGCCATCCTCGATGGCGTTGCGCAGGCCGATGTCGTTCCAGTTGACCTCGGCGATGACGCGTTGCGTCGTGATACCCGACTTCAGATCCAGCCGCAGATTGCTCGCCGCCCGCGCGCCTTGCTGGGCATCGAGCTCTCTCAACCCTTCCAGCTGCCCGAGCAGCCCGCGTTTTCCGGGATTGATCGTCATGTGCGTATGCGGGTCGACCAGCCCCGGCAGAATCGTATCGTCACCGAGGTCGACCACCTCGGCCCCGTCCGGAATCCCGAGGTCCGCCTCCCGGCCGACGTCCACTATCCGGCCGTTCTCGACCAGCACCACCCCGTCCCGAATCGGGCTCGCTCCGGTTCCATCAATGATCTGTCTGCTCTTGATTGCGACCGTCATTGTCGCTCCCTCCCTTGTGCTCTCATCTCAGTTCCCCTGTATGCCCAACGCCTGTACCGACAACGCGATGCGTTGCCATCCCTTCGGCCACTCTCAGCCCGAAGGTCTTGTAGATACCCCCAAGGCCACGTCATCCCGACCGGAGGCTTTGCGGAGTGGAGGGATCCCAACGAGGCGAAAACATAGAGGCGAATCGAGTGAGGAGGCTCTCTTCAATGCAACTGGCAAGCAGCTGTCACTTGAACAGAGCTTTCTACGGACCTGAATCCATGCGCTCATTTGACGTTGGGATCCCTCCATTCCGCAAAGCCTTCAGTCGGGATGACAGCCTAAGGCATGCGATACCCAGAGGCGGACTCGCCTGCGGCGCGGAACCGTTCCTGGTTCCAGTCCGGTGCCAACCGCACTACACCTTCGCAAACTCCTCGAACAACACCGCCATGCCCTTGATCCCGTTGATGTAGTCCTCGACGTACATGTTCTCGTTCGGAGCGTGGATCTTCGAGTCCGGATTGCCGCCACCCGGCCCGCTGACCGATGGAATGTCGATGGCCTGACACAGGGCGTACATCGGACCGCTGCCCGGCGTGATCGGCACGATCACCGGTTCATGCCCCTGAACCTGGCGTACAGCCTCAGCGACAGCCCCCACCAGCGGGGCGTCCAGATCAGTCTTGGCCGGATGCTCAGCTGCCAGGAGCTTCACCGAGATGTCATCGAACCCATGCCGGTCGAGATGGGCTCGCACCAGCTCGCAGATCTCGCGCGGATCCTGATCCGGCACGAGCCGCATGTCGATCTTGGCCGAGGCCGTGTTCGGCAGGACCGTCTTCAGTCCGCCCGGCTCGTTGAAGCCGCTCTCGATGCCGCAGATCGTGCAGGTCGGTTGGAACATATCCTTGATCTTCAGCTGCTGACCGCTTAGGCCGAGCAAGAATGAATCCATGCCGAAGGTCTCCAGAAACTCCGCTTCGTCGAAGGGCGTCTCCTCGAGGATATTCTGCTCCTCGACCGTCGGCTCCAGCACCTTGTCGTAGAAGCCTTCGATCAGGACCTGCTCATTGGCGTCCTTGAATGTGTTGAGCGCCCAGACCAGCCGCCAGGCAGGGTTCGGCACGATCGTCGCTCGGCTCGAATGCATATCGGTGTTGGCGCAGGTCACTGCCAGCTCGATGTAGCAGATGCCCTTCAAGCCGCACGACAGCCGCACCCGGCCGTTGAAATCCTTGCCGCCACCCTCCCAGATGCAGCCGTCGGCGGGCGTGATGCGCGCCCTGTTCTCCTCGACAAAGCGCTCGAGGTTGGTACTGCCGATCTCCTCTTCGCCTTCATAGATGAAGCGAATGTTCAACGGCAGCTCGCCGCGCACGTTGCGCCAGGCGTCGACGGCGCAGATCCGGGCCACCAGATGCCCCTTGTTGTCGGCCACGCCCCGCGCCCAGATGCGCCCATCGCGCACCTCGGCCGCGAAGGGTTCGGACCACCACAGGTCAAGCGGCTCCGGCGGCTGGACGTCATAGTGGTTGTAGATGTTGAGCATCCGCGGGCTCGGCCCGTCAATCTCCCCGAGAACGACGGGATGGCCGCCCTCGATCGGGATGATCTCGGCCCTCGCGCCAACGCCCTCCAGCATCGACCTGCACAGCTCCGCCATCTCCTGGATGCCGATGTTCTGCGTCGAGATGCTTGGCTGCTGGCAGGCAGTCTGGATCATCTCGATATATCGCTCGCGGTTTTCCTCTATATAGTCGAGGATGTCCTGCATGGGGCTCTCATTTCTAGAAACGGCGTCAACCAGTGCGCCTCTACTTCAGGCGGTCGCGCTTAGGTGGGCGGCCATAGCCAATCGGTGAACCTCATCAGTCAACCACCTTGGCATCCCGAGCGGAGGCTTTGCGGAGAGAGGGATCTAGCTGACGTATCGCGAAGTGCTGCTGAAACCAATGTCGTTGGGCGTCGATGTTCCCGATCAGGCACTCGATCTCTCGTAGATCCCTCTCTCCGCAAAGCCTCCGCTCGGGATGCCAGATTGGGTGCATTTGGGTTCGGGTTCCCAACGGCCATATCAGGCCACCGCCACATCGGATGACACCTGTACACGACCGGCTCGTGCATCAATTCCGCAAGCGCGGATCGAGTGCGTCCCGCAACCCGTCGCCGAGCAGGTTGATCGACAGGACGGTGATCATGATCGCCAAACCGGGGAAGAGCGTGATCCACCAGGCTTGCTGGAGGAAGTTGCGGCCGGAGCTGAGCATCGCGCCCCACTCCGCCGTCGGCGGCTTCGCGCCGAGTCCCAAGAACGAGATCGCCGCGCCGATCAGGATCGCCTGCCCAATGCCCAGCGTCGCCAGCACGATTGCCGGAGCGATGACATTCGGCATGATGTGCCGGAACATGATCGTGTGATCCCGCGCGCCGACAACTCGCGCTGCTTCCACATACGTCAGTTCGCGCGCCGACAAGACCGCGCCACGGATCAAGCGCGCGTAGGTCGGTACGGAAGCGATCCCGACCGCTATCATCAAGTTGATCAGGTTCGGGCCGAGGACAGCGACGATGGCCAGCGCCAGCAGAATGCCGGGGAAGGCCAGCATGATGTCGATCAGGATCCCGATGCCGCCGTCGATCCAGCGCCCGTAATATCCGGCGATCATCCCGAGCGTGATCCCGATTACCGAGGCGATCCCGACCGCAACAAAGCCCACCTGGAGCGAGAGCCGTGCCCCGAAGATGATGCGCGACAGAATGTCGCGCCCAAACTGGTCGGTGCCCATTGGATACTCGGCGCTCGGCTGCTGCAGGACATCGCCCGGGATCATCGCATTGGGTTCCTCGGGAGCGAGCAGCGGCGCGAACAACGCCATGATTGCCAGCAGCGCGATGATCCCCAGACCGATCATCGCGCCCCGGTTGTTGCGTAGCCGCTGGAACGCATCGCTCCAGAGCCCACGGGCGCGCACGCGCTGGCCGATCGCAGCGCTATCCGACGCAGCCGCCGCTCCGGTACCGGCCGTCATCGACATGATCCCTTGTTTCGGCGTCCGCAGAGACGTGCCGCAGGCGCGTCTCCATCGCAACCATGACAGCGCCCGCAGGACATGTTGGCGTCCAGAGCAAGCCGCGTCACCGGCACGACTCTACATGGCTGGCGGTTGATTCTTCCTGTGGAACGGTTTGACAGCGTATTAGTCATAGCGAATTCTCGGATCCACGACCGAGTACAGCAGGTCGACGACCAGATTGACTGTGACGTAGACAAGCGCCGCGAAGAGCACGGTGCCCTGCACGACCGGAAAGTCCTTCGTGAGGATGCCGTCAACCGCCATGCGGCCGATCCCCTGGCGCGCGAACACGGTCTCGATAACGACGGCCCCGCCGAGCAGGTTACCGATCTGCAAGCCAACGATCGTCACCACTGGAATGAGCGCGTTCTTCAGGCCGTGGTTGATCACCACGACCCGCCCGGCCAGGCCCTTCGCGCGGGCCGTCATCATGTAATCCTGGCGCAGCACCTCCAACATGCTCGATCGCACGAGTCGGGCAATGATCGCCGCCGCGCTGAAGCCCAGCGTGAAACCGGGCAGGATCAGCCCCTTTAGCCCCGTGCCACCCACGACCGGCACCCAGTTCAACCTGACCGCAAAGAGCCAGATCAGGAGCAACCCCAGCCAGAAGCTCGGCATCGCGATGCCGGTCAGCGCGACCGTCATGCTCAGCGAATCGACCCAGGTGTTCTGGCGGATCGCCGCCAGAATACCCAGCGGCACGCCCAGCAGCAGCGCAAACCCAATGCCCGCCAGCGTTAGCTGTGCGGTGGCCCCAACGCGCTCCTTGATCATGGTGCTAACCGGCTGGTTACGGTAGATCGAG
The DNA here is from genome assembly GCA_030431755.1 of Chloroflexia bacterium. Lineage (GTDB taxonomy): Bacteria > Chloroflexota > Chloroflexia > Thermomicrobiales > CFX8 > JAUIIK01. The sequence goes on from JAUIIK010000131.1 coordinate 11,875, forward strand.
CGGCCCAGGTCGCCCTGAGCCGTCCGCTTCACGAATTCCCAGTACTGTACGTAAAGCGGGCGATCCAGTCCCAGACGAACTCGAATCGCCTCGATCTGTTCCGGCGTGCTGCCCAGCCCACCGGCCGCGATCTCCTCAGCCGGATCGCCGGGCAGCAGATGCACCATGAAAAAGACAAGCGTCATGACGCCGATGATGACCGGAATCGCGCGCAGCAAACGCCCGCGGACATACGCCCCCATCTATGCGGCTAGCCCTCCTGGAACGACGCGTCGTAGTACCACCAGTAACCGGCTGTGTCGTGCACCAGCCCCGTCAGGCTCGCGCTGGCGGCGCTCAGATTCGACAGGTAGTAGATCGGGATCATGATGGCCTGATCCATCATCAGCACGGAGATCTCCGAATAGACCTCGGCGCGTTCCGCCGGGTCGAGCGTCGCGATACCCCGGTCGAAGAGCTCGGCCAGAGCCGGATCATCGTAGAAGGTGTAGTTGAAGCCGCCGATCGAGCGCGGGTGGAAGTAGATCCCGAGGATATCCGGATCCTGGTAGACGCCGATCTTGAAGCCGATATGGTGATCACCGTTGCGCTTAGCCTCGGTCTGAGCGGTGCCGGCGATGACATTGATGTCCATCGCCACCCCGACCTGCCCCCACTGCTGCTGTAGCACCTGGGCGATTGCCGCGTCTTCCTCGGCAGTGCCGATGATGCAGTTGAGGCGAAACTCTTCGCCATCGCGCATGCGCACATCGCCATCCAGCACCCAGCCAGCGCCCTCCAGGAGCTCCGCCGCCAGTTCCGGGTCGTAGGGGTACATGCCGGCAACCGACTCGTCGAACCCGAAGGTCGAGCGCGCAAGCGGCGTCGATGATGGCTCGAAGACGCCGAAGAGCACCGTGTCGACGAGCGTCTCGCGGTCGAACGCGTGATGCAGTGCCCGCCGCACCTCAAGCTCGTCGAGCGGGGCTTTAGCGGTATTGAGATCGATCATCTTCGAAGCGCCTGGCCGCGACGCAATGACCATCTGCTGATCGTCGTTGGCTTCAATCGCGGCGACGCTCTGCGGCGGCACCGCGTCGATGAACTGCGCTTCGCCGGTGTCCAGCAGTGCCTGGCGTGTCGAGCTCTCGGGCACGTACTGGTAGCGGATCTCTTCCAGGTAGGCGCGGCCGCTGTGGCTGAAGATCGACGGCGCCCAGTTGTAGTCCGGGTTCACGCGCATCGACGTGCTCTGCTGGGCGACCCACTCCTCGAAGATATAGGGGCCGGTGCCGACAGGGTTCTGCGTGAACTCAGCCCCAGACTCCTGCGCCGACGTCGGCGAGACGATACCCAGGAAGGCCGTCGTAACGCCGCCGAGGAACGGCGCGTAGGGAGCCGTAAAACGCACCTCGACGGTGTATTCGTCAATCACGTTCGTTGTCTCGTAGCTCGGTCCGATGATCGCAATCGCCGAGGTCGAACCGGTTTCCGGCAAGGGTATGCGGTCGAAGCTGAACTTGACGGCTTCGGCATTGAAGGGCGTGCCGTCGTGGAACGTCACATCATCACGCAGCGTGAAGATATAGCCCAGCATGTCGCCGGAGAGCTCCCACGAGGTTGCCAGCCACGGGTAGATGTTGAACTCCGAGTCCATCGCCAGCAGGGAATCGAACATGTGCATCGCGACGGTGTGGCAATTGACATTGCAGAGCGCGCCCGGATCGAGACCGGGCGGCTCGCCCGCCATCCCGATCATCAGCGTGCCGCCTTCATTCCCCCCGCTCGTTTCCGGTTCTTCCGTTGCGGTCGGCTCTTCCTCATCG
>JAUIIK010000132.1 GCA_030431755.1 Chloroflexia bacterium
GTTGCGGCAGGCGATCTCTACCGGCAACTACAACGTGACGAGCTCCGACCTCGCCGCCCACCTGCTCGGCCAGGCCGGCAACGGCGAATAGCGCGTGAGCCTCGACACGCTGGAACAGCGGCTGCTTGAAGTCCTCGAAGCGACAAATGCCGAACAGCTTGCGGTGTTGGCGCTGCTCGAGGAGCAGCACGCCGCAATGACCCAACGCGATTTGACCCGGCTCAGTGAACTGGCCACTGGTCTTGTGAGCCGGGCCGAAGCGCTCCACCAGCTCGAACAAGAACGAGCCACCATCACCCGGCAGCTTACCGGCGCAAACGAGCGTCTCGGCGATCAACCGTCGTTGCAGGAGATCGCTGCGTCGTCCGAAGGCAACAGCGCCCGGCTGCTCTCAGTCCGCCAGCAGCTTCTGGACACCCAGGAGCAGGTCGCCAAGTGGCGCACGCGCAATCAGGCCTTGGCAAGCAACGTCCTCGAGGCCAACGACGCCGCGCTCCGTAACCTCATGGAAGCCCTGCGCGACTCCGGCGACCGCCCCGACGACCGCCCCCGCGTCCTCGACCGCCGGGCATAGACCCAACCAAAACCTCACAGTTCTTCCCGCAAAGACGTCACTAGGCGTCATTCTGACCGCAGCGAAGAATCCAACTCGCCTCGCGACCGGAGTTCAACGGCCACGCCACCTACTCCAGATACTGATGCAGTAGTCGATCGCAGGAAACCAGTGGCATTGGTAGAGGCACCCCTCCCCTGGGTCCACGCCTCTACACGCGTCCGGACTCCCTCACCGAGAAACAGTATGGAATTGCGCCCATCTTCTCCGCCGCACGCAGGCGTGCAACGTCCCCGACGTGCGTCCCGCTCCACGCCTGGCATTCCGAGGAGGGCTTTGCGCCCGAAGGATCTACGACCGGCAGCGCCGCACCTTGCGGAGGACTGTCACGGCCGCTACAGCCCGGTTGTTCACCATCTGCTGACCCGACATGTGGCACGTTCTAAACAAAACCCCTCCTGCGTCGGGATGCCACTGTTGGGCTGCGACGTGTCCATCGAGGGGTTGCAGGTGCAGGCTAGCGGATCACGGACCCTCGTCGACACGACGCCTTAACTTGACGCATGAAGGTCGTGATTCATCACGGCCCTATACGTCTCCAGGCTCTCTCATTGTGAAACGGCATTACATTCGCAGCCCCGGGCCGTTCCCCAGAGCACCGCAACCGGGTATTGCTCCGGGAATATGGTGAGTGGGATTCTTCGCTGCGCTCAGAATGACGGCTGTGGGCGTCTTGGCGGAGGAATCAGGGTCTACTCGGCGCTGCGGTGAGCCGGCTTGCCCCAGACGGCGGTTGTGTGCGTGCGGTAGTGCACGTCGCCGTTGTGCGCGTGGGGTTGCAGGAAGTCTCGTAGCTCAGCGTCGAAGGCGGCGGCGAGGTCCGCACCCATGTTGGCGCGGCTCCAGGTGGCGCGGGAGTGCTGGCATTCGATGAAGTGCTCGACGGGCTGGCTGAACTCTGACTCGAAGGAGCGTGCGCCGGCGATGTCGAGCCAGTCCCGGTAGGCGGTCATTCTGCTCCGGTAGCCGGCTGGGTCGTACTCGCCGCCGAGCCGGTCGATCCAGCGGGTGAGGAATGCTTCCCAGCTCGCCTGCCAGGGCGGATCATGCGCGCCGTCGCCTTCGATGATGATGATGTAGCCGCCGGGGTCGAGGCTGGCCGCAATGCGCGGGAAGATGATGGGATGGTCCATCCAATGGATGCTCGCGCCGGCGGTCACGAGATCGTAGCTGGGCGCTAGCTCGGCCTCCTCGGCTCGGCCAAGTATCCAGCTGATGTTCTGCCGGCGGCCGTCGTCGGCGATGGCGAGCATCGAGGCGGATGGGTCGATGGCGTCGACCTGCGCGAAGCTGGCCGCCAGCCGGTGCGCGAGCTTGCCGGTCCCGCAACCGAGATCGAGCGCCCGGCGGCGTTGCACAGGTAGTCCCGCGAGGAAGTCGAAGAGCGCATCCGGATACGGCGGGCGGTAGCGGTAGGCGGCGGCGACGGCGGGATCGTCGAAGGCGTCGCCGCCGCGCGGATTTGGCTGCAACGCGCTGCTCCTAGCGCACCGTGCTGAAGGTCTGCCAGGCGAGCCCGGTGATCGATTGGTTCAGGTAGTAGCCGTTGAGATAGGTCGATTCGTTCTGCGATGACAGGAAGGCGACGACGTAGGCGTACTCGACTCCATCGCGCTCGATCACGACGACCCCGGCATCGTTCCAGGTGTTCTCCGGCTGATAGAGCACGCCGATCTTGTGGAACGTGGCGACATCGGCCGGGAGCGGTGCGCGGAACGCGCCATCGAGGAAGGGCGTCGCCAGCGTCAGGCTCCAGAGGACATAGCTGCGCTCGGCCGGGGTTAGCCCGTCGCCATTCCAGATGCCGCCGAGTAGCCGGGCCAGATCGTTCGTTGTCAGCCAGTTCTCGACTTCCCCATGGCTGGTGCGGTAGCCGAATTCCTCGCCCCAGTAGCCCGGCGCATGCGTCAGAAGCGCGTGCTCAACGCCGAACGACGCCATGATTGTATTCGCCCGGCGCACACCTGCGCCGATATCACCGTCGCCGGTGATTCTCAGGAGCTCGCGGGCATGCCAGGTCAGGCTCGGGCCCATCGCCGGCAGGACCAGGTTCTCGACATCGGCGGCCGTGTACTTCCCGGCCGAGATGTCCTGAGCGACGGCGATCATGATCGGGATCTTGATCGTGCAGGCGGCAAGCTGGCGGCGGTCGCCGTTGAAGCTGATATTCTCGCCTGTCTGGAGATCGAGCACGGTGAGCGCGTTGTTGCCGGTCGCGCCGTCGAACAGTACGTTGAGTTCGTGGATGAGCGGGGCGTAGTCGGGCGCGGGCGGCGGCGGGAGCTGCTCCGGTGTTGGCGCGAACTCGGTGGGAATGTTGCCGCCGTAGCGCCAGTCGACATAATGGCGGCCGGTGTTGGCGATCTGGACCTGCCAGCCTTCGGGCTCGTTGGGGGCGTAGGTCAGCACCCGCCGCTCGAAGATCTGGACCAGGATATCGACAGTTTGCCCGCCGAGCTTGACCTGGCTCCAGTACGCCTCGGTTAGCGGCAGGCCGATCATCGACCACTGGTCCTCGAAGAGCGGCTCATCTTTGTAGCGCGCCGCCTCGTAGACCGTGCCCTGGGATTGGATGAAGGTCCAGAAGGGCGAGGCGATCTGATGGTCGAGGCCCGGCACGGAGACGTGGTAGGCAGCAGTCACGCCGTACTGTGCCAGACGCTCATCAGCCACAATGTTGCCGGCGCGGTCGACACTCTCGATCAGGAGCGCGCCACCGGGCGCGGCCGGGTGAGCGCGCAGGCCGGAGAATGTCGCGTAGGTTGGCCCGGTTTGATCATCGGCGTCGCCGGCGATGCTCGTTCCCGCGGGAGCCCAGACCTGTCCGGTCGCAAGCTCGCCTGTCAGCATTTCATAGGCGAGCGGGCTGGCCATCACGAAAGCCGGGTTGCCGACCTCGATCACCGGATCGGGATTGAACTGCATCCCGCCCTTGTCGAAGTACTGGACCAGCCGGGTTGTGCCGTTGTTCTGTTCGGCCAGCATCGGCGCGAGCGCAGCTTCGCCCCAGATCCAGGCTCGGCTAGCCTGCCCGGCCATGATTGGCAGCTCGGTGCGGGACCAGAGCCGGTGGAAGTAGTCGTTGTCAGACGGTCCGGCCCGCCTAGCGGCGGCCGGTTGGAGCGCCAGCCCGCCGGATGTGAGGATGAGAAGCAGCGCTACAAGCGCGAGCATAAGACGAGTGAGTGAATGACGAGCACGCGTGAGAGTCATGCGCTAGCTACCCCAGTCCGTTCGTCGTTTCACGTAACCGATCAGAACACGCGCGCGGCGTGACCCCGGTGACCGGTGGCGTGATAGTGAGCCGTTGTTAGTCCATCCCGTAGCGCCGAATCTGAGCAGGCACGAGCTGCAAGACGACACGAGGATCAGCCGAAAGCCCGGCGACGAAGTCACCGGCTTTGTCACCAATATAGCGTACTGCGATTTTCTGCAACTCCTGGCGGGCCATACCATCGTCCCGTATTACCCGGCACTCACCCCGTACCTCGATATAGCGGTGCGGCGACGCGGGGTCCTCAACAATCGCCGAGACGCGGCCATCGCGGTCGAGATTGCGGACCTTCTGGGCGCTTTGGGGACAGATGAAGTGCAGGGCGTCATCCGCTAGCCGGTACCAGAGGACGGTGTTCTGCGGTGAACCGTCCGGCATCAACGTCGCCAGCCGCATGTAACAGGGCTGGTTGAGGAAGTCGCGGTCGGCGTCGGACAACGTCACTCCGACGCCTCCAGTAGGCCTTCGGCGGTCATCAGCGCTTCGAGCTCGTCGAGCCAGCTGCCGAAGAGTTCCAGCGCCTGGGTCACCGGCTCCGGCGAGGTCATGTCGACCCCGGCATCGCGCAGCAGGTCGAGCGAGTCCTGCGACGAGCCGCCGGCCAGGAACTGGCGGTAGCGCTGGCGGGCCGGCTCGCCCTCTTCGAGGATCTGCTTGGCAAGCGCCGCTGCTGCCGAGATGCCGGTTGCGTACTGATAGACGTAGAAGGCGCGGTAGAAGTGCGGAATGCGCGCCCACTCGATCGCGACGTTTTCATCTACTTCGACATCGGGGCCGTAGTAGCGCCGGGCAAGCTCGGCGTACTGGGCGCTCAGGGCATCGGCGGTCAGCGCCGCGCCGGCCTCGACCTGCGCGTGGCTCCAGCGCTCGAACTCGGCGAACATCGTCTGCCGGTAGAGGGTGCCGCGCAGATCTTCGAGGGCATGGTTGACGAGGTACATGTCGAGCTTCGGGTCGTCGGTGTCGTTGCGGAGCTTCTCGGTCAGTAGGATCTCGTTGACCGTCGAGGCGACTTCGGCAACGAAGATGGTGTAGTTGCTGTAGACGTAGGGCTGGTTCCGGCTGGTATAGAAGGAATGCATCGCGTGGCCGGCCTCGTGGGCCAACGTGAAAACGTCCCGCAGCTTGCTCGACCAGTTGAGCAGGATGAAGGGATGGACACCGTGGACGCCGAAGGAGTAGGCGCCGCTGCGCTTGCCCTTGTTTTCGTAGACATCGATCCAGCGCGAGTCGAAGCCTGTGCCCAAATCCCGGACATAGTCCTCGCCCAGCGGCCCAAGCCCCGCCAGCACCGCATCGAGCGCGTCGGCATAGCCGTACTCGTGCTCGACCTCGGGCACGATTGGAACATAGAGATCGTAGACGCCGAGGTCATCCAGCCCGAGCACCTGCTTCCGCAGCGCGATGTAACGATGGAGCAGCGGCAGGTGCGCATTGACCGTCTCGACGAGCGCGTCGTAGACCGATTCCGGAATGTTCTTGGGCTTGAGCGCGGCGTCGAGCGCCGACTCGTAGCTGCGCGTTTTGGCCATGAAGACATCGCCCTTGACGCTGGAGCTGTAGGTCGCGGCGATGGTGTTGCGCTGGTGCTCATAGGCGGTGTGCATGGCGGCGAAGGCGGCTTTACGGACGTCGCGGTTGCGGCTTTCGATGAAACGCTGGTAGTTGGCCTTGGTCAGGGTGACCTTCTCGCCCGCTTCGTTCTCGATCTCGCCATATTCCATGTCGGCGTCGTTGAGCATCCCGAAGATCGTGCTCGGCGCGCCGAAGATCTCACCGGCGGAGGCCAGCAGCGTCTCCGTCTCGGTATCGAGGACGTGGTCGCGCTGCCGCAGGATCGTGTCGAGGGCGTGGCGGTACTTCGCCAGGCCCGCGTGCTGCGCGACGTAGCCTTCGATAGCCCCTTCCGGCAGCGAGAGCAGCTCAGGCTCGATGAAAGCCAGCTTGCTGCTGGTTTCGACATAGAGGCGGGTGGCCCGGTCGCTGTCGGCCTGCGATTGCGAGTCGGCCGTGTCCTGGTCCTTCTTCAGCGCGGCCCAGGCGTAGACCTTGATCAGTTGCGCGCCGGTTTCTTCCTCGAGATCGAGCGCCTGGAGCAGCGTCTCGGCGCTGTCGCCCAGTGTCCCGCGCAGCTCGCCGAGCTGCGCGGCGGCCGCCTCGACGTCGTTGATCCCCGCCTCCCAGGCCTCGCGGTCGGGGAAGATCGCCGTCAGGTCCCAGGTGTCCTCTGGTGGCACATCGCCGCGCGCGCGGGTGCCGAAATCTACTGCCGTTGCCGTCATAGTTCTGGATGCCTTTCACACGCTCGTCATTGCGCGGTCAGGGTACCACGCCCTGGTTGATCCACCCCTCGGGCGATGGCGACCGCTGAGTGCCACGAAAAATGACGGAGGCCGTCCGGGTTAGGAGGGCATGAAGGTTCCCACCCCGTCGTTGGTGTTGTTGTTGCCACCGCCAATCGTGGACTTGTGACCATTGGCGGTGTTGCTGTCGCCACCACCGACACTAGAGACTTCGCCGACAGCTGCATTAAACTCACCGCCGCTGATGCTGGAACCAGGTCCACTGGCGACGTTGTTCTGGCCGCCACTGATGCTGGAGTAGGCGCCGCTGGCAGTGTTGGATCTTCCACCGCTGACGCTCGCGTACTGGTCGCTGGCGGTGTTTGCGTTGCCGCCGCTGACACTCGCGCTCTCACCGCTGGCGGTGTTTGCGTTGCCGCCGCTGACACTCGCGCTCTCACCGCTGGCGGTGTTTACGTTGCCGCCGCTGACACTCGCACTCTCACCGCTGGCTTCGTTACCGTTGCCGCCGCTGACACTCGCGCTCTCACCGCTGGCGGTGTTTGCGTTGCCGCCAGCGACGCTGGAGTACTGGCTGCTCGCCGTGTTACTGGTGCCGCCAGTGACGCTGGCATAGATTCCGCTGACCGTGTTGCCAAGTCCGGCCACGAACCCGCCATAGCTCGAATAGCTGTGGCCTGGTCCAATCACCAGGTTGTGTGAGCCACTGCGATCCTCACCATCGGAACTTTCGTTGTAGCCAATGATCAGATTGCCTTCGCCGTTCACCGCTCCATCCGTCGCGCCGGAGCCGCTCAACACGCGCACGTTGCAGGCTTCGAAGACGGCATCGGCGTTGTCATCCTCCGAGAGGCAGTCCGGCACCTGTTCCTCCAATGCCGTCAACCGGGCGTCGAGGTTCTCAACCGAACCTTCGCTGCCGAGCACGACGGCAAACTCGCCCGCCGAGCAGGCGAATTGCTGACCCGGCCGGCCGATGCGCGCGTGGCCGGTGTAGTAGCTGACGCATGCGATCACACCGCTGTCGACGGTTGTCTGCGCTCTGACCGTCGGTTGGGAGCGTCCAAATCCGACGACGGCGGCGACAAGCGCCATGCCGACTCCCAGGCCAAGCCCCAGAGCGAATAGCCCCGCTATCAAGCGGCCGATTGTGCCAATCCCCAACTTAGCCATGAGCCGTCCCCTTCCAGTTCGACGCGCAGGCTATCGCTACACCTTTGCTCTCGCTCGATGGGCGCCTGCACACAGTTCAACGTGAGACATTCCTGCCATTATAGCCGGTCATCCTCTCCCAACTGCTACGCCAACGTGCGGTTTCGCGCAGCCATTGAGAAACCACGATGGTCGATTGCGGAGCGCGCTCGATTTCGGGTTGGGCGGGGCGGTCATACAGTCAGAGCAGGGTACGGAATCGACTGTATGAAAGACAGGAAGAACCATCATGTATACCCGGAGATTGACGCGCATCGTGTCGCTCGGCACGCTGCTCATGATCCTGACGATGAGTCTGACGAGTATGGCGCAGGCCTATTCGCCGGGCAATGACGCATTTAATGGCGCATGGGGCCGCACCGACCGGCCGGTGCTCGATGGCGTCGCCGCCCGCACCTGGATGTGGGGACCGGAAGCGACGACCCAGATCATGAGCGAGCCCTACGCCGAGTCACCCAACGATGAGCGACAGGTGCAGTACTTTGACAAGTCCCGCATGGAGATCACCAACCCGAACGGCGATAGCGGCTCGGTCTGGTACGTCACCAACGGGCTGCTCGTCGTCGAGCTGATCACCGGCAAGATGCAGGTTGGCGACAACAGCTTCGAGAGCCGCAACCCGGCCGAGGTCAATGTCGCCGGTGACTTCGATGATCCGACCGGTCCGACCTACGCGACCTTCGGCACGCTGCTCGACGAGAGCCCGCGCGCGACCGGCACGACGATCACCGAGCGGGTCGACCGCCAGGGCGTCGTCACGAACGACCCGGCGCTCGCCGGCGAGGGCTTGAGCGTCAGCTACGTTGATAACGTGACGAACCACGCGATCGCTGCGCCCTTCTGGGACTTCATGAACTCCAGCGGCGTCGTCTACCAGGGCGGCCAGTACCTCAACCAGCCGCTCTTCCAGGATCCCTTCTTCGCCACCGGCCGCCCGATCACCGAGGCCTACTGGGCCGAGGTGAAGGTCGGCGGGGCGTACAAGGATGTCCTGATGCAGTGCTTCGAGCGCCGCTGCCTGACCTACACCCCCGGCAACCCGCAGGGCTTCATCGTCGAGGCCGGCAACGTCGGCGGCCACTACTATGAGTGGCGCTACGGCGACACCGGCAATGACAATGGCAACGATAACGACAACGATAATGACAACGGCAACGACGGTGGCAACGAGACGCCCTACGAACCGGCGACCGACTACGACTTCCTGACCAAGTTCGGGTTGCCGTCCGAAGGCATCCTCATCCCGAAGCCCAACGATGTCGCGGCCTCGCCCTCCGGCGATGTCTATATGACCGACACAGTCAACCGCCGCGTGCTGAAGTTCGACGCCAAGGGTCACTTCGTGACGGCCTGGGGCAGCGACGGCGCCGGTAATGGCCAGTTCAAGTCGCCGCGCGGCATCGCGGTCGACAGCGACGGCTACGTCTACGTCGTGGACAAGAATCAGAATCGTGTCCAGAAGTTCGACCCGAACGGCGCGTTCATTCTGGCCTTCGGCGAGACAGGTTCGGGCAACGGCCAGCTGAAGAACCCGCATGATGTTGCTGTGACGCAGGATGGCCGGGTCTATGTCTCCGACCAGGGCAACAACCGCGTCCAGCGCTTCAACACCAATGGCGTCTATCTGGCCCAGTTCGGGGCGACCGGCAACGGCAATGGTCAGTTCATGGCGCCGCACGGCATCGATGTCAGCGTCGGCGGCTTCGTCTACGTCGCGGATGCCGGCAACGACCGCGTTCAGATCTTCGATGGAGACGGCGTCTGGCAGGGCAAGCTTGGTACGGCCGGCAATGGCGCGGGGCAGTTCGGCTCGCCGATGAGTGTCGCCGTGGCTGCCAATGGCGATGTCTTCGTGACCGATGTCGAGCTCGAGCGGGTGGCGCGCTTCTCGCCGCTGCCGGTGCTCGCGCCGACGAATGCGACGACGCTCCAGGCTGTCTCCTACAGCTTCGACAGCTTCATCGACGGCCAGTTCCTCGATCCGACCGGCGCTGACACCGACCCGAATGGTCGACTGATCATCGCCGACCGCGGCAACGACCGCATCCAGATCTTCGCCAACACCAGCTTCACCATCGGCGGCCCGCTCGTCTTGACTGATACCTGGGTCGACGGCTCCCGCGGCCGCTTCTCGCCCGGCAAGCCGCGCAGCATCGCGGTTGGCGCTGACGGCCGGGTCTACGCGACCGACGGTACATCAGGCCAGATCAAGGTCTTCACCACCGGCGGCCAGTTCGTGACGCAGTATGGACCGATCGTCGGCAACAATCTGCTGGCTATCGGGTTGCAGAAGCCGGCTGATGTCGCGCTCGATCTGAACGGCAACATCTACATTGCCGACGCTGATCTCAACAAGATCATCAAGCTCGACCCGAACGGCAACTACCTGGCGCAATTCGGCGAAACCGGGACGAACCCCGGCCAGTTCGCGGAGCCGATTGCCGTGACGGTTGATAGCGACGGCAACATCTACGTCGCCGACTCGAGCAACTACCGCGTCCAGAAGTTCGGCCCGGACTACAGCTTCATCACTGCCTGGGACAGCGAGATGAGCGCGGCCGGCCAGGTTGACATCCCGATTGACGTGACCGTGGATGCCGAGCGCGTCTATGTGACCTTCAGCAATCTCAGCGGGCGGGTTGAGTACTTCGATCACGACGGCGAGTTCGAGGGTTACTTCGACGGCATCACGTCAATTGGCGGCGTCGCGGTCGATGACCACGGCTACATCTTCGTCGGAGATGGCGAGGGCCAGGTCCAGAAGTTCAGCCCGGACGGCGAGTTCGTCGCGAAGTTCGGCCGCGAGGGCACGGGCGATGGAGAGTTCACCGTCTTCACCGCCCTGCGTGTCGCGCTCGACGCCGACGGCAACGTCTACGTGACAGACAGCGGCGGCCAGCGCGTGCAGGTCTTTGCTCCAGCGATCTAACCCGCACCTGTCAGCGCGTGCAGGGGGTTCGGAGTTTCGGCTCCGAACCCCCTCGCGCGTGCTCTCGCTTAAGATCGCCCCTGCATGCATCAAGTTATGCTGGTCCCTTGCCGGTTGCCCGGATTTGGTGTGCATGCAGCGCCATGCGGCAGACGCCACAGCAACAACAGTGGCATCCCGACGCAGGAGGGATCTCGCAACGACCAGGCCACCTCTCGGGGGCAAGGTGCGGACAACAGCGAGTGACTTGCTGGCGGGACTCCCGGCGTTGGAGCATCAAGGTGGCGCTCGAAGATCCCTCGTGCCTCGGGATGCCAATTGTGGTGCGGGATACTCCCCCGGGCGAGCGCTCGTTGGTGTCGCGCCACAGAGCATGAGGACTCGTTGTTCTCCTTGCTGGCGCTTATCTTGATGTATGAACCTCGCGTAAGATCACCCCCGACACTGATGCCGGGCGCGGGCGTACCGGCGGGAATCACGAGAGATGAGAAAAGAGGCCAGATGGCGGAGAAATCATCGAGCGAGAACCAGCGGCATGTAACCCCGGACATGCTCGCCTCCTACGAGCGGCCGACTGACCTCGATATGGCCGCAGACGCCTCGAAGATCGCCTACGTCGTCGCGCCGATGAGCAAGGTCGTTGATAAGCAGACCGAGCACGGCGTTTCGACGATCTGGGTCGTGGGCGCGTTGGAGGGCGAGCCGCGCCAATTCACCGGTGGCACATCCGACGACGCCAGCCCGCGTTGGTCGCCGGACGGCAAACATCTGGCATTCCTCTCCGACCGCGCCAAACGAGGCGAATCGTCGGTCTACGTCATGCCGGCCGACGGCGGCGAAGGCGTCCGGGTCTTCGATCAGGATGGCAGCATCTAAAGCCTCCGATGGTCGCCGGACGGACGCTACCTCAGCTTCATCTTCACTGACACTGAGACGGATGAGGAGAAAGAGAAGAAGGAAGCGAAGGATGACGTCAAGGTCTGGGATGCCGAGAAGAAGTGGCGCAGGCTCTGGCTGATCGACCGGGAGAACGAGAACGCGGCCCGGGCGATCTCGCCCGATCAGCGCCAGGTCTGGGGCTACGCTTGGTCGCCGGACAGCGCCAGGATCGCGTTCAACCACAGTCCCAACCCCCGGCTCAACGACATTTTTCTGGAGACCCAGGTCGACCTGCTGACAGTCGATAGCGGTGAATCGGCCGAGCTCTTCAGGTTGACTGGCTCGACAGGCACGATGGTCTGGTCGAGCGACGGAACCCGCATCGCCTATGTCGGGACCGGCGGCAAGGTTGTCAATGGCGAGCACCTCTTCGTCGTCGCGCTCGATGGCGACGGGGCGCCGGAGAACGTCACGCCGGATTTGGCCGCGACGGTCGAAGACATCGTGCCGCTGCGCGGTGGCGAGGAACTGCTGGCACACATCGGCTACGGAGTTAACGGCTCCTACCGGCGCATCGCGTGGGACGGCGCGATCCACCAGACGTGGGTCGAGGGCGATCCCTGGGGCGCGTTCACCAGCGCGCCCGCGCCGAGCGCCGATGGCTCGCTCGTTGCCGGAATCTGGGAGGAGCCAACCAGCCTGCCGGATATCTGGGTGCTCGACCGGAGGACCGGCAACGTCCACCGTCGAACCCACCTGAACCCGGAGATCGAGGCGCTGGGGCTGGCGACGCAGCAGATCGTGAGCTGGGAGAGCGATCCCGGCGTCACGGTCGAGGGGCTGCTGCTCACTCCGCACGGCGACGACGGTTCCAAGCCCTATCCACTGGTTGTACAGGTGCATGGCGGCCCGACGTCGCGTTGGTCGAACGGCTGGTTTGGCGGCTGGAGCCGCTGGGGGCAACTGCTGGCCAGCCAGGGCATCGCCGTGCTCTACCCCAATCCGCGCGGCAGCACCGGCTATGGCAGCGAGTTCATGAACGCGCTGGTCAATGAGATCGGCGGCGCTGAATTCCGCGACATGATGACCGGCGTCGACGCACTGATCGAACGTGGTTTGGCCGACCCGGACCGGCTCGGTATCGGCGGCTGGAGCTGGGGCGGCTACATGACGGCCTGGGCGGTGACGCAGACGAATCGTTTCAAGGCGGCGGTGATGGGCGCGGGGCTGCCGAACATGGTCAGCGACAACTCCATCGGCGACATCCCGGCGGCGAATCTCTCTTACTTCGATGAGCCGGTCTACGAGAATCTGGAGCCGCTCTGGGAACGGTCGGCGATGCGGCAGATCAGCAACTGCACAACGCCGGTGCTGATCCTCCACGGCGAGGCAGATGGCCGGGGCAACATGTTCCAGAGTGTCGAGATGTATATCGCGCTCCGCGAGCTCGGCATCGAGCACGAATTCGTGACCTATCCACGCGAGCCGCACGGCATCCAGGAGCGCAAGCACCAGATCGACCTGATGGAGCGCGTCTCTCGCTGGTACCGCGAGCGCCTGCTGGACTAGCCGACGACGGCCGGGACGAGCGCGACGAGCAGCAATTGGAGGATGATGCCCGGCAGCAGGCTGGCGGTGCGGTCGCGCAGCAGCAGGAAGATGACGCCGAGTCCAACCCCGGCGATCCCGCCGGTGATGCTCGCGCCGGTGACGACTGTTGAGACAGAATCCGGCTGGATCGCCGCCGCCAGCCCGCCGCGCAGGGCAAAGGTCACACCGAAGAGGGCGACGCAGATCCAGAACAAACGCCTGGTGTCAGCCTCCATTGCCTCCAATGTTGTTTTGACATACCCCGCGATGATGACCTGCACCGCCGCCGTCTCGGCCAGCCCGAAGACCATCACCTTCGCTGCCGCAGATAGATCGCTGACGAGCAGGACGCCGCTGAGCGCGAGCGCCAGGAGCGCCAGAAAAAGCAGTGCCTGGGTCCAGAGCGGTCCGCTGTGCCGCAGCTCGGCGACACGCTGCGGCTGGGCGACATAGAGCGGCACGCCGCTGGCCCACCACAGACGCAAACCAATCGCGAGCACAGCAACCGGGGCGGCAAGGCGCAGGAGATACCAGTCCACAGGTGTGGCATCGACGCTGGAGAGCGGCGCGTCAAAGAAGACAACAAGCGTCGGCCAGGCGAAGCTCAGGAGCAGCGTCAGGTTGAACCAGGCGTAGAGCGTCCGGAGGATCGTGTTGCGGTCGGTGTCGTAGCGCGCGAGTAGACCGGCATAGGCTTGTTTGAGTTCAGGGGCCGGCACTGGCGAAGGCCGCATTGTCACGCCCGTTTCCACAATTGCACGCGAGACGCCGTAAACCGGGTTTGCACAGCCCCGCCTGTCCAATGTGCCG
>JAUIIK010000133.1 GCA_030431755.1 Chloroflexia bacterium
GACGCCACAGGGCGTCTGGACGGGGCAAAGTGCGGTTCTTGGCGGCCGTGCCTGGAGTCTGTAGACCACGCGCATGCGTCCACACGGCCGACTGGCGTAGAACCATGACTCTGATCGAAGTGAACTCTGCCCCGACGGCTACGGGGTTGGCTCTTGGCCGTCGCGCGGGTTCATCAATCGCACAGTGACGACGTTGGAATGAAAGGTGCTCTGGCCGGCGAGGTCGGCGAGGGCGTCGGATGTGGTCCAGTTGATATTGCGGGCGCCGGGCGAGTACTGGGCCCAGTGGCCCTTGACCGAGGATGCGACGCCGGGCGGGACGTCGTCGGTGACGATGGCGATAAGCTGGCAGCTGCCGCGCTCATTCTCGACGATGACAGTGTCGCCGTCGCGGATGCCGCGCTGTGCGGCGTCGGCCGGGTTGAGCTCGACTGATGGCGCGCCCTCCCTGCGGACCAGGTCCGGCTGGTTGGCCATGCTGGTCGTGACGAAGTGGTGGGCCGCGCCGGAGAGCAGGATCAAGCCGTCGCCATTCGATGTCGACTGCTCGAATTCGGCCGGGGGGTGGTAGTCGGGCAGCGGGTCAAGGCCATAGCGCGTGATCTTCTCTGAGTAGAGCTCAAGCTTGCCTGAGGGCGTGCCGAACGTGAGGTCGGAGTAGGGCACCTCGGTTGTCGCGTCGAAGGTCAGCGGCGCAGTGCCGTCCCGGTAGAGCTGGTCGAGGGTGACGTTGGCCAGCACCGGGTTATCTGGCTTCGAGGCGTCGAATATCTCGGCGGCAACCTCTTCGGCCGACTGCTGTAGCCAGGGCTCGTCATAGCCCAGCGCTTCGGCCAGACGCCGCATCAGATCCCAATTGCTCATAGCTTCGCCGAGCGGCTCGATCGCTTGCTGATTGAGCTGGAGGTGGCGATGGCCGTAGGGGCGGTGGAGATCGAACTGCTCGAGCTGCGTCGTCGCTGGCAGGACGATGTCGGCGTAGCGGGCAGTGTCGGTCATGAACTGCTCGTGGACGACGGTGAAGAGATCGTCGCGGAGCACGCCCTCGACGATCAGGCCGCTGTTGGGCGAGGCCGCGACCGGGTTTGCGCCGAAGACGAAGAGCGACATGATTGACGGGTCGCTGGCTTCGCCGGTGAGCGCCGCGCCGAGCCGGTTCATGTTGATCGTGCGCGGCACGGGCGGGCACTCGGCGCGGTGGCCGACGGCTTCGGCACTCCAGTGGACATAATCGCTTGCGCTGTAGTAGACGCCGCCGCCGCGCTTCCCGATCTGGCCGGTGACGGCCGCAAGTGCCAACAGTGAGCGAATTGTCTGCCCGCCGTTGCCGTGGCGCTGGAGTCCATCTGAGAATTTGATCATCGCGGGCGCTAGTGTCGCGAAGTCGTGGGCGAGCTGCTCGATGACGTCGCTGGGGATGCCGGTGATCTCTGCAACCAAATCCGGCGGAAACTGCTGGACCCGGTCGCGAAGTTCGCGCCAGCCGATGGTGTTCGCTTCCAGCCAGGCTTCGTCGTGGAGTGCATCACGGAAGATGATGTGGGTTAGGCCGAGCGCCAGCGCGCCGTCAGTGGCCGGGTTGGGCTGGAGATGCAGATCGGCGGAACGGGCGCTACGTGTCCGGCGCGGGTCGATGACGACGAGCTTCGCGCCGTTGCGTTGGGCCTGGCGGATGAAGGGCACGGAGTGGGGGCTGGTGCTGGCCGGGTTGTGGCCCCAGACCAGGATCAGCCGGCTATCGAGCAACTGGGCCGCGTCCGGCGCCCACTTCGCGCCGAGTGTCGCCCGGACGGCGGTCGTCGCGGCGGCGTCGCAGATCGCCCGGTCGAGGCCGCTTGCGCCCATCCGGTTCCAGAGCCGCTCGCTGGCCGCGCCCATCTGGACCAGCCCAAGCGTGCCGCTATAGGAGTAGGGCAGGATCGCCGCCGCACTGTGCTCGTCGATAATCGCCTTCCAGCGTGTCGCGATCTCCTGGATCGCTTCGTCCCAACTGATCCGTTCCCACTCGTCGCTGCCCTTGGCTCCCGCGCGGCGCAACGGGTGGAGCAGGCGTTCGGGATGGTAGACGCGGTCGAGGTAGGGTCGGACCTTGGCGCAGAGCCAGCCCTGGGTGAACGGGTGGTCGGGATCACCCTTGAAGCTGATGGCTCTGCCATCCCGCACCTCGGTGATGACGGCGCAGGTATCCGGACAGTCGTGAGGGCAGGCTCCGCGGACGAATCTGGTCATGTTTGCTTCGAGATCGACCATCGGTCCTTTGTCCCCTGTCGTACGTCGTGATGATGACTTGCATTGTATAGCGCGCTAGGGGGCCAATGTGGCTGGTGGTCTCGCTGGTTCAACGTTTAGGAAGATGTCCGTGCCCGGCGGTGGTCTGTCAGCTGGAAGGAAAGCTCAATCGCGGCTGCAAGGGCAATCATCCCGACGAGGATGATGAGCCGTCCCGGAGCTTCGCGCGCCGTTTGGCCGATGAGCGCGATCAAAGCCAGGACGCAGGCGGCCATCCCCACCATCGACAGCCATGCCCGACTGCCGGTCTTCGACGCCAGGCGGGCGTTGGCTAGATTTGTGGCGGCAAAGATGAGCAGGAAGCCGGAGCTCCCCATTGTTGAGATGCTCGAGAGATTGACCAGATTGGCGATGACGAGCGTCGCCCCGGCTGTGATGAGAAGTCCGAGAATCGGCTGATTCCAGATCTTCTTTTCAAGGACTGCCGGAAGTTCGCCGTCAACTGCTATCGAGTAGCTGAGCCGCGCCGCGCCATAGAGCGTCGCGTTGATTGCCGAAGCCGTCGACAGCACGGCGGCTACCGCGATGAGGGTGAATCCAGCTTCGCCGAGAAATGGCTTTGCTGCCGCCGCGAGGGCGAAATCTCGCTCGTTGACGATCTGGTCGACTGATAGGTTGCCCACGGCAACGATCGCCACCGCGACGTAGAGGACAATCACGAAGACTACCGCTGTGTAATAGGCGCGGGGTAGCGTGCGCTGGGGATCGTCCACGTCGTCAGCGGCGTTGGCGATGAGCTCGAAGCCCTCGTAGGCGACGAAGATGATGAAGCCCCCGGCGAAGAGCTGGACGGGACCTGACCACTCCGCCGGCGCGATGCGCGCTGACTCGACGCCCCAGGCGCCAACGAGGACGAAGAGCGTGAGGATGCCGATCTTGATGGCCACGATCCAGTCTTCGGCGCGGCCGATGAGCGCCGTGCTGCCGAGATTCAGGACAGTGATGCCGAGGACGCTGAGCGATATGAGGAGATGCCGGCCAATGGTCTCCCAACTCGCCGGTAGCAGTGCTGCGCCATAGCTGCCGAAGGCGTAGGCATAGAGCGAAAGCATGATGATGTAGCTGAGCCAGAGGAGAACATTGAGCGTGCCGGTGATTGCTCCGGGACCGAAGGCCTTGTCAAGAAACGTGACGGTGCCGCCCTGGCTTGGGAAAGTGACGGATAGCCTGGCATAGGAGTAGGTCGTGAGGAGAGCAACCACGCCAGCGATGGCGAACGCGACTGGTGTGCCACCGTGGGCGAGCTGTACCGCGAGCCCGAGCACCGCGAAGATCCCGCCACCGACCATACCGCCGATGCCGATTGCGACAAGCTCGCGATAGCCCAGCTTCGTACTTCTCGAACTCACCCGAACCTCGATATGCAGCAGGTCAACCGATGTCAACCTTAGCGCACACGGAGGTCTGGGGATTGCCCGAGCATATACGAGTTACGAGCGCTAGAAACCGGGCGGCAGGGAGCCATCTTCGGAGCCGACGAGGACGACGTTGCGGGACTTGCCATAGGACATCTTGCCGTCCCAGACCCGCTGGTCGCCGTCCGGCCGGGTGACGGTCCGGACGATGCGGACATCGAAGCCCTCGTGGGCGTGCTCGACGGTCACCGTCTGTCCGACCGGGATCGAGGTGTCAGGTTCGTAGTAGACAGTTTCCTCGTCGGCCCAGTCGATGTCGGTGATGATCGGCTCGTCGATCTTGACCTCCCAGTTGGGGCGCTGGCCGATCAGCTTGATGGTGAAGTTGTCGCCGTCGGCGATAGCCTGGATCAGGACGGCGTGCTCCGAGTTATTGGTCCACTTGAGGTCCAGGCCGGAGGCTGGATCGACCGTCGAATCGAGGCCGACCATGCCGTTGTAACTGTAGGACGGAATCCAGTAGGAATGGGTCGTGCGCTGGACGATCTCGTAGCCGGTCGCAAACACTGGCTGAAAGACGGTCGTCGCCACCTGGCAGATGCCGCCAGCCTCGGTCGGGATGGTACGCAGCTTACCGTCGAGGTTCGCGATGCCGTAGGCGATCTCGAAGCCCGCGTCGAGTGTCATCGGGCCGATCTCGCTGTTGAAGGAGAAGGTCTGACCCGGCATCACCATGACGCCGTTGAGGATCTGCGCCGCCAGCTCGATGTTGTGCTTGCGCGGTTCGATTGAGCCGCCGTAGGGCGTGCTCGATTCCGCGATGACGCTGGTCAGGCCGAGCGCGTTGAGGTCGGCTGGCAGGGATGGCGGGAGCAGCACATCGACCGGCAGAATGACGGAGTTCTCGGCGGTGTCGCCGGAGAAGACTGCGCGGGTCATATCCAACGCCTCGCCGGCTTTGATGTTGTAGCCGGCCTTTGGTTGCTGCATGACCGTGAGCTGGCCGTTGCCGTCCCACCAGACGCGCGGGCTCTGGGGCGTGCGGTCTATCGCCCAGCCGATTTCGTCGATGACGGCGATGGCCCATTGCTCGTCGAGCTGTAGGTGGCCCGGCTCGCCGTTGGCCGGTTCGACAATCGTGAGCCGGCTGGTGATGTCGGTGGGCGTGAAGGACCAGGTCTGGTCGCCGGCGATGAGCGTGATCGGGCCATCGAGGACGTTTTCGGCCTGCGCGATCAGTGGCGCGTAATCCTCATTGTGGGCAACCGGAGGGTATTCGGTGACGGTAAGATCCGTCGATGACGCGCCGCCGGCGAGCGCGCTGAGGATGTCGGCGCGGCTGGCGTCGACATCGAGCTCCCGGCCCGTTTGCGCTGTCACGTAGTGGTACTGACCGACATCGTCAATCGAGAAATCCGGCTGAATGGTCGGCAGGTAGATGTCGGTTGCCAGGCCCGCGAGCACGTCGCTGGTGGCCTGTGTATCGACGGCGATGTGTCCGTCGCCGTAGCGAACCGTCGCGTCGCGGAAGTGCCAGAGGACAGCGAGCCGGTCCGGACCATAACCGCTCCGGCCCTCGGCAAACGCCTCCGCAACGGCGCTATCGACATCGAAGCGCAAGCCGACCTCGCTCTGGGTAACCTCCCAGGTCGTTTCGCCATCCACGAGTAGCAGCGGTTGCGACGCCCGCGCTTCGGTCTCCGCGCGCACTGCGGCGGTAGCTTCGTCAACGGTCATGCCGCTGACATCAACGCCGAAGACATTGATGCCGTCACGGATCTGGCTCTGCTCGCGGTACTGATAGGTGGCGACAACGCCGACGAGGAGGACGACAAAGAGCAGCGCCCCGCCCCAGCTGAGGCGCGTAAGCCAGATCAGCTTGCGCCGGCGTGACATGCCGGGCGCCGCTGCTGCTGCAATTGGCCGGGTTTGTGTGCGTTGAGCCGTAGCCATCAGCGTCTCAAGCGCTCCTTAATCCTCGCATTTGGCGCGCAAACGCAAAGCGAAGTGTACCGAATGTCCGGAGCAGATGACCGTGACGGAGCTTGCACGCGCCTGCGCCCCACTCGCTCATGTCATTCCCGCGTGGCGCCGGACTATCCTATAGCCGGGTCAGTCGGATTCGGACACGGCGCAAGCTGACGAGCGGGAAAGGACATAGCGGGATGGGGCTCTACGAGGATCTCGGACTACGTACGGTGATCAATGCCGATGCGACGTTGACCCGGCTGGGCGGCTCGCTGATGCCGCCCGAGGTCGTCGAGGCGATGCGGGCAGCGTCGCACAACTTCGTCGATATCTTTGAGCTACAAACCGTGGTCGGAGAGCGCATCGCGGAATTGACCCGGAACGACGCGGCCTACGTCACCTCCGGCGCGGCGGCGGGGCTCTACCTCGCAACGCTGGCCTGCGGCTTGACCGTCGATCCCGAAGATGGTCTGACGATTCTCGGACGCGAGCGCCACGAGGTTGTCATCCACCGTTCGCAGCGCAATGCCTACATCCCGTCAATCGAGCTCGCCGGCGCGACCGTCATAGAGATCGGCGATGAGGCGGGGGCTTCCACTCGCGAACTCGCTGACGCGCTGGCGGATGAGACGCTGGCAGTCTTCTATTTTGCGGGGCATCACCTGGCACAAGGGGCGGTGCCGTTGCCGGAGGTCGTGCGCATCGCCCACGGGCGCGGTGTGCCGGTTGTCGTCGATGGCGCGGCGCAGCTCCCGCCGCCGGACAACCTCTGGCGTTTCACTCAGGATCTGGGAGCGGACCTGGCGGTCTTCAGCGGCGGCAAAGGGCTCCGAGGACCGCAGTCGAGCGGCCTGATTGTCGGCCGCCGTGATCTGATCGACGTGGCCAGAGCGCACGGCGCGCCAAATCCACGGCGTGGCCGGGCGATGAAGGTCGGTAAGGAGGAGATGCTCGGGCTACTCGCCGCTGTCGAGCGCTATCTCAAGCTCGACCAGGCGGAGCTTTCCGAACGCTACGAGCGCATGGTCCAGACGGTGCTGGATGCCGTTGCCGAAGTGCCGGGCGTCACCGGCAGCCGCGACTGGCCGAGTGAAGCCGGTCAACCAATCCCACGTGCGCGTGTCACGCTGCCAGCCGGGGCAATTGCGGTCCAGGCGGCGCTCTGGGAGGGCAACCCGCGAATCGCTATCGCCGCCGACGGCGACGAAGCCCTCCTGGTCAACCCCGAAACCCTCAACCCCGGCGAGGAGATCACCGTCGCTGAGCGGTTGGTTGATGCGCTTGAGAGCCAGCAAGGTTGTAGTGCGTAGTTTGTAGGTTGTAGGAAACAGCCAGAGGTCGCTTCGGGGTCTTCCTACAACCTACGTACTCAAAACTACCTACTTCTTCCGCCACCACGCCGGCACGCCATAGGGGTCGTCGTGGCCGTAGGCGTAGCCGGCCCACTCGACGAGGCCGGTCTGTCGTAGCAGGTCGGGGATGATCTGGCCGTGGAGGATCATCCGGCCGCGCTCCTCGTCCATCTCGGGGATGATCGCGAGCGCCCGCGCAACGGCTTGACTCGCTGCCGGGTCGAGCTGCATGGCGTCGATGAATTCGAGCGTCGTGAATTCGTCGACGTTGATTCTGGGGATGATGCTCTGCACATGTGGCGCGAGCGTTGCGGCAGCCGCGCCCGCCGGATCGTGTCCCATCGCGTCTCCTCCAAACCAGCGCGTGCGCCGGATTGAACGATACAATGACGGGGAACGTTGGACATCTCATAGGTAGTGGGAGCATCACCGATCATGACGACAACGCCACGCCCGGCGCAGTCACCGCTTGCAGGCGTTCCGCTCTTCCAGGGGCTGAGCGCGGAGAGTCTGGCACGCCTCGCGGAACAGTCCTGGAGCCGCAATTACCCCGAAGGCCAGGTGCTGACCAGTGAAGGCGATCCCGGCGACACGCTCTTGATCGTCGAGTCCGGCGAAGTGCGCATTTCGCGCTATACGCCGTCCGGGCAAGAGGTTGTGCTGGCGATCGTCGAAGCGCCCGACGCCATCGGCGAACTGGCGTTGATCGACGGAGCCGCGCGTTCCGCGACGGTGACGGCCCAAGCGCCGGTTCAGATCCGGGTCGTGCCCCGCGCCGCCTTTCTCCAGTTCCTCGAATCGAACCCCCAGGCGATGATGCGGGTGATGCAGACCGTCGTCGGCATGGTGCGCTCTACCAATGAACGCCTTTCGGATATCCTCTCGCTCGACGTTCCCGGGCGTGTCGCCAAGTGGCTGCTCGTGCGCGCCGCCGACCGGGGCGAACGTAGCGACCGGGGCCTGCTGGTGCCCTTTGAGCTGAGTCAGGGCGAGCTGGCGACCGAGCTCGGCACAACGCGGGTCAGCATCAACAAAGCGCTCAAGACCTTCGAGGCGCTCAATGCCCTGGAGCTCCAGGGCGAGCGCATCCTGCTGACCAACACCGATCTCCTGATCGAATACACCTACTAGCAGTGCCGGACAGGCCGTCCCGCAAGGACGCCATTTGGCGTCATTCTGAGCGCAGCGAGGACTCCAACTCTCAATGATCCAGGGTGTCACAATCTTGCAATGCTCTGAGGCACGGTTCGAGCGCAGAAGAAGCCGCAGGTGGCCATCGTAACCAGAGCCGCTCCGGGCATGTGCTGAGTCGGATTCTTCGCGCCGCTCAGAATGACGCCCTGTTGGGCGTCTGGAGAGGGCAAATGACAGTCTCCACTACCGTAGTCAGTAGCGATTGCCGCGCAGATTGATTCTGGCTTGATGGTGGTCGCCAGGGTGTCACATAACTACCCTGGGCGGTGTTATCACTGTAGAAGGCTGGATTTCCAGGGATGGATGCGCAACGCGTGGCGGCGACGGCGGCAACAATCGACCTGGCGACCGATAGAGCGCTGCTAGAGGCGAGTTACGCCGGTGACGAGCAGGCGTTCGAGCAGCTCTTTCTGCGCCATTACCAGCCGGTGTACCGCGTCGCTATCCGGGTAACCGGAAACCATGAGGACGCCGAAGAAGTCGCCCTGGACACGTTCACTCAGCTGCATCGCCGCAAGCTCGATCTGGAGCGCGGCGACAATATCGGCGGTTGGCTCTACCGGACGGCGACGTACACGGCCTTCAACGCCGTGCGCTCCCGGAAGCGGCGCAGGAGCTGGTGGCAGCGCCTGGTGCAGCGCGAGGGAAGTCCAGAGAACGCCGACGATCCGGCCGGGCAGATCGTGCGAGACGAGGTTGCGGTGGAAGTTCGCACTGCACTCGGGAGCCTACCGGAGCGGCAACGCAATGCTGTGTTGCTACGTGCGAGCGGGCTGAGCTATGCCGAGATCGCTGACGCAATCGGCGTCCAGCCGTCATCGGTCGGGACGTTGATCGCGCGCGGTGAGCGCAAGCTCAAGGAGATCATGTTGAACGAGAGCGAGGCGACGTGACCACGACAAGGCCGGGATGCCCGGGCGAGGCGGCGTTGCGCGCGCACCTCGACGAGCCGGATGAACAGGTCGAGGCGCACGTCAATGTCTGCCGGGATTGTCGCAACGCGCTCCAGTCGCTTGATGCGAACGCGACGTATGCGACCGGTGTGCTGGCACGCCTCGATGCCGATAGCCAGGAGGTGAGCGCCCCGCTGGCGCTGGCGGCCTGGAGAACGAGACACGCAGATGCAGGATATGGTGAGAGAGGATTCGACTTGATGCGTATGTGGAACCGGCGCGGAATGCGCTATGCCTCGGGCATTGCCGCCGCGCTCGCGCTATTGATGGTGCTGACGATTAGCCCGATGGGTTCGTTCGCTGGCGATCTGCTGGACCGCTTCCGTGTCCAGAAATTCGCGGCGATCACCATCGAGATGGATGAGTTCGAGGGCTTCCAGACCGACATGCTGTTGCGGCTGGTCATGGCCGACACCGAGTCGCTGGAGGGTTCGGTGATGAACCTCGGCGACTACATGACCACCTTCAATGAAGACGACCCGATGGCCAATGCGCAGGAGTTCGACACTGCCGCCGAGGCCGAAGCTGCCTACGGCGCGTTCCTGACGACTGACGATGTGCCGGACGGCTATGCAAGCACGCCGGAGTATCTCGTCAGCGACGCCGGTTCAGTGACGGTAACCGTCGAGACGGCGGAGGCTCAGGCGATCATCGACGAGCTCAACCTGCCGATCTTCGCCCTGCCGGATCCGGCGACGCAACCGCAGATGGACTTCACGATGGAAGTGCCTCAAGCGCTGATCCAGCACTTCGCGGGGCAGACTGAGGATGATCACATCGTCGTCGCCCAGCTTGCCAGCCCGACGCTGATCACCCCTGATGGCCTCGACATGGACGCGCTGCGTGAGGATCTGCTGGGGCTGCCGGGCCTGCCGCCGGACTTTGTCGCCCAGCTGCGCGCGATCGAGGACTGGGAAACGACGCTCGTGATCCCGGTGCCGGATGGCGCGTCGAGCGATGACGTAACCATCGATGGCGCGCCGGGCTTATTGATTACGTCAGACGATGGTGAAGGCTCTGTCGCCCTTTGGGAGAACGATGGAATCCTCTACATCGTCGGTGGAACCGAGTCTGGTGACACGATCTCGAACATCGCGAACTCACTGGACTAACGGGCGTTACCCTGCGTCATTCCACCACCCCTTTCCCGTTCCAGTTGTGGGCCGCTACCCCGGCGGCCCACAACGCTTTCCGGGATCAATTGGAGCGGGAGTGATATCCGGTGTCGAGCACGACTGAAGCACCTGTACCCCAACCAACTCCTAGAGCTGAGGCAGAGCAACCGGCCATCGAGGCGCGCGGGTTGCAGAAGGCCTTCGGCGACCTCGTCGCCGTTGACGATTTGACGATCACCGTCGGCCAGGGCGAGGTCTACGGCTTCCTCGGCCCGAATGGCGCGGGCAAGAGCACGACGGTCAAGATATTGACCGGCCTCATCCGCCCGACAGCGGGCGAGGCGCGCCTGCTCGGGCGCAAGCTCGGCGACCGGCGGACGAAAAGGGAGATCGGCTATCTGCCGGAGCTCTTTCGGTTTCACGACTGGCTCACCGCCAATGAATTCCTTGATGTCCACGGCCGCCTGGCCGGGATGACGCGTTCGCAACGCCAGCAGCGCATTCCGGAGGCGCTGCAGCTCGTTGGGCTCACCGGCCGCGGTGATGACCGGCTACGAACCTTTTCCAAGGGCATGCAGCAGCGGGCCGGGCTGGCCCAGGCGCTGCTCCACAACCCGAAACTGATCTTCCTTGACGAGCCGACATCGGCGCTCGACCCGATTGGCCGCCGGATTGTCCGCGACGTTATCCGGGAACTGAGCGCGGCGGGCACGACGATCTTCCTGAACTCGCATCTTCTTTCCGAGGTCGAGCTGGTCAGCGATCGGGTCGCGATCCTCAACCGTGGCGTTGTCGTCGCCGAAGGGCGGCTCGACGAGCTGCGACCGCAGGGGTTTGCCGTGAGCCTGCGGCTCGATGGCTGGTCGGATGAGCGTCGCGACGTCGTGATGCGACTCGCGACGATTGACAGCCTGGAGCAGCTTGCCGATGACCTTGCCGCTCTCACCGTCACTGTCCCGGATGAAGCGACAATTGCCGAACTGGTTGCCGGGCTCGTCGGGGTTGGCGCACGCGTGTACGAGGTGACGCCGAGGAAGGAGACGCTGGAGGACCTCTTCGTCAATCTCGTCGATCAGGCGGATGGCATGGACCTGAAGGTCAGCACTCAGGGGCAGGCGGACACGCCATGATGATGCTCCTGATTGCCCGGTTGACGCTCCAGGAGGCGGTGCGCCGGAAGCTGGTCTGGGCTGTCCTGGCCTTGAGTGCAGTCTTCGTGCTGCTCTACGTCTACGGTTTCCAGATCGTCGTTGACGACTTCGAGGCGTTCAACGATCAGCGGGGCGGGGAGCCGCGAGAGTTCCTGCCGCGCGAGGTGCAGATGAGCATCATGGTGATGCTCGGCCTCTGGACGGTGAACTTCCTGGCCGGGGTCATGACGATCTTCGCGGCCGTCGGCGCAATCTCCAGCGAGATCGAGGCCGGGACGCTGCACGTCATCGTGACGAAGCCGCTCAACCGCTTCGAGATCATCGCCGGCAAGTACCTCGGGTTCCTGACGATGATCGTCATCTACATGTCGCTGATGGTTGGCAGCGTCGTCGCAACCTCCTACTTCGTCGCCGACTATGTGCCGCCGAACATCCTGGATGGTCTGGGGTTGATGATCCTCGTCTCGACGATCCTCCTGAGCCTGACGATGCTCGGATCGACGATCTTCTCGACGATGGCCAACGGCGTCGTCGTCTTCATGCTCTACGGCATGGCCCTGACCGGCGGGTTGGTCGAGCAGATCGGAACGGGCATCGACAACGACACGATGGTCCGCATCGGTGTCGCCAGCAGCGTGCTCGTCCCGAGCGACTCGATGTGGAAGCTGGCGTCCTACAAGGTTCAGCCGGCCATTGCCGTCAGCCTGACCGGTCCCAACCCCTTCGGCACCTTCGTGCCCCCCAGCGACTTCGCCGTCCGCTACGCCATCTTCTACTGCCTCGCCGTCGTCCTCGTGTCGATGGCGGTCTTCCAGCGGCGAGACCTGTGAGTTTGTAGGTTGTAGTGAACAGCCGGCCGTTGCATCAATCAAGCGGTCTTCCTACAACCTACGAACTACCCACTACAAACTCCTTCCGGGAAGCAACCGCCAGCACCACAACCAGGCCGATGATGATGGTGATGGTGGCGGCGATTGAGCCTTCGAAGCCGAAGTCGCCGCCGGTGATTGCGCCGGCGGATTCGTCGGGGATGACTTTGATCAGCGAGCCGCCGCCGACGTCGAGGCCGCTGACCTTGAAGCCGTAGAGGTTGCTCTGGGTCCAGTTCCAGGCGATGTGGAGGCCGGTGACGGCCCAGATGCCGCCTTCGACGATAGCGATCAGCGTGAAGAGGACGCCGATCAGCACCAGGTTCGTTGCGCCGAGCGGAGTGATGCCGGGGTTGCTCAGATGAGCCAGCGCGAAGATGATGTTGGCGACGGTGACGCCGGCGAGCGGTCCAAGCTGCGCGCCGGTGTTTTGGAGCATCCAGCCGCGAAAGACAAGCTCCTCGGTGAACCCCTGCGCCACCCAGCCGACCAGCACGACGAGCGCCGGGCCAATCGCAACCCAGCCCAGCACCGAGCTCTGGTCGAACTCGACCGTTGTGCTGCCGCTCGTCGCCAGCAGGACAACGCCAAGCGTCATAAGGCCCGTGCCCAGCCCGAAGCCGGCCAGCCAGTAGCGCAGTGCGCCGCCCCGTCGCAGGCCGAATGTCCGCGGCCCACGCTTCTCCCACCGCCAGACCCAGAGGCCAACGACCAGCGCGATCGGGAGATAGCCGACGATCAGGAAACCGGTTGTGTCGAGCGCGCTCGTCCAGAGACCGGCCTCTTCGGCCGACTCTAACGGGAAGTACTCTCCGCCAGCGCCCGCCAAGACGAAAAATAAGAGCAAGATTGGGATCAGCCACCAGCGGGTCATACGCGTCCCGGATCGCGCGAGGGCGAAGAGCCGGCCGTCGGGATCGCGCAGCCGTGCCACCAATGAGCTCAATACAACCTCATGTTCCGTGCCGGCGTCTGTCGAAGGATGCAATCATGGATGCAGCGGCCGATGATCGGGCGCGGGCATTGCAATGGTGAGCATCTGCGCCTGTCGCAATGCCGGCTGGAAATGTAGCAGCCGGTGATCTCGCGTGCTCGTTGCACGCTGCCGACGTGACAGCTTTAGCTCATTGCAGCGGGGCTGGGGAGTGCGGCGACTTCGACGTTGATGCAGGTGGCGGCGCGGCGGCCGCGGGCTTCCTGGAGCGCGCCGGGGAGGTCAGCGGGATCGGTGACATGTTCGGCGGCGACGTTGAAACCTGCCGCGACACGTTCATAGCGAGCCAGGGTCAG
>JAUIIK010000134.1 GCA_030431755.1 Chloroflexia bacterium
GCTCGTCGAGCGCCAGCTCGGCGGCCAGCCCGATGAAACCGCCGGAGTGATCGAGCTGCCGGCGGAGGCGCTGCAAGCTCGTGTGGGGATCTATCGCGGCGTGCGGACCGGCGCAATCCAGCAGGTGATTGTCGGCGATAACGCACTGAGCTTGCCGTTGGCTGGCGGGCTGGCACTCGCGCCCGTATCGGAGACGCGCTTTGTGAATGCGCAGCTCAGCGGGTTTGAGCTTGAGTTCAGATTGGCAGATGACGAGTCCGAGACGGCTGAGATTTCCGGACTCGATAGCTTCATGCGTGTCGCCGACGCGCCGGTTGAGCCGGACGATCTGGAGGCCTATGCCGGACGCTACCATTCCCCCGAACTCGGCGTGGAGTACCGGCTCTCTGTGGACGATGACGGGCTACAGTGGGGGCAGCGGCGCTTTGCTGGCCGGGAGCTTGCGCCGATGCTGTCGGACGTCTTTGCGCGTGGCCCGTTCTGGTTTGAGTTCGAGCGCGACGACGCCGGCCACATCCGCGGGTTCACCGTTAGCTCCATGCGTGCCCGGCGGATGCGCTTCGAGCGTCAGGACTGACAACGGGAAGAAGTGAGGGACGACTGTGATCACCAGGGATGAGGCGTTGAAACGGATTGGCGATGCGGTTGCTGCCCACCGGCTCGATGCACTCGTAGCCGCAGCGCCGTGGAATGTCTGCTACACCGCCGGGACCAGCTTCTCGACGCAGCGCACGATACCCGAGCGGCTGGCCTTCACCGTGACGACACCGGACGGCGAGCAGTCGTTCGTCTATTGCGCGATTGAGGATGGCCATGCCCGTGAGGAGTCCTGGATCGAGGACCGGCGCGGCTACGTCGAGTTCGCTGATTCGCCGGTGGCGCTGCTGGCGGAGGTATTGCGTGAGCGGGGCGCGGATGGCGGGCGCGTGGCGCTCGATATGCGCTTCCTCGGCGCGCAGTACGTCGATGAGCTCGTCGAGCAGCTACCCGACATCGAACTCGTTGCCGGTGATCCCATCTTCGACGCGTTGCGCGCTATCAAGACGCCGGCTGAGATCGAGCTGCTGTCACACGCGGCGCTCCAGACCGACGCCGCCATCGCCGAAGCATTCGAGGCCGCCCGGCCCGACGATACCGAGGCTGCCGTCGCCGACCGGATGATCGCGGTCTGCCGTGCCCGCGGCGGCGAGACGTTGCTGCACATGGTCCTGGCGACCGGGCCGAACATGCTCCAGGCGCACCACGCCCCGGACACAACGCCGCTTGAGCCGGGCGGCGTTGTGCGGACGGACTTCGGGATGAGCTGGGGCCACTATCTCTCCGACATCGCCCGGACCGCCTTCATCGCGCCCGCGAGCGAGCGTGACCTCGACATCTACCGGCGGTTGGAGGAAGCGCACCAGGAGACGATCGCAGCTATCGGCCCCGGCGTGCGCGTCGGTGACGTCTTCGATGCCTGTGCCGGCGCGTTTGCAGCGCGCGGACTTGATTTTCGAATGCCGCACATCGGTCACTCGATTGGGCTCTACCTCCACGAGCACCCGATGATCCATCCTGCGAACGACGATCTCTTCCAGCCGGGGATGGTCCTGATGATCGAGCCGGTTGCCTTCACCGCCGAGAACTTCTTCCACACTGAGGACATGGTCGTCGTGACTGAGGAGGGCCGTGAGATCGTCTCCCGTTCCCGCGATTGGGCCGAGCCGCTGGTGATCGGCGCGTAGCAGCGCAATAGACGGGGCGCCTCGAAGGAAACCGACCCGCTCACCCCGTAGGGCTGGGGCTCGTCTCCGGCCGGCTCATGGGCAGTCGCGTCAAGCGGCCGGGGCTTGCCCCACCTGTTCCACGAGATTTATGGTGCGTAGATGCTTCATGCTAATTCGACATCCGCGAGGATGTCATCCTGAGCGAAATGGAGTGCAGCCGAAGGATCTAGTTGTCATCCAGACGCTTCAACGGGATGACTAGATCCTTCGGCTTCGCAAAGCCTGCGCTCAGGATGACGTAAGGGCAATAACTGAGTGTAAGCCCTCAGGAGATTGACCGAGAACAGGCTGACTCTACGTGCTTACAGTATATTGGTGGATCAGGTGGACTCCTTTGCTGCTGACTCAGGGGCAGTCGTGTCGGGTGGTCCGGGGACGAGCACCGGCTCTACGAAGTTGTGTGTTGGCGCGGTGTCAAACGGATCGCATCGCGTCGGTCACTCGGCGGCGTTCTCGTGTTCCGTGCGGGGCCGCGAGGGCCACCAGTTCCACTTGCCAAGCAGGTCGACGAGCGACGGGACCAGCAACGAACGGGTGATGAAGGTGTCCATCAGGACGCCGATGGCAACGGCGAAACCGAGCTGGAAAAGATCGCGCAGCGGCAGAGTCATCAGCGCGCCGAACGTTCCGGCCAGAATCAGGCCGGCGGAGGTGATAACGCCGCCGGTGCGGGTCAGGGCCCGCTCGGTCGCCTCGCGCAACGGATAGTCCTCGGCCTCCTCGCGCACACGCGACATCAAGTAAATGCTGTAGTCGACACCGAGCGCGTTGAGGAAGACGAAGAGGAAGAAGGGCACGCTCGATCCGATCGTCTCCTGCCCGAGAACGACGGTAAAGACGAGCACTGCCAGTCCGAGGGTTGCAAAGTAGGTCAGGATGATCGTCCCGCCGATGTAGAGCGCCGCAACGACCGAGCGCAGCAGCAGCCCGAGAATGATCATGATCGCCAGCAGGATCAAGGGCAAGACGACGACTGTGTCACGGTTGTTCGCTTCACGGGTGTCGTAGTTTTCTGCCGTCTCACCACCGACCAGGACATTCGACGATGGAATGCCGCGTTCGCCGGCGGCCGCACGGGCAGCGTCGCGGATGAGCGGGATCTCGTCCATTGCCTCGCCGCTATAGGGGTTGCTCGCCAGCGTGACCTCGACCCTGGCAACTTCTTGGTCAACCGACAGAAAACCGAGCGCCGTCGTGTAGGTTCCGATAGCGCGAGCCAGCTCCGAGTCCTGGTCGACGCCCGGTGGCGGGCCGCCACCCTCACCGCTGGCGATCTGTTCGCGCAGCTCCGGCGGTATCGCTTCGATGGCTGCGTTGACGTCCGCTAATGTCAGGTCGCCGTTGGAACCGCGCGGGTAGGCCGGACTCGCGACCGATGCGACGCCGTCGAGCCCAATCAGGCTATCGGAAATCGCGGCGATGTCGCCCAAACCCTCTGCCGTCAACGCTGTGCGCCCGTCGGGCAGCTCCACGTAGACGGATGACGGCGCCAGTTCGCCGGGCGGGAAGCCCTCGCGCAAGAGTTCGAAGCCCTCGACAGAGTCGACGTTCGAGGGGAGACTTTCGAGGGAATCGTAGGTTGGCTCCGCGCGGAAAGCCCCGCCTGCCAGAAGCAGGAGCACGACCGTCGTTGTCGCAAGGACAGCGCCAGGGCGGCTGAGGACGAAGCTGGCGATGGTTGACCAGATGCGGCTCGAGCTTTCGATCTCCTCGGCTGTGGCGTCGGGATCGTGCTGCGGCCGGAAGGGCCAGAATGCGAAGCGGCCGAGGATGGTCAGCACCGCCGGGACGAGCGTCAGACCGGCAAGCATCATCAGCACGATCGCGATGGCGATTGCTGGCCCGAGCGAGCGGTAGCTGCCAAGGTCTGCCAGGAGCAGGATCATGCTGGCGACGACGAGTGTCCCGGAGGCCGACGCGATGGCTTCGCCAACGGCTTCCATCGACTTCCTCATCGCTTCATGCTTGTCGTCGTTGAGCGCCAGCTCCTCGCGGTAGCGGGCCGAGATGAAGAGGATGTAGTCGGTGCCCGCGCCAAAAAGGATGACGGTCATGATGCCGGTCGTCTGACCATTGACGGCAGCGCCGGCCGCGTCGAGGATGACCGCTCCGACGCCGCTGGCGAGCTGGAAGACCAACCCGACAAGGATGATTGGGACCAGCGCGACGACCGGTGAGCGGTAGATGACTATCAGCAGGATCAGCACGAGTATGACCGTTACGATGAGCAAGAACCCATCGATGTTGGCGAAGACGGAAACGAGGTCGGCGATCAGGCCGCCGGGGCCGCTGACCTTGACCTGGAGGCTGGCGTTGTCGATCTCATCGGTAACGTCGCGAATATCCTCGACGCGTTCGGCGTAGGGATCTTCCGCTGGCGACCCGGTGATGTTGACGATGATCGTCATCGTCGTACCGTCGGGGGAGACGAGCTCCGAGCGGGCCGGCGGCACCGTAAAGATCGAGATGACGCTCGAAACGTTGGAGTTCTCCTCCTGCGACATCTCGACGAAGGCGTTGCTTGCGGTTTCGGCTTGCGCGAAGTCCTCGTCGGTCAGCCCATCATCGTTGCGGAACACGACGATGGCAGGTGTGCTGTCGGACGCATACCGCTCGCGCACCAGCTCGGCGGCGCGGGTCGACTCGGCGTCGTCGGGCAGGAACTGAACCGTGTCGTTGGTCGTGATGTCCTGGAGCGTTGGCGAAATCGGGATGATGACGCCGGCGAGCAGGAACCAGACGACGATGGTTATCCACTTGCCGCGACGGGAGCTTGCTAAAGCGGTGAGCAGGTTCAGGCTCAAACGAACCTCCAGGGTGTGAGTGGGATGACCGCGCCGCAGGTTCGAGCCCGCGCACGGAGTGAGTATATCAACTTAGAGTTGATATTTAGATAGACGATGTAAGCGCTTCGTAAGCCCAGCGCAGGGAAATCGTAAGCGTCCACCTGCAATGTGAGTGTAGCGATAGTCGCTGGTGAATTCAGGGGACATTTCCCAGATGGTAGGAGCGCGGTATGAGCACGCGGAAGAAAGCCTTGATCGCAGCGGCGGTTGTCGTGATGATCCCAGTTGGTGCGTTGGCCTGGTGGCTGGGCTCGCCGCTCTTCATCGACAACGAGGTCAACGAGGAGTTTCCGATGTCGGCAAACGCGCTCGTGCCTGACGGCATGAGCCGGGCCGAGGTCGAGGCGGAGATGGAGACTGCCGCGGAGACGACCGCCACGTCGGATGAGGAGATGCCGACGGAGATGGAGGCGGCGACGGCGCTGGCGAACGGCGAGTTCGTCGACATCGACCGGCTCCACCAGGGCAGCGGCAGCGCGACGATCTACGAGTTGGCGGACGGCACGCGCGTCCTCCGGTTCGTGAATCTCGATGTCACGAACGGTCCCGATCTGCGGGTCCTGCTGGCGGAGCACGCCGAGCCGCGCTCGGGTGACGATCTGAATTCAGGCGCTGGCTACATCGAGCTTGACCGGCTCAAGGGCAACAAGGGCAATCAGAACTACGAGATCCCCGACGGCGTCGACATCGCGTCGTTCGGCAGCGTTGTGATCTATTGCGACCCATTCCACGTCGTCTTCAGCTACGCGACGCTTGGGTGAGGCCGGATGAGTTCCTTTGGGATGTGGCTTCCTGCATGAGCTGAACCCGTTCATGTGCGTGGCGTCTGCAATCTGTCGGCACGTAGCGCCACGCACAAACCTCTATTGCAACAACATGGTCATCCCGACGCACGAGGGATCTTGTTGCGAGCGCTCTGCACATCGGCGGGATGGGGTGCTGAAAACAACGCTGTTGCGACGGGGCATTACTACATCGGCGCACGAGAATGACGCTCGAAGATCCCTCGTGCCTTGGGCTGCCAAGTGCGGCACGGGATTGCCCTGAGCGCGCGTTGGACAGTGTCGCGCGACGGAGCATACGGCTACGATACTTGACCGCTGGAGCATGCCTTGATGCATGAATGCGGTGGCATATGACATGCCTATCCGGGCAAGCGCTATATCTCGCCGGCAATGATCCGGGCGTAGCCGTCCGGGTCCGTCGCGCCTTCGGTGTTGAAGAGTAGGACCGTCGTGTCAGGGCCGAGCTGGTGCGCCTCGGGATGGTCCTCGTCGCGCAGCGCCAGGAGACCTGCCAGACCGGCCGCGCCACTCTCACCGCTGACGACGCCATCCCGGGCTAGCAAGCGCATTGCCTCACGCGCCCACTCGTCGTCAACGGCGACGAAGAGGTCGACCCCGCCGGTGAGTGCTGGCCAGGCGATTGGCGAGGGACTACCGCAGTTGAGGCCGGCCATGATCGAGCCGTGCGGCCCCGGCACGTGCACGAGCTCACCGGCTTCGATGGAGCTGAGAGCGCAGGCGGCAGCCAGCGGTTCGACCCCGATGAGGTAGGGAGATTGACCCCACGCAGGCTGCCGGAAATGGCGCGTCACGGCCGCGGCGAAGGCTCCGACGCCGATCTGCATGACGACGATGTCCGGCGGGGCCGTGTCCAGCCGCGCCAGCTCGTCGTCGACCTCCCAGAGGATCGTCGAGTAACCGTCGATGACCCAGGCCGGCACCTGCTCGTAGCCGGGCCAGGCGGTGTCGGCGATGACCAGGCAGCGTTCGCTGGCCTCACTGGCTGCCCGGGCCACCGCGTCGTCGTAGCTGCCGTCGACGACTGTGACGGTCGCGCCTTCGTCAGCGATTGCGGCCCGGCGCGCCGGGACCATCTCATCCGGCACGAAGATCTCCGCATCGAGCCCGAGCCAACGCGCCATACGGGCGACGGCCCGGCCGTGGTTGCCGTCGGTGGCTGCCGCCAGTTTCAGCGGCAGCGCCGGCGCGAGTTGTTCCCGCAGCTCCGCGATGCCAGACGGTGGCGCATCTTCCAGTCCGAGGTGCTGGACCAGCGCGCGGTAGGTCGCCCAGGACGCGCCGAGCACCTTGAAGGCGGGCAATCCCAACCGTTCGGCCTCGTTCTTGACCCACACCTGCCGCACACCGAGCGCGGCGGCTGTCATGGGCGCGTCGACCAGTTCAGTCGGCTGGTAGCCGGTCAACCCTTCGTGAAATGCGAGTGGTTCGCGGCCGGGACCGCCGCCGGTGAGCGTGCCGGTTGCTGACGGATTCACGACGACACGGCTTGGGTTGATCCGGGCGCTAGCCACAGAAATCCCCCAGGACGCTGACAAGCACGCTGGCGCAGGTCTCGACCGTATCCAGGTCGACCCACTCTTCGACGGCGTGCGCGCCGTCACCATCAGGGCCGAAGATGACCGTCGGGATGCCGGCTGCGCCAAGCAGCGCCGAGTCCATCCAGCCGAACCCGGCCGTCACCAGCGGCTCTGCGCCGAGCGCTTGCCGGGCGTGTTGTTGGAGACACGCAACGATGGGCGCGTCAACCGGAATCTCGTACGGTTCGCGGACAAGTCCGAGTGCCAGTGCCGCCTGGAAATCAGGATCGTCGGTGGCTGCCCGGTCGAGGATGTCGCGTACCTGTTGCTCGACAATCTCCGGCGTCTCGCCGGGCACGGTGCGGCGCTCGATGTCGAGCCGGCAGTGGTCCGGGTAGCTCGACAGCTCCTGGCCCCCGGCGATGAGCGAGGCGTGGATCGAGCCAGTCCCGAGCGCGTCGTGGCGCGGGCCGTCCCGGAGCGCCCGGTCGAGGTTCGCGAGCCCAGTGAGGACCGGCCCCATCTTGGCGATGGCGTCGACGCCAGCCTCCGGGAGCGAGCCGTGGGCCGCGACGCCGGTGGTCTCGACGGCCAGCCAGGTGAAGCCCTTGTGGGCGATCGTGATTTCGAGGCCGGTGGGCTCGGTGATGATCGCGGCATCGACGGCGTAACGCTCGGCAATCGAGGCCGTGCCGATGCTGGCGTGCTCCTCGTCGGAGACTGCCGCCAGAATCACGTCGCCGCGCAGGTCCAGCTCGCGTGCCTTCGCAAGCGCGACCATCGCTGCCGCGAGACCGCTCTTCATGTCGAACGAGCCGCGGCCGTAGAGCCGGTTGCCGTCGATACGCGGTTCGAAGGGGGCTGTCATGCCGGCGACACCGACGGTGTCGGTGTGGGCGTTGAGCATCAGCGAGCGCCCGCCGCCGCTGCCGCGGGCGATCGCGACGGCGCTCGGGCGTCCCGCGACCGGCTCGACGACGTCGACCTCCAGGCCAAGGTTCCTGGCCCAGTCAGCGACATACCTGGCGATCTCCGTCTCGCCGGCCGCTCCCGGCACGAGCGCCGGGTTGACCGAATCTATCGCTACCAGGCGCTCGAGAAGACGCACGACTTCGGACATCTGTAACCCCCAAGTTGAAGACCCGCAATCGATCACGAACGGAAGCAGCAAGGCGCTACTACTCTACCCGGAGTACAGCCTTCAATCGATGCGTTGAAGCGCTGTTGCGTGACTGATGCGCACGTATTGTGCAAGCGTGCCACTGCCTCCAGCGCTGGTACCCAGGTACCAATCGATGGAGAGGGCCTTGACCAAGATTGGTCTGACTGTCAGTGTAGAGACAGTAGCCGCATCAACACAATGTAGTCGCATACCTGAGAACATCATGTTTTTCGGTTGAATTGCGCCTATTGACGTTACGCATCTGTCTGGAGTTTCCGCTTGCGGCACCGCTCCCGAATCATCTCGATCATCACGGCACTGCTCGTGTTCGCCGTCGCCACTCAGGGCGTCTCGGCACACAGTGCCCTGGCTGGTGGCGACGGCACGTCGTCGCCGCTTGATGATGTCGAGCCGCAAGCCGGTCTGCTCGACACGGCGGCGGACGGCGTCGTTGTCATTGATGATGCGGCAAGCTCCGATGACGATGGACTGCTCGATGCCGCCGCCGAGCCTGACGGACTGCTCGAAGATATCGGTGACATTGTTGATGATGTCGCTGATGACGAAGCCGAGGGTTCAAGCGACGAGGCACAAGCGAGTGGCCCCGAAGATGTCGTTGATGTTGGCGATGTCCTCGATACTGTTGACGAGGCATTGGAAGATGGCGTTGAGGACGTTGTCGGAGACGACGGAGCAGACGCAGTCGTTGATGCACTCGATACTGTGGAGGACAGTGTCGATC
Organism: Chloroflexia bacterium; assembly: GCA_030431755.1. Taxonomy (GTDB): domain Bacteria; phylum Chloroflexota; class Chloroflexia; order Thermomicrobiales; family CFX8; genus JAUIIK01. The sequence goes on from JAUIIK010000134.1 coordinate 8,840, forward strand.
CAATCGTTCAGGAGGTTGATGAGGTCGTCGGGGCCACAGAGCCGATTACTGAAGATCTGGATAACACGACGGCCGTAGTAGATGACGTCGTTGATGACACTACCGACCCGCTCACTACGGACGATTCCGAGTTGCTTGAGGAGACCGTCGACGCGGTCACGGAGCCTGTCGTCGACATCGTCGAAGATGCTGTGGAACCTGTGCTTGACGAGGTTGTCGAGCCGGTCGTTGAGGCCGTGGATGACATCGTTGAACCAGTTGTCGACACCGTTGAGGACGTTGTCGAGCCCGTCGTTGACGAGCTCGAAGACGTCGTCGAACCGGTTATTGAAACCGTTGATGCTGTCACGTGACGTACCTGAGCCAGAGTTGACGGGCAGGCTCGTTGTGGAAGATCGGATCCACGTAGGTCACGGAACCGGTCGTCGATGTGGTCGATGAGACTGTGACGACGGTAGTCGATCCTGACGAGGAACCGGGCGATGGACCAGTCGAAGCCCCCGGTGATGACTCACCGGATGGGGAAGATCCTGCCGATGGCCCCACCGCTGACGGCCCCGAGAACGATGACCCAGGGGATGAAGACGGCGCTTCTGAGAACGAGCCCACGGTTCAGGACGAGCCGGAACAGCCTGAGGCCGATGAACCCGATAGCGTAGATCCTCCTGATGGCCCCGAGCTGGAGAATCCGGCTGCCGGCGAGAATCCACAGGCCAACGACGATGGCGACATGCCGAATGAACAGCCTGTGCCGCCGGTCGAGCGGGTAGACTTGCCTGATCCTGACGAGGGCGCAGATGGCGAGACCGCGGAGGAGCCTGCGCCAGTTGAGCGGGCCCCGGTCGAGGACGAGGTCGGCGAAACGCCATCTCCAGCTCCTGAGCCAGACCCAGCCGCGCCCACTCCCGGAGAGAGCGACCCGCAACCAATCGTGCCGGTTCCCGAGCCCGCGCCAGAGCCAGTTACCGTCTCCCCGTACACTCCGCCCGTAGTGGAGCGCGAGCCTCCGATGCAGGATGTTCCTGTTGCGCTGCCCGATCCTGTCCAAGACCCGGCTCCAGTAGTCGACGCCGCATCTCCTGCACCCGCGTCCGCGTCGCCTGCCAGCACGCAGAGTGCCGGGCATGGCCCACGTCCCGACGTATCTGAGAACACCCCGGTCACAGCCATGCAGCCGGCGCATCGCGCTGCTGCGGATTTCGTCCTGGACAGCGACCTGGTCGAGTCCCCGATCGCCGGAGCCCAGACCGGCAACGGCGGACCGGGCGACGTTATCGACCGTATCTTCGATACCCCGCGCGTTCCGGCGCCGGCCCCGACATCAGTCGCCACAGCGTTCGCGACTGGTAGCGTGGCCGTCGTCGCAGCGAATCTACTGCTGCTGGAGCTCTCAGCGCGAAGCGGAGTCATCGCCTTCGCTCTGAAGGTTCCATCGACGACCCACCACACCGTTCCCAAACCTCCAGGATAAGCCCTCTTCGGGGGATGAGTGCGCCCGGAAATCGATGTGGCGCACGAGCCCCCTCCGCTTGAAGAGACAACGCTTATCCAGCCGCCACTCGCATTGGCGAGTGCGGCAAATGGAGGAACACACTCATGCAATTACGCAAACGCATCATTGCGTTTGGACTCGGTGCGGCGCTGACGTTGGCCGCGAGTCTCGCAGTGACAGCAATCTTCGGGTTCGGCCTGTCCACGGCATCCGCCGCGGAACAAGGCCCGGAGTTCGGTGACGGAAACTGGCTCCCGCCGGTCGCCGACCACGGCATGGACCCCGAATTCTCAGGCGCTGAGACGACGAGCGCAACTGCCGGTCAGTCAATTGACCTTGCCGGTAGCTATCCGGTTCTCTCTCGGGAAGAGCTTCCCGACGGTACGGTGATCGTCTGCATCGTGCTCGCCAGTGGCGACGCTGATGCTCAGGAACCTCCGGTTACAGACGACGCTCCCGATCACCAGGCGCCTGACACGGGCAATGGTGATGGCGACGACGCACAGGACTATGACTCGGACAACGCCGGCGACGATGCTGGAACCGACGCTGGCGACGGCGCTAGCAGCGACGACGATCAGTCAGACTCTGGTGACGACTCCACCGGCGATCCGTCGGGTGATGCTGGATCAGACGGCGACTCCGACGACCAGAACGGCGACGCTGACGATAGCGGCGACGAGGCCGACGATGACACAGACGCCGGGCAAGATGATGCCGGCGTTGACGCCCCCGTTGCTGATGATGGGGATGGCGCGAACAACGGCGCCGACGGATCTGACGGCAGCTCGGACAGCGACGCTCCAGCCGACAGTGATGTAGGTCTCGATCTGGACCTTGATCTCGATGCTGACCTGGATCTGGATCTGGATCTGGATGCCGATGCCGATGCCGATGCCGATGCCGATATCGATACGGACATCAGTGCCGACGCTGACGTGAATGCTGACGCGGATCTCGACCTGGACGTCGACGCTGACCTGGATCTGGACGCCGATGCGGATGCGGACGCTGACGCGGATCTCGACGTGGACGTCGATGCTGACGTTGACCTCGATGCCGACGTGGACGCTGACCTTGATGCTGACGCTGACCTGGACATTGGCGTCGATGCGGATGCCGATGTCGATGTAGCCCTCGATGCTGACGTGGACGCAGATGTTGGAACGGACATTGGCGCCGACGTTGACCTCGACGCTGACGTCGATGCTGACCTGGACCTTGATGCTGAAGCCGACGTTGACGTCGAAGTAGACCTGGACGCGGATCTTGACCTGGATGCAGATCTGGATCTCGACGCGGACACCGATGCCAGTGTCGACGCTGACCTGGACGTCGACCTCGACATTGGAAACAACGACACCTGCCAGGGCGGCTGTGACGCCGACGTGCTCGACGTCGACCTGGATGCCGACGTGGACCTGGATGCCAGCCTTGACACCCTTGACGGCTGCGACGCCGACTGCGATTCCGATCTCGTGGATCTCGACGCGGACGTAGACGCCGATGTCGATCTCGATGTCGGGGGCAGCGACGACTGCTCATCCGACTGTGACGACGATGGGCTCGACGTGGATGCTGCGTTGGAGGTCGACATCGACCTCGACGCCGATGCGTCGGTCGATGCGATCGACGACTGCTCCGCGGACTGTGCAGCGGATGGGGTGAATCTCGATGTTGATCTGGACACCGTCAGCGACCTCGACGAAGACGATTGCGACGAATCCCTGCTCGATATCGATCTTGACGTCGATCTGGGACTTGATGACGAAGATTGCTAGAACGGCCAACTCGATCGTCTGGCCTGGTTTCGATGAAACCCTGTTCGACAGCTAGAGCGCGCCGATGCGTTGAAGGGACGCCTATGAACTAGATCTTGATGTGACCGATGGGCAGCGGCTTGTACGCTAGCGGCTACTACGTACGAGTCTCTGCCCCGTCGGTCGCTCAGAACCCTGTTGAACCCTCATCCCGTGTCGCATACCTCGCCAACGCCGCTTCAAAGCCCTGCTGCAAGTTCGCTCCGGTGCTGTTGGCGATGCAGCCGATGACAAAGAGCAGGTCGCCGAGCTCGAGCTCGATATCTGCGACATCCTGCTCGGACTTGATCTTCTTCTGTCCGTATTGCTGGTTCACCGCCCGTGCGAGCTCGCCGGTTTCCTCGGTCAGACGGGCGAGGTTTGCGAGCGGCGGCCAGTACTCGCCGGCCCAGTAGCGGTCGGCCCAGGCCTGGACTGCGTGTTGGATTGATGCAGGTGTTGCCATGCGGCGTTCCTTCGTGAATTGCGGCCGTTGATTTGACAACGGGCAGTGACATGCTGACAATGCTCCGGTGCATAGCGCGTGCCCCGCCGTCGTTGGACGCGGGGAAATCTCGGAGAGCGGCCCGCATGTTAGCAGTCGACAGTTCAGAGGCGGAGCAGCCCCCCGCTGCATTGCCGGAGTCAACCCGCAGGCGAGGCGCTATCCAGAGCAAGAATGGCCCCGACGAGCGGTGGCTGTCAATCAACGCCGCCTGCGAGATCCTCGGTGTTGACAAATCCACATTGCGCCGCTGGAGCGACAACGGCCGCGTGCCCGTCTTCCGGACACCGGGCGGGCACCGACGCTACAACGAGAACGATCTCCATGCCTTTCTCTCCGGCGAGCTGCTTGAGCCGCAGCGGGTAAGCCGCAAGGAACTGGCGCGCATGACTCGCGACGAGTTCGAGCGGCGCAGGTCAGTGCCCGGCGCGGACCGCTATACCGGGAAGGATGCCGGCGACGCCTGGGCCGCCGACCTGCGCGACACACGCGACCGGATGATCGACATGTGTATCCGTTACGCCAGCGGTCGGGGCAACCCGGATGAGCTGCTGGTGACGGCGCGCGAGCTGGCCCGCGACTACGGGCGCTGCACAGCCGATGCCGGTTTGGTGACGAGCGAGGCGGTCGCCTCGTTCCTGCGTTTTCGACGGCCAATGCTGGACGCCCTGGCACGCTATGTCGAGAAGCAGAACCTCCCGGTCCGGCGCGCTTGCCGGATGTTCGGCAAACTCAACGCCTACCTGGATGTGATGCTCACGACGCTCGTTGAAGCGCACGAGGCGCGCACCAGCGCGTGAGCGGCCCGCCGTCTGAGCGCGACAACGCGCCGCCGTCC
>JAUIIK010000254.1 GCA_030431755.1 Chloroflexia bacterium
CCTGCCCGGCAACAAGCTGTTCGCCGACGCCCGAGTCCACATCCACCACGACGACCTGCCGGGAGCCCGCAGCCTCGACGGGTTGATGGACGTGTACGGACTCACCGGTCAGGTCCGGGCCGACTTCGCCCGCCAGATCGTCGACGAGTTCAACTATGCGCCGCGCCCCGACGCCGAGGGGTTCGCCGACGGACACGTGTGGTCGCTCGGCGGGGTCGACGTCTCCGTCTTCCCCGACGTCGATCCCGATACGCCCTTCGACATCGCCGCGGGCAGTGTCAGTTCCGGCTTCGGCGACGCGCCAAGCTGGAGCGCGGTCACGACGGCGACAGACAGTGCCGCCGTCCTCGCGCACATTGGCGCTGCCAACGACACTGACGAGGTCATCACCTGGGACGGCGACCTCACCGAACTGACCCAGACGACCAACGAGGGCAACTTCTCCTATATGGGCGTCGCCTACGAGGTGCTGGAGACGGCCGGGTCCTCCGGGACGTACAGCGGCACATCATTGGGCGCAGCGACCGGCTGGGCGACGGTTGCGACCGCGTTGCGGCCGGCCCCCAGTCTCACGACCGAGACCCTGACGATTCCGGCGACGGCCGCCCTGCTTGCCGCATTGACCAAGACCGTGCCGGCGAGCGCAGCGCTGGTGGCGACGCTCACGCGCTCGATTCCGGCGACGGCCGTCCTCCAGTCCACCCGTACCCAGACGGTCGCGGCGACTGCCGGGCTGCAAGCGACCACCGTGCAAACAATCCCGGCAGTGGCCGCGCTGCTCGCGCAGGTGCCACGCACCGTTGCAGCGGCGGCGGCATTGCAGGCCACGCTGTCCACGTCGATCGCCGCAACCGCAGCGCTCAAGGCAGAGGAAGAGCGGACGCTCCCAGCGAGCGCGGCACTGCGCGCCACGATACAGCGCACGATCACCACAGTTGCGGCCCTGACGTCCCAGCGAACCTTGACCCTGCCGAGCTCCGCTGCGCTCTTGCGAACGGCGTCGCGGACCGTCTCCGCGACGGCGGTCATCGACGGACCGACGTCCGTCGCCATCCCTGATCTGACCGGGCAGCTCCGACGCATCTCGACCGCCACGGCCAATGTCGGCGCGCCGGCGGTTGTGGCGACCGCCGTCAGACTCCCAACGAACGCCACCGCGCATGTAAGGAGCGCCTAGATGAGTGTGACGAACAACGGGCCGTGGTACGTCCATGGCAGCGCGATTGTCGCGTTGACCCTGGCAGACCCCAGCGATGCATCCGCCTACGATCCTCCGGAGATGACGCTGCGCTGGAAAGTCGCCGGCGGCTCCGAAACCAGCAAGACGCTCACCAGTAACCCCGAGGTCACGAAGATCGCCGACGGCTCGTACGAGGCCAAGATCGGACCACTGCCGACCACGGCCGGCGGGCAGCGCGTCTACTGGGAGATCGTCTGGACGGGCACACTGGCAGACGCCATCGCTGGGCACTTCGACGTCGAGCCGCACTATCTGGACACCTAACGGCCGGGTTGTCGTTGGTGTACGATCTGAACAGTGATCTGTTGTCAGATGGGAGTTGAACGGATGTCATACGGGCACGGTAATGCGCGCTTCTGCGATACAGAATTCAGCCCTGCATGACCGGCGTCCGGGACCGCTGGCCCGTGCCGTTCAACGTCCTGACGGCCTATCAGGTGGTCAACACGCTCGGGCTGTGCTTCTGGGCGTTCCTCTTCCTCACCAACGACCTCAGCATCCAACGGCCGGCGTTCTCCGTGTTCCGCGACCTCTTCCCAACGTCCGCCCAGTGGGGCGTGGTGATTCTGGCGCTGGCCGCGCTCTCGCTCGCACAGCTGCTCCCCGACGTTCGCCGCCGTGGTCCCGGCTATTGGCTCAAGTGGTCCACGCTCCTGCTGTCGTCGACGTGGTGGCTCTTTTGCAGCATGACCTTCGTCTACGCCATCGGCCTCAACACCGGCACCGGCATGTACGCGGCGATGGCCGTCGGCGGCTTCTATGAGTTTCTCAGGCTCGTGCGGGAGCGGTTGTAGTGGATGCCGGGAGCGTCATTGGCCTGCTCGCGTTGGTGGTTTCCGCCGGCGTTGCCGTCTACCAGGTGCGCGCGTCACGGCGACAGACAGCGGCCAGTGCTGACAAGAGCGAGGCGGAGGCGACCGATACCGAAGTCACGACGATGGGGAAGCTCCTGGACCGCGTGAACAAGCAGCAAGACGAGATCGACAACATGCGCCGCGAACACCGCGCCGAGATTCGTGAGTGGGAAACCAAGTACGACGAGCTCGACGCGAAATACAAGCAGCTCCGCGCCAGCATGGTCGAACGAGAAGCGGATCACCAACGCGAGATCACCGAACTCTGGGCGCAGATTGGGAGGTTGGAGCATGGACCTGATTGACGCGATTCCCTGTTGGCTTTGGGCGTCCGCCGGGACTGGGATGGTGTTCCTGCTCGCCACCGGACGCGTGCCGTTTCGATGAGCGCCT
>JAUIIK010000135.1 GCA_030431755.1 Chloroflexia bacterium
GAACCACGCTGCTTCGACAATTCGACCTTGCGGTGATAGTTCATACCGAGAGCCCTCGATAGTTGCAAGGGCAAGGCGATGATCGGCGACGCATATCGTGACGAAGTAAGAGCCAGGCGAAGAATAGTCGTATTCAGGCGCGCGAATCGACTTCTGATGTGGCCTGCCCGACTCTGTTGGCGGTTTGATCTCACCCGTCACCGGGAGCGCCCGTTGCAACGAGCGTGATGAATCACGCCCCTACCCACATTAGGGGTTCGGTGCAGCCATTCGCGGAGACGCCTACGCAGGATCACCGACCCACCCCCGCCCGATACCTCGCGATCACCGCCTCCATGCGCTCCACCGCCGCTTCGATCCGTTCCTTCGGAACGAGCAATGACATCCGCATGTACTCCTCGCCGCCATGCCCGAAGATCGTGCCGGGCGAGATCAGGACGCCGGTGTCGAGCAGCAGCCGGTAGACGAACTCTTCGGCGGTCATGCCGGTCGAGGAGACGTTGACCCAGACGTAAAAGGCTCCGGCAGGGTGGACAAAGCTCAAACCCATGTCGGCCAGCGCCGCGGTCAATGTGTGGCGGCGGTCATCGTAGATGGCGAGGTGCTCGGCGACGCAATCCTGCGGCCCCTCGACCGCTGCCAGCGCCGCCGCTTGCGAGACGGCCGGCGCGCAGATCGAAAGCGCGTGCTTGACCTCGATGATCGACCGCATGAAATCCGCTGGCCCCGCCAGGTAGCCGACGCGCCAGCCGGTCATCGCATAAGCCTTCGAGAAGCCATCGACCAGCAACGTGCGGTCTCTCATATCTGGCAGGTGCAGGATGCTGTGGTGTTCAGCGCCGTCGAAGACGAACGGGTGATAGATCTCGTCGGTGATGACGATCAGATCGCGTGCTTCGGCGAGCTCGGCGACGGCGGCGATGTCGGCCCGCGACGCAACGCCGCCGGTCGGGTTGTCGGGCGACGCAATCACGAGGATCTTCGAGCGGTCGGTCAGCCGCGCCGCGATCTCGTTGGCATCGAGCCGGTATTCGTCGCCCGGGTAGACCGTCGGATACTCGACGACGCTACCGAGCGAGAGCTCTGCTCCCCAGTCGTAGGTCGTGAAGCGATATTCCGGCACAAGCACTTCGTCGCCTGCGTCAACGAGCGACACGAGCGCCATGTAGATCGCTTCCTCAGCGCCGGTCGTGATGATGATCTCAGATGCCGGGTCGTAGTCCACCCGCTGTGCCTGCTTGATCCGCCGGGCAACGGCGGCACGCAACCGCGGGTCGCCCGGTGGCGCCGTGTAGTGTGTCGCGCCGGCGTCGAGCGCATTCTTAGCGGCGTCGATGATGTGCTGCGGCGTTGGCAGGTCAGGGTCGCCCGGCCCCATCGCGATGACATCGTCCATCTCCTGGGCGATCTCGCCCATTTTCGTTCGGACCGTCACCTTCGGCTCTTTGATCTTCCCGGTCAACCCCTGTCGGACACGGGAGAACGTCGCATCGTGCATCACTGCCCTCAATTCAGCGCTAAGCGTCTCGGCTACCAGCCGTACCAGTCGGTCATCCGGCCGTCGGCGACGAGCTGTTCGCCGCCGACGAAGACGTGGACGATGTTGCCGAGGGCGGTGATGTCGTTGAGAGGGTCGCCGTCCACAACGATCAGATCGGCGTACTTGCCGGCTTCGAGCGTGCCAACGTCAGTATCGTGGCCGCGCAGCTCCGCGCCGTTGATCGTCAACATCTGAATGACATCGAGTGGCGTCTCGACGACGCCGTACTCGAGCAACGTCTCCATCTCCGGCACGATCACGTCGTGCTCGACGCAGGGGCTGCCGGCGTCGGTGCCAAAGGCAAACTTGACGCCGACCTCGTGCATCTCGATCAATGGATCGGTGCGCGGCGCGGCCGCCCAGCGGGCTTTGCGCTCCGCGACGACATGCTCGGGCATCCCGCGTTCGGGACCGCGGTTGGTCTGGAGGATGAACGGTGAGTTGGTCGGCACGACGAAGATGCCGCGCTCGGCAATCATCTCCATGACCTCACGCTCGCAGGGTCCGCCGTGCTCGATCGAGTCGAAACCCGCCTCGACGACATTGCGGATCGCCTGGGGGATCGTCGCGTGGGTTGTGATCTTCATGTCGAGTGTGTGCGCCTCGTCAACTGCGGCCTTGAGCTCGTCGAGGGTGAACTGCGGAGTGTGTTCACTTGCCATGATCTTGATGATGTCGGCCCCGCGCTTGTATTGCTCGCGGACAGCCTTCCGCATGCCATCAATGCCATCGACCTCGTAGCCGCACCACCAGGTGTGGCCGCCGGTGATCATGAGCGCCTGTCCGGCAATCTCCAGCCGCGGTCCTTTCACCAGCCCGCGTTCGAGCGCCTCCTTGGCGTCGAAGCCGCTGTTGTTCATCCCGAGGTCACGCAGCGACGTCAGGCCGACGCTAACCGACTTGCGAAGATTGGCGTAGGCTTTGATCGCGTTGAACCCGTCGCCATCGCTGACCGCCTGATCTTTCAGGATGCCCTGCGGCCCGCCGTCCCAGCCCATCCCGCTCCAGCCCAGGTGGACGTGGTTGTTCGACAAGCCGGGGAGCACCCTCTTGCCGGTGACGTCGATAGTGACGGCACCACCCGGGGCGCTCTCACCGACGGCTGCGATCCGCTCCCCATCGATCAGGAGATCCTGGACAGTAGCCTGCCCGGTCCGCACATCAATGACGGTCCCGCCCGTTAACAGTGTCTTCGCCATAGCCCCCACCCAACAACCACTACACCAAACGCCGGACCGGCCGCGCCCGCAGATCGGTCGGCTAGCCTTGCACGCGCTTGAACTTCGAGACGCGCTGCCCTTCGAGCACCTCGCCGACGTAGAGCGAACCCTCAGAGTCGAGCGCCACGCTATGGGGAGCGAAGAAGTTACCCGGCTCGGTATTGCGCTCGCCGCCGATGCGCGTAATCAAGTGATCATCCGGATCGAGAATCGCAACACGGCCCTGTAGCTCCGGGACATAGCGGATGCCGTCGCCATCGACGATGATGTCTCCAGGTTGCCGTAGGCCGGTGATCTTGCCGAGGTAGTTGCCTTCGAGATCAAAGCGTTGGATACGCCAGTTCTCGCGGTCGCAGATATACACCTGTGGCGCGCCGTCGCGCTCGATGACACGCGCGCCGTGCGGCAGGTGAAACTGTCCCGGTCCAACGCCGGGTTCGCCCCAGGAGCGGATGTGATCGCCACCGGCGTTGAACTGGTGAACGCGGGCATTGCCGTAGCCGTCCGCAGCGTAGATGTCGCCATTGGGGGCAATGCCGGTATCCGTCGGCAGGTTGAAGTAGCCCTCGCTGTCAGCCGCATCGTCCGGCGTGCCGACCGACCAGGCAACATTGCCATCGAGATCGCAGCGCGACACCAGATGGCGCTGGCGATCGGTGACGATGAAGTACTCGCCGTCGTCGTCGTTGCCGATGGTCACGCCGTGAATATCCTGAAAGTGGTCGTTTGCCTCCCAGGTACCCAGATACTTGCCATCGCGGTCGAAGATCAGCGGCGAAACGTCGATGCGGTGGAAGACGAATACGCGGTCCTGGCTATCGACGACGATCTCAACCACCTGCCCAACGCCCTGGCCCTCGGGATAGGTCGGCCAATCCTCGACGTACTCGTATTGACGGATTCCTGCGCCTGCGCTCATCGTCGGCGACTCCATCTCATTGCTTGCAGTCGGTCCCAGTGGCGCCAGTCTAGCACCCGTCCGTCGCGTAGCGCGTGCGCTCTCAGGGTCGTGGTAGGCTCGCCGCCGGAAATACGAACGGAGGAGCGGCAGCGCATGGCCCGGGCTCGATTTGAGCACGTCACCCGCAGATTCGATGGCACGCTGGCGCTCGACGACTTCACACTGGAGGTCGACGAGGGCGAGTTTCTGGTGCTGGTCGGCCCCTCCGGTTGCGGCAAAACGACGGCCCTCCGCTGCCTCTCCGGGCTCGACGAGCCTGATGAAGGGGCGGTCTACATCGGCGATGTGGATGTGACGTATGTCGAACCGGCGGACCGCGATGTCGCGATGGTCTTCCAGAATTACGCGCTCTACCCCTACCTCTCGGTCTTCGACAACATCGCCTTTCCACTGAAAATGAGGAAGGTGCCCAAGGGCGAGCGCAAGCAGCGCGTCGAGTCCGTCGCCGAGATGCTCGACATCATGCCGCTGCTCAAGCGCAATCCGCGCGAGCTATCAGGCGGACAGCGCCAGCGTGTCGCGCTCGGACGAGCGATTGTCCGGGACCCGGCAGTCTTTCTATTGGATGAGCCGCTTTCAAATCTCGATGCCCAGCTGCGCGGGCAAACGCGCACCGAGCTCGTCCGGCTCCAGCGCGAGCTCGGCACGACAACGATCTACGTGACCCACGATCAGACCGAAGCGATGACGATGGGCCACCGGCTTGCCGTGCTCAACGAAGGCAAGCTCCAGCAGCTGGCGACACCGATGGAGATCTACTCCCGCCCGGCCAATAGCTTTGTGGCGCGCTTTATCGGCAGCCCGCCCATGAATCAGATGGACGCAACGGTCGACCACGACGAACAGCGCCTCCGTACCTTCTATGGCTGGCTGCCGATCCCCGCCGACATGTTGGCTGTGCTCGCGACACGCACCAAGGTCATCGTTGGCCTGCGCCCCGAGCATGCACGCCTCACCAGCGCGGCATCGTCCTCGACATCGGACGACGCCGGACTTTCGCTTCGGGTGGACGTTGTTGAAGCGCTCGGCAGTGATACCTACGTCACCTCCTCGACCGGCCTGCGGGCGCGGCTTCCAGAGGGCGTGACGGCGCGCATTGGCGAGACGCTCCAGATCGACTGTGCCGACACGCGCTTGCACCTGTTCGATAGCGAGACCGGCGCGCGTCTCGGATAGGCCGCATTTCCCATACCGGCCAATCCCATCGGTACCTCTTTCTCTATGTGCTAGAAAAACCAGGACCGTACGATGATAATGGCTGGAGAATCGCGCACTGGGCTCGACCTCCCATGCCTGCTGGTATCCTGTTGGACGAAACGAACCCGGACAGACCACCCGTGCAGCACGCGCTCATCATTTCATCCGACGCGAAGCAACAGGAAGCGCTCCGTAAGGCGCTCGAACTGGAGAACGCAACCGTCCACAGCGCTGCCGATCTGTCAGAAGCATCAACGCTACTCGCTCAGCAACCGACCCGGTTGATCTTCGTCCAGCACAGTCTCGTCGCCGGCGATCAGCTACCTGGAATAGACAATCTCCGTGAAGCCTGCGAGCCAGAACCGACACGGATCGTCGCCCTGCTCGACAATCCCTTGACCTCAAAGCGCGATCTCGTCGCGGCGGGCTTCGACGACGTGCTCCGCACCCCGGTCGACCTCGCCGACATCGCCTTTCTCATTGCCAGCGCTGAGCGCGTTGTTGCGCCGGCCCCAACACCGGAACCCATCGAAGAAGCCCCCCGCATTGCCGTCGATGCCGAGGTCCTGCGGCAGCTTTCGCTCGACCTCTCCTGGAGCACGACAATCGAGCAGCAGGCCCAACATGGACTGACCGCCGCCTCGAAGATCTTCGACACCCTGCGTGGCGCGGTCTGGATGCGCGACGTGCACGACCGCTCCCTACGCTGCATCGCCGCCCGCGGGTTGTCGGACGACTACCACGCGCTTGGACTGGCGAGCCTGAACTACATGAGCCAGGACGACTGGGTCTCGCTGTCGCGCCGCCCCGTCTTCGCCATCGCGCCGGAAACCGCGCCGGGACTGACTATCGAGCTGATGCGGGCGGAAGAAATCGACAACGCGCTCATCGCCGCGCTCTTTACCCCATCGGACGTCATCGGGGCGCTGGCGCTGTTCGACATCGCGCAATCCGACGAGGCGGTCGACGATGAGCTCATCCAGCTCATTGACACGGTGACCGCCGTGACCGCGATGGCGCTCGACCAGACGCGCCTGCGCGACGATCTCAGCAACTCGGAGGCGACCTACCGCCAGCTCGTCGAAGAGATGCCGAATGGCGTCTTCATCCATGACGCGCACGGCAACTTCCTGATGTCGAACTCGGCCATCGAGTCGATCTGCGGCTTTAGCGAGGACGACCTCGCGCTGATGAATCTCTACGATCTCGTGCTGGGCGGCCCCGACGGGCCGGACGGCAACGAGCTGGCGGAGATACTGGCGGAAATCACCAACCAGCAGAACGACGATCCAGACTACGCCGACATGTTCGGGCCAGTGACGCTCAATCTCTTGGCGGCCGACGGCCGGCACATCGAAGCCGAGCTGTATTTCCGGTCACTACGCCTGCGCGGACGCGAGGACGAGCACTGGATTCAGGCGATGGCCCGTGACATCACCAATGAGGTGCGGGCCTTCCGTGAGCTCGAAGCGCTACGCGGCGTCGCCGAGAGTCTGACGGGAATTGACAACGAGTACCAGGCGCTCCAGGAGACGCTCAAGCGCATTCGCGGCAGCATTGACTACCTCCACGCGTCGATCTGGCGTCTGAGCCCTGACAACGTCGAACTGATTTGCACCGCGCAGACCGGGATCGAGTTCTCGAAGCTACTTGCAGACCCGGACGCTGGCCTGGCCGGCGAGGCACTGCAGACCGGTCAACCACGCCATGTCGCCGGCATCGAGAGCGGTCAGCACGATGCGGCGGTTCACCGCCTTGTCGTCGAGATCGCGGCCGTGCCGATTATCGCGGACGACAGGCCGCTGGGTGTCCTCCAGGTCCAGGTTGGCAGCGAGCGGCAACTGCAGCCGGCCGACATCGACTTCCTGGAGTCTGTCTCCGCGCAGATTGCCGGACGCATGGAGCGCCATGAGCTTGTCCGCAACATCGAGAAGCTCGACGCATCCGATGCCGCCACCGGCCTCGACAACCGGCGCACCTTCTATGGGCGTCTACGCAGCGCCTGTGAGAGCGCGGGCGACAAGCCCGTCTCGCTCCTCCACATTGGGATTGACGACTTCAAGTCCCTCAACGACAGCTACGGGCATCTGATTGGCGACGACTTGCTGCGCCAGGTCGGTGAAACCATCGCCAGCCAGCTCGCGCCGCCCTATCACCTGGCCCGCTACGGTGGCGACGAATTCTGCGTCATCCTGCCCGGCGTCAGCCGTGATGAGATACCGGCCGTCGCAGAGAACGTCCGCATCGGCGTCGCGACGCAGCTCTTCTCCGCCGACGAACAGCTCGAACAGCTAACGGTGAGCATTGGCGCGGCCACGCTGCCGGACGATGTCAAGGGACCGGACGGGCTGGTGTCGGCAGCTAGCGACGCCACGTCGATGGCCAAACGCGCAGGCCGAAATCAGGTCTACCAATCGAACTCGGCCTTCGGTGAGCTATCCATGCAGCATGACCAACTCGTCGAGTCGCTAAAACGCGCGCCGCAAGATACGCTCGCGCTGCTCGTGCGGGCGATGGATGAACGCATGCCCGGCCGCGAAGGGCATGCTGTCCGCGTTGCCCGCATCGCGACACAGCTTGGCCGGCAGCTGGGACTCGACGAGACTGACCTCGAACAGCTTGGCATCGCCGCCTACGTCCACGACATTGGCATGTTCCTGATACCGGATGAGATGCTCCGGAAGCCGCTGGACCTGTCCAGCGCCGAGCGGGAGCGCTTGTCCCTCGTGCCGGCGGTGGCCCACCGGTTGCTTACGAATGTCGCATTGCCGCCGGCCGTCTCGCTAGCCGTCGTCCACCAGTACGAGCACTGGGATGGCTCGGGACACCCTGGCCGGCTCGTCGGCACATCGATCCCGCTCGCGGCACGCATCATCGCCGTCGCCGATGCGGTCGACGCGATGACCTCGGACCGCGCGCACCGCGACCCCTTGCCGCTCGCCCAGGTCATCGAGAATCTGGAAGCCAGCGCCGGTTCGCGCTTCGACCCCGAGGTCGTCGCCGCGGCAGTGGACCATCTCGACGGCACGGTTCCGCCCGGCGAAGAGGTCAAGTCCACCTTCCTGCGGGACTCACTGGAGCTGCTCGGCGTCTAACACGAGTCCCGGCGGGAGCGTTCCTGTTGCCAGATTCACGTGTTCGCGACCCGCGACGCACCACAGCGCAACGACCAATGCCACCGGCATCATGCCGTTCCGGGAATCCCTTCCTTCTGTAGCAGCGACGCGATGCGTCGCCATACCCGCCGCGCTCACCATCGGCGGATGAGCAACTCATTTCCACGACTTTCACTAACCCGCTCGGGCGCGCGCCATCGGACAATTTGCGCTGATGCGGCGTACACGCAACGCCACGTGGCAGACGCCACAGCTACAACATTGGCATCCCGACGCTGGAGGGATCTTGTTGCGCCTGTGCCACGTGACGGCGAGACGAGCCCCTGGCCATAGGTCCGTTGCGACAGGGCGCCACGGCGTCGGGATGCAACGTCTGCTGCTGAATAGCACTGGGCGAGTACTGACCGCTGTCGCGGCACGAATCCTACGGGCTCAACACTCTACCGCTGGCGCTCGTCTTGGCGCGTGAATGGTGCAGCCACGCCAGCCGCGAGAACCTGCTGACCTCCGTTCAGCTTGGCCTGCGACACCCTGGCCAATAGATCGAGCGGCACAGCGCGCGTGTTAGCCGAGCCCCGCCAGCACCGCCGTGGCCTGCTCCAAAGCATCGTGGATGCGGTTGCGCTGCCGCACGAGGCTCGTAGCGAGGAAGCGGTACTCGTCACTCTCGGGCTCAAGCGTCGCAAGCCGGCGCATCGGCGCAAGCCCCGGCAGTACCGGCAATTGCAGCGCTGGGTCGAACTCGTACGGCCCGTCGATCGTGAAGAGCGCCGAGTTGACGATGCGGGTGACAGTCAAGAGGGCACGATTATGAGCTTCAATGTCAGCCGGGCTGATATTCGCAACACGCTCCGCCTCAGCACGATATTGCTGTGCCGCGTCCACGACCGCTGAGAGATCCAGATGCTCACCAGCGCTCGCTTGTAGCTCCGCCAGCTGGCTCTGGAAATCCTCGGCGGATGGCACGAAGTTGTATGGATGGAGCTCCGGGCAGCACATTCGGGCAACGATCGTCAGATAGATCCGGGAATCGTCAGCGAGGATCTCCGGATCCGCCTTGTCGAGCGTGTCCTCCGGCGAGTGCCACCAGTACGCGCCGCCGCAGCCGCCGACCGCCTTGCGATCAGGGTGGTCAACCGGCAGCATCCGAAACGCGCCGAGGCTGGAGAGCCCGACGCCAAGAAATGACTGGTCACCGGCCTTCAACGGCCGCCGGATGTTCGGCTCCTGACCCGAGAGCTCCTCAACCACGGCGCTCGTGATGTGCTCGATCTCGCCCATGTTGTAGCGACAATCCCAGACTTCGGTCTCCCGCACGCCCGGCGAGTCGATGTTGAGATAGCCCAGGCAGTTTCGCTTGAGCTCCATGAAATGCGTATCCACGTACCAGGTCGAGCCGGAATAACGCCCTGTCGAGTGGCCCGGCCACCAGCAGAAGCGCGCGCCGTAGCGCAGCCCGTCGCGGTGCTCTTGCAAGACCCGCGCCATCTCCATCAGCGCGGCATCACCCGTCGCATTGTCGGTGACGCCCTCGTACCAGGAGTCGATGTGCGCCCCGACGAGCAGAAAGCGTTCACCAGAGTCGGCAGCGCCCGGATGGACATTGGCGACGGTCAGCGGCACACTCCGCCAGCGCGTGTCGACGTTCGATTCCATGCGCACCGTGACAGATCCCGCCCGGCATTGCGCTGCCAGCTCCTCGCCGTCTGTGTTGTTGAGGCCGAGCGCCGGGATGCCGGGGATATTGCCCGCCGTTGCCGGCGTCGGCGTGCCCCAGACACTCGTCGCGATCATCTCGTGTACGACCGGCTCATCGGAGGGCCAGATGTGGATATGACCAAGCGCCCCGCGCTCCTCGGCGCGTCGAATACCATCGGGGCCGCCGTCCATCGTCAGCACGATCTTCCCGGCGACATCGACGTTGGAGTAATCCCCTTCGACCGCGCGGTGGCTGAAAATCATCGCCCCCTGCTCGGGCTGCTCGAACGGCACAAAGACGAGTTCTGCGGTCGTGCCGCCCTCTGGCGTCTGCGCCCCAAACGATCGGGTCCGCACGTGGTACCGTGCGGCGACCTCACCCGCCGCGTCGAGCGCTTCCAACGCGCCCGGACCAGGCAGCGAGATGAGGGACTCGAAGGAGAGAATCTCGCATTCGATGCCATGTGCATCCATCGTCGCTTTGATGAACCTCGCCGCTTCCCACTCGTCTTCAGTGCCGGAGTCCCGAAACAGCTCACTGAAACGCTGGAGATGCCCGGCCAACTCATCTGCCGAAACGTCACCCCGCAGGCGTTGCTCGAATGTTCCCGCAGTTACCAATCTTCTACCCTCCTGTTTGCCATGTGCCTCTGGTCAAGCCAGGTCACGCACCTGCTGCCAGCGAAAGCAGTCAGTCAGGTGATCGTTGACAAGCCCTGCTGCCTGCATGAACGCATAGCAGATCGTTGGACCAACGAAATTGAATCCGCGCCGTTTCAGATCTTTGCTCATAGCCTCCGATGTCGCGGTCGACGCTGGGATCTGCGACAGCTCAGCCCAGCTGTTCTGGAGCGGCTCGCCGTCAACAAACGACCAGATGTAGTCCGCGAAGAGCTGGTCCGCTGCCTCTAGCTCCAGGTATGCGCGTGCGTTGCCAACGACCGAGCGGATCTTCGCCTGATTGCGAACGATACGCGCATCCTGTCGCAGCAGTTCGACCTTCGTATCGTCGTATTCGGCGATAACCACCGGATCAAAACCGTCAAATAGTTCGCGGTAGCCCTCGCGCTTCCGCAGGATTGTGATCCAGCTCAAGCCGGCCTGCGCGCCTTCAAGGCAAAGGAACTCGAAGAGCAGCTGGCCGTCGCGAACCGGCACGCCCCATTCTCCGTCGTGGTACTGCTGGTACAGCTCGTCATCGCCGGTCCACCCGCAGCGTGTCACCATCTCGCTCATCGGCTGCCTAATCAGCCACGAGCGCGTCGGCCGTTACCGTCGCCGGCAGCAGCTCGCTACAGATACGCGCAAGCAGCGATTGGGCCAGTATGACCGGCGCGCCGGTCCCATCGGTAACGACGGCGCGCATGGCCTCGTCCATGCCGACACAGGTCATCCAAACTAGCTCGCAGCCCGCGTCGCGCAGGTGCTCGGCAGCCTCGCGCGCGAGGCGCAGGCGCTCAGGGCCGGCATATGGCGACGCTGCCGTGACAACCGCGTCGATTCCCAGGCCTGCGTAGCGCTCATGCTCACGCGCGACCTGGCCGGCGTCCGGCTTGATAATGCCGAGCTTGCGGCCCCGCGCCAGGGCCGTAACCGTGGCCGGGAAGAGCTGGCCAGGATTGACGATCATGCGCTCGGTCTCCAAGGCAGACCAGTCGGCCCCACACAATATCACCAACAGACCGGCATCATGTTGTTCAACAGCTTGATCCACCAAAGCCTGCATACGCGGGAGAATCAAATCGTGGGAGAGCAGAATCGACGAGTCGTCACGCAATCTTGTGACGATCCCGACCTCGCCGGCGCGAGCCGCATACTGCTCCATCTCGGCGCGGTTGAGGCCGTCAAGCGCGCCGAACTCGACAAGCTTGACACCGGCCGGCAACAGCCGACGCATAGCGGGCACGACATCGTCGCGAGGTGTTTGGCCAATCGTGATTGTGGCAACCGTTGTTGTCGCAGACAATGCGCCACTCCCTTCGTTTTGGTCACATCACAGCGTACTCAGCGATCATAGACGAACGCAGGGAATGCGTCCGATCACCTTCGTTTACACGTAGAGACAGTAGATGAGAATGAGTAGCAACTAGGCGAGGCAGCGGTTATGATTCAACGTGAAAGGAGATTGTGAAATATGACACGAAACAGTCTCTTCAAGATACTATCGGTCGCCGCGGTGCTGGCACTGCTCGTCGTCGCCTGTGGCGATGATGACGACGACGATCCAACGGCGACATCCCCATCCGAGGGCGGCGCGCCAACGGCAACCCGCGAATCCAGCGATGGCGGTGGCGGCGGCGATGGAGATCCGCTGATCGCGATGGGCGAGCAGCTCTATTCCGAGCAGGGTTGTAGCGGCTGCCACTCTGTCGACGGCTCTGACAATGTCGGACCGTCGTGGCAGGGCATCTACAACTCCGAGGAGGAGCTGGAGGACGGTTCTACCGTTACGGTCGATGACGCGTACATCGCCGAGTCGATCACGGACCCGGGCGCGAAAATCGTCTCGGGCTACCAGAACATCATGCCCCCGTACGCGAACTTCACGGACGAGCAGATCTCGGCGGTTACTGCCTACATCGCTTCGCTCGCCGAGTAACCTCACAGCCTCGACCGCACTGACGCGCCCGGCCGCTCTACGCAGCCGGGCGCGTTCTTGCGTGACGAGCCTGAACTTGCCGCGCTAGCGCTAGAATGCCTTGCAACAACCACAGGAAAGGACTATCCCAATGCTTGCTGCCCTGATTACATTCGATGTCGACCCGGCGCTCTCACTCGAAGAGGCAACCGCAAAATTCGAGTCCACCGCACCCCACTACCGCGATCTCCCGCACCTTGTCTCTAAGGCCTACATCTGCAGTGACGACGGCGCGACCGTCGGCGGCTTCTACGTCTGGGACTCGCGAGAGGCCGCCGAAGCGATGTACTCCGGTGACTGGGAGGCGCGCGTCACGGCCGTCTATGGTGTGCAGCCATCCCTGCGCTACTTTTACGTCCCGGTGCTGATTCAGAACTGACACAGCAAGCCTCATGACACGACGAAGCACCGCAAGTCCTCAATACGCGACGTGCCTCGCAGACGCGAGCGGCCTACCACGTTGAGGCGAACGCACTTCTACGCGACTGCCGGCGCCCAATAGCACTACGGCCGCGCTAGCTAACCAGCGCGGCCGTAGTCTCTCTATCCGAATTGAGTTGCGCGAGCGTCGTTACTCGACGAGACGCATCGGCTCAAAGGTCGCGTTCTCGGTTCCGAACAGGCTCCAACCATTGCCACCGAGCGTTACGGCCCAGCCGATGATTGTGCCGACGTGCTGGAAGCCGTTGCTACCACTGATGCGGATCTGACCACCTTCGATAGTGTCACTCGGAACACCGCGTCGGTTGTAGATCATGCCCTCCCAGCGGCCGCCACTCGGATTCAAGGTCATCGTTGGAAACGCATCGCTGTCAGCAAAGAAGAGCACGCCATTCGAGTAGGCCGTGAACTCGGTGCGAGCCCCGCTGACATCTATTCGGTGCGCGACGAAGGTCACATTGCCGGTGACATCATTCTCATGCAGATTGAGCTCATTGTTGC
>JAUIIK010000136.1 GCA_030431755.1 Chloroflexia bacterium
TAGAGCGGTGAGAGATCGTCGAGGATCCAGAACGAGCGCCCATGTGTCGCCGCGATCAGGTCAGTGCCCTCGATGACGATGTCGTGAATCGGGCAGACCGGCAGATTGCACTGGAACGGCTGCCAGTTCTCACCATCGTCGAACGAAACGTGCAACCCCACCTCGGTCCCGGCGTAGAGCAGCCCCTGGCGGTTCGGGTCCTCGCGGACGACGCGGGTGAACTGGTCCTCCGGGATGCCGTTTGTGATCTTCGTCCAGCTCTGGCCGTAGTCGCTCGTCTTATAGATGTAAGGGCTCGGGTCGCCGTGCATGTAACGGATAACGGCCATGTAGGCGGTCGCCTCGTCGTGCGGCGAGGGCTCGATGATCGAGACCTTGCTCCACTCGGGCATCAGCTCTTCGGGAGGGGTGATGTTCTCCCAATTCTGACCGCCATCCTTCGAGATGTGGACCAGCCCATCATCGCTACCGGCCCAAAACAGCCCGGCGCGATGCGCTGATTCGCGGAAGGCAAAGATGTTGCAGTACATCTCGGCCGCGCCGCGCTCGGCGGTGATCGGTCCGCCCGAGACCTGGAGCTTGTCGGGGTCGTTGCGGGTCAGGTCGGGGCTGATGACCTCCCAGTTCGTGCCCTCGTCGGTCGACTTGTGGACGTGCTGCGAGCAGACGTAGACGGTGTTCGGGTCGTGGGGCGAGATCTCGATCGGGAAAGTCCACTGGAAGCGGTACTTCTGCCGAAACGCGCCGTAGCCGAAGACCTCCGGCCAGACGGTGACATTCCGCACCTGCCGGGTGCTTGGGTTCCAGGAGAGCAGGCGGCCGTCGCCAGGGCCGGTGCCGATGCCGCCGCCGTAGACGGTGTAGGGCTCCTCCGGCTTGATCGCAATGTAACCGGATTCGCCGCCGCCCGGCTCGACGTAATCTTTCCAGGTGATCGCACCCTCGAAGCCGATGCTCGGGACCATCATCGCCCAGTTGTCCTGCTGCGAGCCGTAGACGTTGTAGGGTGTCCGATGGTCGGTCGTGACGTGATAGAACTGCGCCGTCGGCTGGTTCAGGATCGACGACCAACTCTTCCCACCGTCATAGGAAACACAGGCCCCGCCGTCGTTGCCCTGGATCATGCGGTTTGCGTCGTGCGGATCGATCCACATCGCATGGTTGTCGCCGTGGGGAATCGCGACGCTCGTGAAACTCTCGCCGCCGTCGATTGACTTCCAGAACTGGACGTTGAGATTCCAGAGCGTGTTGGCGTCGGTCGGGTCGGCCACCAGGTGCATGTAGTACCAGGGCCGCCGCCGCAGATCAGGGTTGTCGGCCAGCTTCTTCCAGGTGTCGCCATAGTCGTCGGAGCGGAAGACCGCGCCATCCTCATGCTCGACGATGGCCCAGACCCGGCCCGGTTTCGCCGCTGTCGTCGCGATACCGATCTTGCCGACGAGTCCCTCCTGGGGCAGCCCCTGATTGCGGGTGATCTCCTCCCAGGTGTCGCCACCGTCGGTGGAGCGCCAGAGACCGCAGTCCTCGCCGCCGCTCTGGAGCGTGTGCTGGTAGCGCCGCGCCTGAAGGATCGAGGCGTAGAGAATCCGGGGGTTGCCACCGTCCATCGCGATGTCGGGCGAACCGGCGCGGTCGCTCTTGTAGAGCACCTTCGACCAGTTCTCGCCGCCATCGGTCGAGCGGAAGACACCCCGCTCCGGGTTGTCGGCGAACGCGTTGCCGAGCGCCGCTACGTAGACCGTGTCGGGGTCGTCGGGGTGGATGATGATGTCGCCGATATGCCGGGTAACGGCCAAGCCCATGTTCTTCCAGGTCCGGCCCCCGTCCGTCGACTTGTAGACGCCATCGCCGTGGGAGACGTTGCTGCGGATCGTCACCTCGCCGGTGCCGGCGTAGATGACGTTCGGATCGGACTGCGAGACAGCCAGCGCCCCGACCGCCGCCGTGTTGAAGAAGCCGTCGCTGATATTGCGCCAGTGCGAGCCGCCGTTGGTCGTCTTCCAGACCCCGCCGGCGCAGGCCCCGAAGTAGAAAGTGCCCACCTCGGTCGGGTGCCCGGCCACGGCAACAACCCGGCCCCCACGATGCGGCCCGATGCTCCGCCACTCCAACGAATCAAACAATCTCGGATCAACCACGGCATTCGCCTCTTCCCTCTATTGTCATGCTCACATGTCCCGCCGATTGTCGACTGATCCTCGAGGCTCGTCAATGTCTAGTCGCTGGGAATCACCCTAGAGAAATCCCGATGGCTCGCCCAGCCCCGAGCCACTAGAGACTGCATTTGCATCGTCCTTTGAATGGTGTTAGCTCTAGTAACAGAATCTCAGCAGCACCTTTGCTCAACCCGATCGAGATATCCAGCCTTCAAATGTGGAGGAAGTATGTCTAGGTCATCAAGTTTTGCTTCTAGTAGAGCATCGACCGTAAGCCCATAAGCACCGCTCAAATCCGAAAATAGCAACGCATCTTTCAATGATGCTTCTGACCCTGGAACCACCGTGAGATTAGTATCACTGGGCATGATCCCACCAGCCGTGAGTTGGCTCTTGTGCATTATCAAGATGTCATTGAATCGAACGGAAGATAGCATGGCGTGAGTCAGCGTTGTATATTCCATTCGTGCGCCTTCAAGGTTTGCCCTTACTAATTGCGCGTCTGTTAAGTTGGTCGATTCCAAAACAGCTGACGAAAGGTCGCAACGAAAGAACCAGGCACCGACGCATTGAGCCCCTGAAAGATCGGCCCTGCGTAATTGAGCGCCTGAAAGCACGGCTCGGTGGAGATTCGCTTGAACTAGCTTGGCATCGTTTAATTGAGCGTCATGAAGGCGTGCGCGTTCTAAGTCCGCTTCTGTGAGATTGGCATTCTCTAGGATAGCTCGTTCGAGGAGAGATCCATTGAGTCGAGCGCCGTTCAGAAATGCCCGCTGCAATTTGGCATCACTGAGCATTACGCCTTTCAAGCTAGCACTAGTCAATGTTGCATCTGATAGATCTGCGTTGCGCAGATCTGCCCTATCCAGGTCGATATGAGCCAAGAATGCCCCTCGTAGGTTTGTCCCGTTGAGATCAATTCGAAAGTTATTGTCAGTCTCAACCGGAACTCCATGGCGATGGCGTAGCACCCCGAGTATCGCTTCAATATCTAGTCGTGGCTGCGGCACGCCGTCTTCTAATTCTGCTTCTTCAGAACATGGTGCATTGTGTCTAACATATGCAGTTAGAACTTCAATCACTGACCAATAGTCATTTGCCTCGCCTCGATCAAGCCAGCTCTTGGCAATGCGCTCCAACGCGTAGATTCCCCCGAGGCGTATCTCGTAGTTCGGATTGCCTCCATCTAGTGTGGCTCCAAGTTGCTCGACCGCAGCCGTGAAATTCTCAGTCAGATTCGCCGTCCGGTCTAGTTCCAGACGCTCGCGGTTGACCTGAAGCGTCTGCCAGCCGACCCATGAACCAATCGCGATAACCGTGCCGCCAACAATTGCGACAGCAATCTGGGCCACATCTGTTTTCTCGCTAGGGATTTCGGGATTGACATAGATGTGCAGGATGACCCAAGTGACCAGGATGCAACCAGCCGTGATACCGACGACTATTGCAGTCGTCTGCGTTTTGCGATCCAGAAACGCACCTTCTGATAGTTGTCGCCAGCGATATGCGCTACCGCCAGCGAGAACAGCTCCAACGGCTATGAGTAAGGGAATCCAGAGCAACCAGTCGACGAGTTCGCCAAGCGCACCCCGAACCAACCAAAGCGCGCCAGCGACAATCGCTATCAAGATGGCGGCAAAGATTATCTCGACAACAGCGAGCGCGGTCAGGACCCGATGATTTTGGCTGCCTCCCGATGCTCTGGAATTGAGATTTCTCAACTGATCTAACAATGAGGTCGCCAAGCCGTCATCGCATTCATTCGTGCGTTCCAGTCTTGATTGTCGTGGATTCATCATACGAGATACGCGACATCTCAACTGCGTATTGACTGATGCCGCGGCTAGGCGACGACACTACACCACCGTCCGCTCTGGGGCGAGCAGTTGGACCCGTGACTGGAGTTGGATCGTCTCAGTGATCATGTAGAGGGAATCGTGTCAGAGGTTTTGTTAAGGTCGAGATTCTGATTCAACAGGGAGTGAGAAATGCATTGAACATAAAGAATCAGTCATGGTGGAATAGGACACTGCAACGCTGGCTCGGTTACGGGCTGGTCCTGATCGTGCTGCTGCCGCTGCTGGCGGCGTGTATGGGCGACGACGATGATGACGAGCCGACAGCGCCCGGGGCCGGCACGACACCGACGGAGATCGTCGCGACTCCGACGGAGGAAGAAGGCGCAACGACCGAGACGGAAGCGCCGTCAGTGGAAACTCCGACCGAAGCTGAGCCGACGGCACCGGAGGCCACCGAGGAAGCAACGGCGACGGAAGCCGAGGCGACGCCGACGCAACAGACCGACGTCCCGACGCTGACCGAGACCGAACCGGCAGTGCCGGGTGACCTTCCCATCGACGAGCAGATGTCGTGGCTGCTGGCCATCCTGAACGCGGAGGAAGCGCCGACGGCCGAAGAGGTCGAGCCACGGATGCATCCGAGCTTTGTCGCAGCGATCACACCGGCCGACTTTGCGGGCCAGATGGCGCAGCTCGGCCAGAGCGGCCCGTGGGAGTTCTCCGGTTACTTCGGCGAGCCGGTCGGGCTGGACGGAACGGCGGTGATCACCAGCAACGCCGGGCAGCTCCAGGTGCTCGTCGGCCTGGAGGTGCCGGAGCCGCACCGCTTCCAGACCCTGCTCTTCGTGCCCTACAGCGAGCCGGGCCAGAGCTTCGAATCCTTCGAGGAGTTCGATAGCTGGCTGAGCAACCAGGCGCCACAGGTCAGCTTCCAGGCCGCCGAGATCACCGACGGCACCTGCCAGCCGATCTACACGCACAACGCCGATGATCCGCTGGCCGTCGCCTCGACCTTCAAGCTCTGGGTGCTGCTGGAGCTGGCCGAGCGAGTCGCGGCCGGCGAGCTCAGCTGGGACGACGAGCTACCGATTGCCGACGAGCTCAAGAGCCTGCCGTCGGGCACGCTGCAGACCGAGCCCGCTGGATCGTCAATCGCCCTCAGCACCTACGCTGCCAAGATGATCGTCCTCAGCGACAACACCGCGACCGATCACCTGATGGACTTCCTGGGGCGCGAGATCATCGAGGAGCGTATGGCGGAGACCGGCAATGCCGCGATGGACCGCAACATGCCGCTGCTCTACACCCAGGAGCTCTTCTATCTGAAGCTCGTTGCCAGCGCCGCACAACGCGAGGAATACATCGCGGCTGACGATGCCGGACAGCGCGAGATCCTGAACAACCTGACGATCGACTTCACCCAGGCGGACCCGAACGCCCTGAACACCCCCATCGCCGTCGACACGATCGAATGGTTCGCCTCGGCCGCGACGCTCTGCCAGCTTCAGACGGAACTCTACGTCGCCGCACAGTCGGACGAAACACTCCACGCGATCATGGCGGCCTCGACCGGCGCGAACCTCGACAGCGAAACCTGGCCCTTCGTCGCCTTCAAGGGCGGCAACGAGGCCGGGGTCGCCTCCGGCGCATGGCTGCTGGAGCACGCCGACGGCCGTCTCTTCTCCGTCACCGTTGCGCTGAACAACCCCGACGCCGGGGTCGACCCGAACCAGCTACGGACGATCATCGTTGGCGTCGCCGCCCTGCTGGCAGACGCCACATAGCGCCGCGCTGCGCCGTCCGGGCAAGTACAGTTAACGCTGTCACCCGGGCGGCGCGGGAAGCTGGCAGGCGAAAGGGCAAGGGCATGTCGAAACGTGGCTGGATCATCGTCTCAATCGCGGCCGGAACGGCTGCCGGATTGATCGGCACCTCGGCCGGCGTCGTCGCCTACATCCATCGCGCCCGCAAGGCCGCCGCTCAGACGGCCCGCGACGCCTTCGACCCCTACTACGCAATCGTCCAATACCTGCGCGCATCGGACGGGCCGGACGCCGAGCCGGACGGGGTTTAGTCGCCCACCCGCGTTCCAGGAAAATCAAACAGCCTCCTATGTTTGGCATCCTGAACAGAGGCTTTGCGACGTGAAGGATCTACGAACGGTGGAGCGTCTCCACGAGACAGCGAGTATGGCCGTAAACACGGGCCGCCGCGTTACGCTGCTCCCGCGCCGGTAGATCCCTTGCTCCCCGAGCCTCGCTTCAGGATGCCAGTGGCGGTGCGCTTGGGCTTCTCGGGGATGGCGACGATGGTTGCTCATCCGGTCCTCCGAGTTGACTGACATCACTACAATACGACGATGAGCACCAGCCAGGAGAAAGGACCGCCACCGATGATCAGCAAGTCACCCGATTTCCCGGAGTACACAGCCCCGGCGACGGAATCCTGGGACAACCTGGCCGAGTGGTGGGACGACGCGATCGGCGACGGCAACCCGACCCAGGACATCATCGTCGAGCCCTATAGCGAGAAGCTGCTGGAGCTTCAGCCGGGCGAGCGGGTGCTCGATATCGCCTGCGGGGCCGGGCGTTTCGCCCGTCGGATGGCCGACGCCGGGGCCATCGTCACCGCCTTCGACCATGCTGAGCGTTTCATCGAGCGCGCCCGGCAGCGGTCAACTGGCTACGAGGACAAGATCAGCTACCACGTCGTCAACGCCACCGACCCGGACGCGATGCTGGCGCTGGCCGGCGGCGAGGCCTTCGACGCCGCCGTCTGCACGATGGCGATCATGGACATGGCCGAGATCACGCCGCTCTTCTCCACGCTGCCGAAGCTACTCAAGCCCGGCGGCCGCTTCGTCTTCTCGGTGACGCACCCTGTCTTCAACACCGAGCACGCCCGGCCGACCATCGAGCGGCTGCACGTCGGGACCGAGGTCGTCAACCGCTACGCCGTTAGCGTCGCCGATTACCTCGACATGAAGATGGAGCAGGGCATCGGCGTCCCGGGCCAACCCGATCTCCAGCACTACTTCGACCGGCCAATCAGCGTCCTAGTCAACACCGCTTCCGACTACGGCCTCGTCCTCGACCGGTTGGAGGAACCCGCCTACCCGCGCGGCACTCCGGCCGAAAATCCGCTCTCCCAGGCCGCCTTCGAGCACATCCCCTGGGTGCTCCTCGGCCGCTTCCGGGTGGCGAGCTGGTAGGCAGCTCTCGTTTCTGTACCGATTGGGACGTTGCAGATTGGACGATGCCAGATGGGAACGCATGTCATCCTGCGTGACGAGCTCGTAGACGAGATCGACAGGCATGTCGGCAATGGCCGGCGCAGCGAGTTCATCAACGCTATGGTCGAAGAACACCTGAAGCGCCTGCGACTGGTCGCATCTGCCGACCTAGTTGCCGGAGCCATCAAAGACACTGACGTGCCAGGCTGGGAGACAGAGGCGTCGACCCGTGAATGGGTCCGGAAGATGCGTACGGAGCCCGGTTCCGATCCCTAGTAGCTGCAACACGACGCGTTGCCGGTACAAGGGTGAGTACAATCGATGAGGCAAGATGTCATGCGCTGCCAATTCGGCGCGCCATCACCCACGCAATTGGCAATAGGAGGGCAATGAATACGTCATCCTGAGCGAAGGCTTCGCGCAGCCGAAGGATCTACGTGGCCTGCGGAGCCGGACGCGCCAGGCAATCAGCAACAAACTGGTTGACAAAGCAGAATGCCTCCCCGGATAACCTCCATTGGCCAAGTAGATCCTTCGGCTCCGGGGACTTCGCTCAGGATGACGTCGTGGTTGTTTTGCAGCTCCTGTGGAGAGCCGCGGCGTCTTCACGCTATTGCGTACCGTCGACACTCCTGTATACTCGGTGCGCTACACCCGCCTACCTGGGAGATGTGGATGACCGACTAGCAACCAGACGAAGCTCGCGCGTTGACCGTCAGGGTCTGCGTTCTCTGCTGTTGAGGTTGCTATGTTGCTCAATGTTGCCCAGGTCTCCCATTCATTCGGTCTCATCCATGTGCTCGACGATGTCTCGTTCCACCTGAATCCAGGTGAGCGGGCCGGGCTCGTCGGCGCGAACGGCAGCGGCAAAACGACGCTGCTGCGGGTCATCACCGGCGAACTGGAGTGCCAGACCGGTGCCGTCGCGGTTCAGCGCGGGATCGTCACCGGCTACCTGACCCAGAAGCTGCCGGAGGTCGCGCCGGGCACGACCGTCGACGACATGATCTTCCAGTCGCTCGGTGACCTCAACGCAATCGAGGAGCGGCTGCGGGAGCTCGAAGGGTTGATGGCCGACCCGGACGCCGACTTCGAAGCGGTGACCGATGAGTACGCCCGCTTGAGCGAGCGCTTCGAAGCCCGCGGTGGCTACGAGCTGGATCACCGCATCGAGATCGTCCTGGCCGGACTGGGGCTGGCGAGTCTGGGTCGCGAGCGGGCCTTCGCGACGCTCTCCGGCGGCGAGGCGAAGCGGGTTATGCTGGCGATTGTCCTGCTGCAAGCGCCGGATCTGCTGCTGCTCGACGAGCCGACCAACCATCTCGACTTCGCCAGCATCGACTGGCTGGGCGAGTATCTGGCGGAGTATCAGGGCGGCGTGCTGGCCGTCTCCCACGACCGGCACTTCCTGAACCGGTCGGTCAATCGCATCCTGGCGATCGACGAGTTCGACCACCAGCTGCGCTCCTACCCCGGCGACTACGACGACTACCGGCGGCAGCGCGAGAAGGAGATCGCCGACTACGAGCTGGCCTACGAGGCGCAACAGCGCGAGATCAACGAGCTCAAGCGCTCGATCAAGGCAACCAACGCCAGAGTCGACCGGAAGCCGCCGCCGCGTCGCGATCCCGATAAGGCGCTCTACGACGCCCAGGCTGAGCGCGCCCAGCACACCATTGCCAAGACCGTCGGCTGGATGCGGGAGCGGCTGCGCCGGCTCGAAGCCGACCCGCTGCCCCGGCCTCCGGAGCGGATCGAGATCCGGGCCGACCTCGGCGACGACGTTGTCCGGTCGGATGAGGTCGTGCGCCTGCGCGGCGTCTCGAAGTCCTACGGCGCTGACCTGGTGCTCGACGACATTGACTTCACATTGCGGCGCGGCGAGACGGCCGTCGTCGTCGGGCCGAACGGCGCAGGCAAGACAACGCTGCTGGAGATCATCTGCGGCGAGCTTGCGCCCGATGCCGGCGAGGTCGTCACCGCGCCAACGGCGAGGCTGACCTACATCGACCAGCACGCCCGCGCGCTGCCGGATCAGCTGACCGTCCTCGACGCCTACCGCGAGGGGCGGGTCGAGTACGAACACGCGTTGATCCGTGAGCTGCTCCAGCACGGACTCTTCCGGCTCGACGACCTCGGCAAGCGCATCGGCGAGCTGAGCATGGGGCAGCGGCGCAAGCTCCAGCTGGCGCAACTGATTGCGGGCGATGGCAACGTCATCGTCATCGACGAGCCCACCAACCACCTCAGTCTGGACGTCATTGAGGAGTTCGAACGGGCGCTGCGGGACTATCCCGGCCCGGTCATCGTCGTCTCCCACGAGCGGCGCTTCATCGAACGCTCGCGCGGCCAGGTCTGGGAGCTGCGCGATGGCGAACTCATCCAGCACCACGGCGCGGCCGGCGTGGCGCTTGAACAGCTCGTCGAGGCGGCCTCGTTATGAGCATGACAAGCGCATGCCCGCCCGAGGGTACTGCCTCAAAGGGGACGTATCGGCCTACGGCAAAAGTCGCCTGTCCGTCATGCTTTGAGGTGGACTAGTGCGCGTGTCCGCGACGAGACGCGTGCGGGAATTGTGAACGGTAAACGTCGACGTGGTCAGCGGCCTTGCACACCGGCTTCGATCATCATTCAATCTCGCTGGCATCAGCGAACCGGACCATTTGCTCGGGCCAATGGCCGGTATGCTGCTCATTGCGGGCGGGTTGCTCGCAATCCTCGTCACCCTGATCCTGCCGGCCAATCCACCGGTCAACACCCCGCTCCTGATCATCGACGGCGTCGTAGCCATCATCGTCGGGAGCATCGCCTGGCGCCTGCCCTGGCACCGCTGGCCGAGCTACTACAGCCACATCATCGCGGTCTTTGGCTTCGGCTTGATCTCAGTTGGCGACCTGGCGACCAGCGGCGCCTATCGCTTTAATTTCTTCTACGTCGCCGCCTTCACCTGGGTCGGGCTGCTGCACAAACGCGGGACATCCTTGCGGTTTGTGCCGCTCTTCGTCGCCGCCTACCTCTTCCCCGCCATCGTGAATGGCGACTCATTTGGCGAAATTGCCGCGCCGTTCGTCTACACGCTGGCGCTCTGCCTGCTGGTCGGCGAGCTGATTGCCTGGCTCACGCAGAAGCTCCAGCGGCTCGAGCGCGACCTGGCCGAGCAAGCCTCGGCCGAGCGCTTCGGCGTGCTGGTGAAGTATCTCTCCGACATTGTCGTCGTCATCAACCCGGAGCACCGCCTGGAATTCATTAGCCCATCAGTCCATCAGGTGCTGGGCTATCCGGAGGAGCAGCTCGTCGGCCGCAATGTGCTTGCCAGTCTCCATCCGGAGGACCGCCAGTTGTTCAAAGCGCTCATCGCGCGGCTGCTGGACGGCCAGGAGGAGAAAGTCACCGGCGAGCTCCGTTTCCGCCACATCGACGGCAATTACCGTGTGCTCGACATGCTGGCGATCAACGCGTTGGACAACCCCCACGTCGGCGGGCTGCTCTTCACCGCCAGCGACATCACCCAGCAGAAAGCCGCCGACACACGCTTGCGCGAAGCCGAAGAGCGCTACCGGACGCTTATTGAGCAGCTCCCGGCGATGACCTACATCAAGTCGCTCGACGCCGAGCCGGATACCTGGGCGCACCCCTGGATTAGTCCCCAGGCAATCGAGATGTTTGGTTACTCGCCCCAGGAGTGGGAACGCGGGATCAACTACGTCAAGGAGTTTGTCCATCCCGATGACCGCGCGCGGGTCGAGGCGCAGTACACCCAGCGCAAGGCAACGCTCGCGCCATTTGACTGCGAGTACCGGGTTGTCACCAGGAGCGACCGGATCATCTGGGTTCACGACCGCGCCGAGGTGCTGCACGACGCCGAAGGCAACCCGCTCTTCTGGCAGGGCATCATGTTCGATGTCAGCGACCACAAACAGCTCGAGACGCAGATGGAGAAGCTGGCCTACTACGACCAGCTCACCGGTCTCCCTAACCGCTCGCTGCTACTCCACGAGATGAAGCAGCTCGCCGAGAACGAGACAATCGCCTCGAACGCCACAGCGGTACTGTTGCTCGACCTGGACCACTTCAAGCTGATCAACGACTCCTTCGGCCACAGCCTCGGCGACCGCGTCATCTCAATCGTCGCCCGGCGGATTCAGCAAGTTGTCGGGCGCACGAACCTGGTAGCGCGCTTCGGCGGCGACGAGTTCGTGATCCTGCTGACCGGCCCCAACGCGACCTTCATGTCAAACGAGATCGCCCGCCGGGTCATCGCTTCGCTGAAGGATCCAATCCGGATCGATGACTTCGAGGTGAGTGTGACGGCCAGCGTCGGCATCGTTCATGGCAATGCCGGCCGCCCGACGCCAGAGGATGTCATCCGCGACGCCGATGTCGCGATGTATGAGGCGAAATCGCTCGGCAGAAATCAGTTCGTCACCTTCGACACGTCGATGCAGGATCGGACGGTCGCCCGGCTAATGCTCGAATCGGAGCTGCGACGGGCGCTCGAAGAAGAGCAGTTCGAGCTGCACTACCAGCCGATTGTCGACCTCGCAAGCGGCCGGGTGGCCAAGCTGGAAACCCTCCTCCGCTGGCGGCATCCGGAGCGCGGTTTGCTGTCGCCCGCGGAGTTCGTGCCGGTCGCCGAGGAGACGGGCCAGATCCTGGCCATCGGCCACGTCGTCCTCACCGAGGCCTGCCGGCAAGGCCGCGCCTGGATAGACGCGCTGGGCGAAGACGCCCCGATCATCTGCGTCAACCTCTCGGCGCACCAGTTCCTGCAACCGTCATTGGCGAACGAGATCCAGCAGATCATCCAGCTGAGCGGCATCGCTCCCGGACACCTTGAGCTGGAGATCACCGAAAGCGCCGCGATGGCCTCGCCCGACACAGTCGTCGACACGCTGCTCAAACTGAAGGCGCTCGATGTCCGCATCGCGCTCGATGACTTCGGGACCGGCTATTCCGGCCTGAGCTACCTGACACAGTTCCCGATCGATACCCTGAAGATCGACCGCTCGTTCATTGCGGGGATGGCCGAATCACCCGAGGATCTGGCAATTGTCCGGACGATCCTCGCCTTCTCCAGCAGTCTCGGTCTGGCGACCGTTGCCGAGGGGATTGAGCACACGGAGCAGCGCGCGCAGCTCATCGAGCTTGGGTGTGACTTTGGCCAGGGCTTCCATTTTGCCAGGCCGAGCGCCGCCGCCGACATCCCCGGCCTCCTCGACAGCCTGCCCCACACATCACTCCCGCCATCACCGCCACACCACCAGGCCGGCCACGAGATCGCCGCCGGTTGACCCCTGGCGAATCAGCGTCGAGGCACTCTCTTCAATACCGCGTAGCAGCGCACCCTATACTGATTCACAATGGAACAGCCACGTCCGATTTGTAGGGGTGGAGTTCATCTCCACCTGTTCCACCTAATTCACGGTAAGGTAGAGAGTTTTAGCGTACGTATGCATGAATGGAGTGGCTGTGCCGACCATTGGCGGGACCGCACCCGCGCTCGACGAGCTCGAGCGTGTGGTCCACAACCTGATGGCCGACTGTCAGCCCGAGCTCGATGCGCCGGCCTCCCGTGGCCGTCCCCGTATCGTGCCGGCACTGGTCCTCTGGAGCGGGCTGTTGGTCTGTGTCCTGCGCGGCTGGTCCAGTCAACTCGATCTCTGGCGACTGCTGACCAGCGGCCGCTTCTGGGACTATCCGCGGTATCCGGTGAGTGATCAGGCGGTCTACCACCGTCTCGACCGTGACGGCACAGCCCCACTCGAGACCTGCTTCGCTCAGGTGAGCGCGCAACTGGCCATCCGGGTGGCAGCGTGGGTCGACGATGATCTGGCTCCCTTTGCGAGTCAGGTCGTGGCC
>JAUIIK010000255.1 GCA_030431755.1 Chloroflexia bacterium
GGCTACTCGAACGAGTATCCGGTCGAGCGCTACTGGCGCAATGCCCGTGGCGCGGTGATCTATGAGGGCACGCGCGAACTGCACCAGCTGATTCAGGCTGGATATGAGCTGGGCTCGCGCGACGACCGCGAGCTGCGCTGTCCGCAACCGCCGGCGCAGGGATTCGAGGCGGCCGGACAGCTGGAGCAGCTGCGTCTCTTCTAACATCGTTATCGACATCACTGATTGGCGCTTTCGGGCGCAATAGACAGGAGCCGGACCATGCCAGGCAGCGTAATCCTCGAAGGCGCGCGAACGCCGTTTGGACGGTTAGGCGGCGGCCTCGCCAGCATGTCAGCCGTCGACCTTGGGTCGGTCGCGGCAGCGGAAGCGATGGCGCGGTCGCAAGTCGAAGCCGACGACATCGACCACCTCGTGCTGGGTCAGGTGCTGCAGGCCGGGGCCGGCCAGATTCCGTCGCGGCAGGTTGGATTCAACATCGGCCTGGCAAGCACAGTCACATCCGACACGATCAACCGGGTCTGCGGCAGTGGGATGCGCGCGCTGACATTTGCTGATCTGCTGCTCGGCGCGGGCGAGTATCAGACGATCATCGCCGGCGGCATGGAGAGCATGAGCAATGCGCCATACCTCCTGAAGCAGGCGCGCTTCGGCTATCGCATGGGCGACGGCACACTTATTGACTCGATGGTGGATGACGGCCTGACCTGCGCAGTCGCGAACGTCCACATGGGTATTCACGGAACGAACGTCGCGGCTGAGAATGAGTGCAGCCGCGCAGTTCAGGACGAGTACGCCTACCGCAGCCACATGAAGGCCCAGGCGGCGTACGACGAGGGCCGTCTGCCGGACGAGATCGTTGCTGTTGAAGTGCCTGGCCGGCGCGGCGCGGTGACGGTCGTTGACCGCGACGAGGCGATCCGGGCTGACACGACGGTTGAAGCGCTTGGGAACCTTCGGCCTGTCTTCGATCCGGAAGGCAGCGTCACCGCTGGCAATGCTCCGGGCGTCAACGACGGCGCGGCGGCGATGGTGCTTACGACGGCTGAACATGCCGCCGAGCTTGGCGTGAAACCGCTTGCGACGATCGTGGCGCATGCGACCTCGGCCTGGGACGTGCCGTATCTGGCCTACACCCCGCACCTGGCCGGCGAGGCGGCGCTGAAGAAGGCGGGCATGACCATCGACGATATGGATGTCGTCGAGATCAATGAGGCGTTTGCAAGCGTCGCCGTGATTAGCTCGGGCCGGTTGGGGATCGATCCGGAAAGCATCAACCCCAACGGCGGCGCGATCGCGATTGGCCATCCCATCGGCGCGTCCGGCGCGCGGGTTGTCCTGACGCTGGCTTACGAGCTCCGGCGGCGCGGCGGCGGTTACGGCCTGGCGGCGATTTGCTCCGGCGGCGCTCAGGGCGATGCGATGATCATTCGTGTCGACTAGAGCGTTGCCGCATGCGGAGAAAGGCGACAAGACATGCCGGTAACCGCCGAGATCCACGGGCATGTGGCTGTCGTGACGATGGAGCGGCGTGAAGCGCTCAACGCATTCAACTCTGAACAGCTGGGTGCGCTCATCGACAGTCTTGAGGGCGTCCTCGCCGACACGAGCGTGCGCGTCGGTGTCCTTACCGGAGCGGGTGAGCGCTCGTTCGCGGCCGGCGCGGACATCATGGAGATGAGCGATAAGGACCCAGCCGAGGCGGTAGCCTTCGCCGGGCTTGGACACAGGGCCGCGTCAATGCTCGATGAGAGCAAGATCCCGTGGATTGCCGCGGTGAATGGCTATGCCTTCGGTGGCGGCTGCGAGATGGCGCTTGCCTGCGATATTCGCATTGCCAGCGAGAACGCGGTCTTCGCGCAGCCCGAGGTCGGCCTGGGCATCCCGCCCGGATGGGGGGCGACGCAGCGCCTTCAGCGTATCGTTGGGCCGGGCATGGCCGCCGAGATGATCCTCTCCGGGCGATGGGTGAAGGCTGACGAGGCACTGCGGGTAGGGCTGGTCAACGCGGTACACGCGAGTGACGAGTTGCTCGACAACGCGCTCGATCTGGCACAGTCAATTGCGCGCAACGCCCCGACGGCGGTGCAAGCGTCAAAGAGCTTGATGCGCACGGCGCGGGACACCGCCCAGGCTGTCGGCCTGGAACATGAGGCACAAGCGTTCGCACTGCTGTTTGGTTCGGATGAGCAACGCGAGGGCATGGCGGCGTTCCTCGAGAAGCGCGACGCGAATTTTGGCGACTAGCCCGAGCGGTCGGGCGCGAGAGCAGACCTGGGAGATTGTGTGAAGATCCTTAGCCTTTTGAAGCAGGTTCCTGACCCAAACTCGCTGCGCTTTGACAGTGGCGGCAATCTCGCACCGAACACAGCCCGCGTGGTCAACGAGTATGACGAGTATGGCCTCGAGG